>NZ_JBIIOV010000252.1:0-2941 GCF_044342925.1 Mycobacterium sp. | reverse complement strand
TCCAACAACCGATCCGGTATCGACGAGTTCAAACGGCTGTTGTCCGGCACGACGCTGCTGCCACCGGGGACGCCCTGGGCTGCGGTTCGAAGGACAGTTCCCCGAAGTCCACGAAGCGCAAGGCGGAGAGCAAGAGCCTAGCGGGCTTGCGCCCCTCACCCGCCCGAACGCACGAAAGCCGCCCAACTGAACGGCTGCACACCCCCGCTCGGTGTGGGGTGCGACTCCCGGTCCTGGGCGACCATCGACCAGTCGGCACCGAGGAACTCCGCCAGCCCGGCGGGGTCGCGACGCACCACGGGCAGCCCCGAACAGTGCGTCGGCCCGCCGGGCGCGAAGCAGCCGAACACGGCGACCGAACCGGGATGCGTCGCCCCAATCAGGTTGCGACGGTAGCGATCCTGATCGTCGGCAGCGGTGAGGAAGTGCAGCACCGCGCGGTCGTGCCAGACGTCGAACATCCGGCCCGGCGTCCACGAGCGAATGTCGGCGTGTATCCACCGCACCCGTTCGGCCTGCGGCCCCAGCCTCACCTGGGCGATGCGCAGCGCCTCGGCCGACACATCCACCACCGTCAGGTCGGTATGCCCGCGCGTCAGCAGGCTGTCCACCAGACGCGACGTTCCACCTCCGATATCCACCACACTCGCGTCGGCGCCGGCGGCGGCCGCATCGATCAACCGCAGCGACATGACCGGTTCGTCCTCGAACCAACTGCGGGTCGTCTCCCCCTGCGCGTACGCCGCGTCCCAATGCTCGGCCAACTCAATCTCGGACATAACGTCCAGTCTTCACCTTCGGCGTCGAGGTGCCACTCAGCCGTGTCGCCGACGGGGAAATAGGAGCATCATGGGGAGTGCAGCCCACGGGTCGGGGAGATCGGAGCACCCATGTGTGGCGGTAATTGGATGTGGAACGGCGGCTGGGGATGGGGCGGCTGGCTGATGATGACCCTGGGGATGATCATGTTCTTCGCCCTGGTCATCGGGGCGGTCGTCGCAGCGGCACGCTATTTCGGCTCGGCGCCCCATGACCCGCAGAACGCACCACCGCAATCAACACCCAGCCTGCTGCTGGCCGAGCGGTTCGCCAGGGGAGAGATCGACGCCGACGAATACCAGCGCCGGATGGTCCTGCTGCGGGAGCACTCGGGGACCGGGCGGTGACCGAATCCTGGCCACGCACTGCCCTATTGGTGGGCGTGGCCTCGGTGGTTCTGGGCGTAGGCACCACCGGGGCGCTCGCCCTGGCCACCGGCGGCGGTCCGCCGCCGGCGCAGCCTGCGCTCTGCGCTCCCCCCGCCCTGCCCGGCTCGGTCGTCGACGTCGCGCTCACCGACATGGGCGACATGATGGGGCCGGGAATGATGGGGCCCGGTATGAACCGGGGCATGATGGGCCACGGCATGAACGCAGGCATGGCCGGCATGATGAGCATCGCCGCCACGCCGATGTCGGTGCCGGCGGGTCCGGTGTCGCTGCGGGTGGCCAACCGCGGCGGTCTGACACACGAAGCAATGGTGATGCCGCTGGCGGCTGGCCGGCAGCCGGGCCAACGGCCGGTCGGAGCCGATGGGCGGGTGGATGAAGAGGGCAGTCTCGGCGAAGCCGCCCAAACCTGTGGCGCCGGCGAGGGCGACGGGATCGCTCCAGGATCCTGGTCGTGGATCACGGTGAACCTGCCGGCGGGCCGATACGAACTGATCTGCAACATCCCCGGCCACTACGGCTCCGGCATGTACGCCGAACTCGACGTGAAGTAGCGGCCTACTGGTGAGCCGGATACGCATGAATGAGCGCCGCCGACAGCTTCGGCACCGCGTGGGTCAGGCTGTGCTCGGCGTTGTGTGCCAACTTGTGAGCCTGCTCCAGGCTGATCGCGGGGTCGATGTCGAGTTCGGCATCAGCCTGCAGCGAGTGCCCGATCCAGCGCATCCGTAGACGCCGCACACCGATCACGCCCGGCTCGGCGGCCAAGGCCTGCTCAGCGGTCTCCACCAGACGCGGGTCCACCCCGTCGAGCAGGCGGGACAGTACATCCCGGGCCGCGCTGCGCAACACCAGCAGGATGGCCACGGTGATGAGCAGCCCGACGATCGGATCGGCCAGCGGGAAGCCCAGCCACACACCGGCGGCGCCGAGAACCACTGCCAGCGAGGTGAATCCGTCGGTGCGCGCGTGCAGTCCGTCGGCCACCAGGGCCGCCGACCCGATCCGCCGCCCGACCCGGATGCGGTAGAGCGCCACCAGTTCGTTGCCCAGGAAGCCGATCAATCCGGCGGCCGCCACCCAGCCGAGGTTCTCGATCACGACCGGGTGGATGAGCCGTCGCACCGCCTGGTAGCCGGCGACGGCCGCCGACAGGGCGATCATCATCAGCACGAAGAGCCCGGCCAGGTCTTCGGCGCGGCCGAATCCGTAGGTGTAGCGCTTGGTGGCGGCCTTGCGGCCGAGGACGAAGGCGATCCACAACGGGATCGCGGTGAGCGCGTCGGAGAAGTTGTGAATGGTGTCGGCCGCCAACGCCACTGAGCCGGACAGCGCCACGATCGCCAGTTGGAAGAGCGCCGTCACACCCAGCGCAAGCAGGCTGAGCTTGACCGCCCGGATTCCCTGGGCGCTCGATTCCAGCGCGTCATCGACGCTGTCGGCCGGGTCGTGGCTGTGCGGGACGAACATCTCCCGGACGACGCCCCGCAACCCGGTTCCGTGCTGGTAGCCGTGATCGTGGCCGTGATTGTGATCGTGGGCGTGGTCGTGATCGTGCCGGTGACCGTCGTGGTCGTGGTGGTGGGCGTTCATCGAGCCTGCGACTCACTGTGACTTCTGTTGTGGTGCAGCCGTTCCAAGTCACGGTCGCCCCGATGGTGGCCGGGGATCCCCGGCCCGGCATGTTCGGCGTTGAACACCGCATCGGTGACCAGTTGGGCCACATGCGAGTT
>NZ_JBIIOV010000251.1:0-2952 GCF_044342925.1 Mycobacterium sp. | reverse complement strand
TCAACACCTCCCGGGGCGCCATCGTCGACGAGACGGCACTGACCGACGCCCTGCGCAACCGTCGACTGGCCGCCGCGGGACTCGACGTGTTCGCCACCGAACCCGTCGCTCCGGAGAACCCGCTGCTGCGTCTGGACAACGTGGTGCTGACCCCGCACGTGGTCTGGTACACCCAGGACACCATGCGCCGCTATCTCACCGAGGCGATAGACAACTGCCGCCGCCTGCGCGACGGAGAGCAGTTGCGCAACGTCATCAACCGGCGTTGATCGCGAGATCGATGCATAATCGAAAAATCGGGGCGCAACAACGGAGGTGAGACCACTGGCGACTTCGCTGCCGGACCGGGTCACCCTGGACAGCGTTCTTGAGGTCGCCGCCCGCGCACCGTCGTCGCGCAATCTGCAGCCCTGGCGGTGGCGCGTCGACGATGCCGCGGTACACCTTTATGCCGACTGGCGCCGGAAAGCCGGTGGAGCGCCGTCGGATCGGCGCGATGTATTGCTCGGCTGCGGGGCGGTCCTGGACCATTGCGTCGTCGCGCTCGCCGCCGCCGGCTGGTCCCCGCGGGTGAGCCGGTTCCCGGACGGCCGCGACGACAGCCATCTGGCGATCCTGGAAGTCGTCGAGCAACCTCCCCAACCGGGGCATCTGGAATTGGCCGCGGCCATTGCCCGGCGCCGGGCCGACATCCGCCGGTACCCGGCCCACCCGATCCCACCGTCCACGTTGGAGCTGTTGTACATCCGCGCGGCGCGGTTGGGCGTGGAGTTGGCCGTCGTTCCCCGATCGCGGTGGGTGCGACATGAGGACGGTAGCGTCACGCTGCGCTTCGCCGAGGCTTTGGGGGACCCGGACGACGATGCGGTTCTGCTGGCGCTCGGCACCCGCCAGGACAACGATGCCATGCGACTGCGCGCCGGTGAGGCGCTCAGCCACATCACGTTGACGGCGACCGCGATGGGTCTGGCCAGCTGCCCGCTGACCGAGCCGTTGAACGACATGCGCAGCCGGTTGGGATTGGCCTGCGAGGTGTTCGACGGCGAGGCGCATCCGCAGGCGCTGATCCGGGTGGGCCTGCCGCCCGTGGACGACGTTTCGCAGCCGCCGACGGCACGCAGACCGGTCAGCGAAACCACTACGTGGTCATCCTGACGACTGGTCACGCGCCACCTGAACTTCCGACCGGAAACGCGGTGAGCGGGGAGTACCCTCGGTCCCAACCCACCGGTTAATAGGCAACTCCCCTGAGAGTGAAGGCGACGTCAACCATGCCCCTCGCGATCACATCCGAACACCAGGACCTCGCCGACTCCGTGCGCGCGCTGGTGCGCCGCGTGGCCCCGGCCGAGCTGCTGCACGCGACGCTGGAGACCCCACTGGACAATCCGCCGCCGTACTGGCGGGCGGCCACCGAGCAGGGTCTGAACGGGCTGCATCTCGCCGAGGCGGTGGGCGGGCAGGGCTTCGGCCTGGTGGAACTGGCCATCGCGATCGCGGAGTTCGGCCACGGCGCAGTGCCGGGACCGTACGTTCCATCAGCGATCGCCAGCGCGCTGATCGCCGCGCACGATCCGGAGACCAAGCTGCTGGGTGAGCTCGCCGCCGGCGAGACCATCGCGGCGTTCGCGATGGAGTCCGACCTGACCGCGCAGCGCCAGAACGGCACCCTGATCATCCGCGGCGAGGCCCGCTCGGTGCCAGCCGCCGCCCAGGCGTCGATCTTGGTGCTGCCGGTCAACATCGACAGCGGCATCGAATGGGCGGTGCTCGACGCCGATGCGCTGGAGATCGTGCCGCTGCGCTCGGTGGACCCGCTGCGGCCCGTCGCGCATGTGCGTGCCAACGGGGTGGAAGTCGGCGCCGAAAGGTTGCTGTCCAACGTCTCCCAGTCCGCCGGCCGGGCCATCGTCAGCACGCTGATGTCGGCCGAGGCCGTCGGCATCGCGCGCTGGGCCACCGACACCGCCTCGGAGTACGCCAAGATCCGCGAGCAGTTCGGCCGGCCGATCGGCCAGTTCCAGGCGATCAAGCACAAGTGCGCCGAGATGATCGCCACCACCGAGCGGGCCACCGCGGCGGTGTGGGACGCCGCCCGCGCGATCGACGAAGCGGCTGAGCAGGATTGGGATAACGAGGCCACCCACTACGAGTTCGCGGCCGCGGTCGCCGCGACACTGGCCCCCGCCGCCGCTCAGCGCTGCGCCCAGGACTGCATCCAGGTGCACGGCGGCATCGGCTTCACCTGGGAGCACGACACCAACGTCTACTACCGGCACACCCTGGGACTGGTGGCCGCGTTCGGACGGTCCGGCGAGTACCGGCAGAAGGTGTTCGACACCGCGACCACCACCGGGATGCGGCCGCTGGACATCGACCTCGACCCGGACACCGAGAAGTTGCGGGATGAAATCCGCTCGGAAGTGACTGCGCTGAAAGATATTCCGCGCGAGGAGCGCACCACGGCCCTCGCCGAGGGCGGCTGGGTGCTGCCCTACCTGCCCAAGCCGTGGGGCCGGGCCGCGAACCCGGTCGAGCAGATCATCATTTCCCAGGAGTTCGCCAGCGGCCGGGTCAAGCGGCCCAACATGGGAATCGCCGCCTGGCTGATCCCGTCGATCGTCGCCTACGGCACCGATGAGCAAAAGCAGCGCTTCCTGCCGCCCACCTTCCGTGGCGAGATGATCTGGTGCCAGCTATTTTCCGAGCCCGGCGCCGGCTCGGACCTGGCCAGCCTCACCACCAAGGCCACCAAGGTCGACGGCGGATGGCGCATCACCGGCCAGAAGATCTGGACCACCGCGGCGCAGTTCTCCCAGTGGGGCGCGTTGCTGGCCAGAACGAACCCGAGCGCCCCGAAGCACAACGGCATCACCTACTTCCTGCTGGACATGAAGCAGCCGGGTGTTGAGATCAGGCCGCTGCGGGAGCTCACCGGCAACGCGCTGTTCA
>NZ_JBIIOV010000133.1:0-9017 GCF_044342925.1 Mycobacterium sp. | reverse complement strand
CCCGGTGCCCGGTGCACGGCGAGCATCTCTGGCACCGTCACCGATCCGGTCCGCGCCACCCGACCCAGGTCGTTGCGCACCAGGTCGACGATCATGATGTTCTCCGCGACGTCCTTCACCGACGCCCGCAGCTGTTCGGGGTCGGCGTCGGCGGGCAGGGTGCCCTTGATCGGGCTGGAGCTGACGTCCTCGCCGGCGCGGCGCAGGAACAGCTCCGGCGACAGCGACGCCACCGCCCCCCAGTCCCCGGCCAGGAACGCCGCGCGCGCCGGTGCGGTCCGGGCGACGACATCGGCGAAGAAGTGCACCGGCGATCCGATGGCGGTCCCGGTGAACTGCGTGCAGACGCACGCCTGATAGCACTCCCCGGCGCGGATCGCCTCCAGGCAGGCCAGCACGCCGGCGCGGTGCCGGGCCGGGTCGGGCTCACTCCAGGCGATGTCACATCGGCCGGGCTCCACCGGTGACTGCAGTGCCGCGCTGATCCAGTCGGGAAGCTCTGTGCCGGTGAGGCTTTCGTACCACCAGCTGCCTGCGGCGTCGAGCCGCAGGACGCAGTCGGTCCAACCGCCGGCGGCCTCCGGGATACGCGGCCGCGCGCCGTCCGCCCCGGGATCCGGGTAGGACAGGTACCCGATCCAGCCGCCGCCGACGGCGTCGGTGCGATTCCCGGGGGCGACATCGAACACCGCTGCGGGGTCGACCGGGACGACCGCGACGCTGGGGGCGATCACCGCCCGGGCGCCGAACCATTCGCCGATCAGCGCTGCCGGCGGGGGCAGTCGGTGGCGGCGGGCGCCGGCGTCGACGGCGCGCAGCACGTCGGCGGGGGAGCCCAGGTCACCCAGCCGCTCGCAGCGCATCGCCATAGCTTGCCTTTCCGGCGGGGGTCGCGGGGCGCAGACGCCGCTAGCTGATCTCGTAACGCGGAAACACCCCGGTGGGTGGCGGCAACATGGTGCCCGGCTTGAGCCGCGTACCCAACTTCGCGAACTCCCGGTTGTACTGTTGCCACTGGCCGAGCTGTTCCAGCAGCCGTGCCGCGGAAGCCGGCATCACCGGCTGTATCAGCACCGCGGCGATCCGGACCGCCTCCAGCGTGGTGTAGAGCACGGTGCGGAAGCGCAACTGATCAGCCTCGGCCTCGGACTTGCGCAGCACCCACGGCTCCTGGGCGGAGAAGTACCGGTTAGCCGCCCCCAGCATCAGCCAGATCGCCTCCAGGCCCTGATGCATCGCCTGGGCGTCGAAGGCCTCGCGCACCCGGGCCAGCAAGCCGTCGGCCAGGGTCAGCAGTTCGGTGTCCTCGGCGCTGAACTCGCCAGGTTCGGGCACCCGGCCGTCGAGGTTCTTGTTCACCATCGACAGCGACCGCTGCGCCAGGTTGCCCAGTTCGTTGGCCAGGTCGGTGTTGATCCGGCCGATGATGCCGTCCTCGCTGTAGCTGCCGTCCTGGCCGAACGGCACCTCCCGGAGCAGGAAGTAGCGCACCTGGTCCACCCCGAAGCTCTCCACCAGTGACACCGGGTCGACGACGTTGCCGACCGACTTGCTCATCTTCTCGCCGCGGTTGTAGAGAAACCCGTGCGCGAACACCCTGCGCGGCAGCGGGATTCCCGCCGACATCAGGAAGGCCGGCCAGTAGACGGCGTGGAAGCGGATGATGTCCTTGCCGATCATATGTAGATCGGCTGGCCAATACCGTTGGTAGAGAGCCGAATTTGTATCGGGGAAGCCGGCGCCGGTCAGGTAGTTCGTCAGTGCGTCGACCCACACGTACATCACGTGTGCCGGGTCCCCGGGCACCGGAACGCCCCAATCGAACGACGTCCGGGAGATCGACAGGTCGCGCAGGCCGCTGGAGACGAAGCTGACCACCTCGTTGCGCCGGACCTCCGGGGCGATGAAATCGGGGTTGGCCTCGTAGTGCGCGAGCAGCTTGTCGGCGTAGGCCGACAGCCGGAAGAAGTACGTCTGCTCCTCGGTCCAGGTGACCGGAGTGCCCGTCTCGGTGGCGACCCGGGTGCCCTCGGCGTCGAGGGACGTCTCCGATTCGGTGAAGAACCGCTCGTCGCGCACCGAGTACCAGCCGGAGTAGGAGTCCAGGTAGATGTCGCCGTTGTCGGCCATCCGCTGCCAGATCGCCGCGGATGCCGCGAAGTGGTCGCTATCGGTGGTGCGGATGAACCGGTCGAAGGAGATGTTGAGCATCCGCTGCAGATGCTGGAACGCATCGGAGTTGCGGCGGGCGAACTCGGCGGTGGGGATTCCCTCGGCGGCGGCGGTCTGGGCCATCTTCAGGCCGTGCTCGTCGGTGCCGGTGAGGAACCGCACGTCGAACCCGTCGAGGCGCTTGAAGCGGGCGATCGCGTCGGTGGCGATGTACTCGTAGGCGTGGCCGACGTGCGGTGCGCCGTTGGGGTAGGCGATCGCGGTGGTCACGTAGAAGGGCTGGCTCATCTCAGGGCACACCTTATTCGGTGGACGCTTAGGGTGATCGCGGTGAGTCCTAAACCTCGGGAGCGTCCGCCGGCCCCCGAACCCTTGAGCCCGCTGATCGACGCCCACACCCACCTCGATGCCTGCGGGGCGCGCACCCCTGCGGATGTCCGGGCGATCGCCGACCGCGCCGAGGCGGTCGGGGTGCAGGCGATGGTCACCATCGCCGACGATCTGGACTCGGCGCGTTGGGCGGCCGGGGCCACCGCGTGGGATGACCGGGTCTACGCCGCCGTGGCGTTGCACCCCACCCGCGCCCAGACGCTCACCGAGACGGCGCGCTGCGACATCGAGCGACTGGCCGCAACCCCCCGCGTCGTGGCGATCGGCGAGACCGGGATGGACCTGTACTGGCCGGGCAAGCTGGCCGGCTGCGCCGAACCGGCGGTGCAGCGCGAGGCCTTCGCCTGGCACATCGACCTGGCCAAGCGGCTCGGCAAGCCGCTGATGATCCATAACCGCGACGCCGACGCCGACGTGCTCGACGTGCTGCGCGCCGAGGGTGCGCCGGACACGGTGATCTTTCATTGCTTCTCGTCCGGCCCGCAGATGGCGCGCACCTGCCTGGATGCCGGATGGATTCTGAGCCTGTCGGGAACGGTCAGCTTCACCAGCGCCAAAGACCTGCGGGCCGCCGCAGCGCTGATCCCGCCCGGCCAGCTGCTGGTCGAGACCGACGCGCCGTTTCTCACTCCGCATCCGTTCCGCGGCGCACCCAACGAGCCGTACTGCCTGCCCTATACCGTCCGGGCCCTAGCCGCTCTGCTGGATCGTCCGGCGGAGGAACTCGCCCGGGAATCGGCGGAGACCGCTCGTCGGGTGTATCGAGTGGATCAATGGTCTGAATAAGGGTCTGCTGAGGACGCCCGTGTTCGGCTGTCCGGCCCTGGCGGGCGCCCGTACTCGGCGCTCGCCGCGTCGAGGACCCCGCGCTGAACATCAGTTGGCAGGCGGCCGATGATCCTGGCGCACCTTGGGGAACAGGACGTCACTTTTGCTGTCGCGACGGTTAACGGGAAGGAAACGGGAAGGTTGCCCGTTTTCAATACCGTGACCGTCCCTGCCCGCGAATTTATGCTCCGGGTCGGAGCGAAACCGGGCACCGACGTGCCGCCGGTGCGGAATGAGGCCGCTGGGTCGCTATCGCAGCATGCGAATCGGGAAATTATTGTGCTAACAACACCGGAAATGGATTTTTGGTTGTGCGGTTAGACCAAAACCAACTGGTAGCGCAACGGCGGTCTGCGCTACTCTGAAAGAGCCGACTTGGCTACCAGGGAAGAGCAAATAGCGATCGCTGAAGTGACCAGGGCCCGTCAGGGGTGTGGCGCGTGGCCAGTTTGCGGTGAAGGGGCAAGATGACAATTCGGCTACTAACGCGAACTGAGATTCGCAATATCGCCCGAGAGCTCGATTTCCGGCCGCGTAAGGCGCTGGGGCAGAACTTCGTTCATGACGCCAACACGTTGCGGCGCATCGTGTCGTCGTCCGGAATCAGCAAGAGCGACCATGTGCTGGAGGTCGGTCCCGGTATGGGTTCGCTGACGTTGGCCCTGCTCGACCGCGGCGCCACGGTGACCGCCGTGGAGATCGATTCGTTGCTGGCGAGCCGGCTGCCCAAGACCATCGCCGAGCATTCGCACAGCGAGATTCACCGGCTGACCGTGCTCAACCACGACGTCCTGGCGCTGCGCCGCGACGAGATCGCCGTTCCGCCGACCGCCGTCGTGGCCAACCTGCCGTACAACATCGCCGTCCCGGCCCTGCTGCACCTGTTCTCCGAGTTCCCCTCCATCCGCACCGCGATGGTGATGGTGCAGGCCGAGGTCGCCGAGCGGCTGGCAGCTGAGCCGGGTGGCAAGGAGTACGGCGTGCCCAGCGTCAAGATTCGGTTCTTCGGCAACGTCCGCCGGTACGGCATGGTCTCGCCGACGGTGTTCTGGCCCATCCCCCGGGTGTACTCCGGGCTGGTGCGCGTCGACCGGCACGAGACCTCGCCGTGGCCCACGGACGATGCCTTCCGCCGGCAGGCGTTCGAGTTGGTGGACATCGCTTTCGCGCAGCGCCGCAAGACGGTGCGCAACGCGTTCCTGGAGTGGGCGGGCTCGGGCAACGAGTCCGCTGAGCGGCTGCTGTCGGCCAGCATCGACCCGGCCCGGCGCGGCGAGACTCTCACCGTCGCCGACTTCGTGCGGCTGCTGCAGCGCTCTGGGGGCACGCTGGCGCCCGAGCGGTCAGCCGACCAGCCGGCAGACCTGCGCTGACCCTCGGCGCCCAACCGATACTCTGCTGCGGTGCCAATGAACGGCAGTACCGCTGCGGAATGGGTGCCGACGGGATCGGTGACCGTCCGGGTCCCCGGCAAGGTCAACCTTTTTCTCGCCGTCGGTGACCGCCGTCCGGACGGCTACCACGAACTCGCGACCATCTTCCACGCTGTCTCGCTGAGTGACGACGTCACCGTCAGTACCGCCGATGTGCTGTCGCTGCGGCTGGTGGGGGAGGGCGCCGCCGAGGTGCCGGTCGACGAGCGCAACCTGGCCTGGCAGGCGGCCGAATTGATGGCCGAGCACGTCGGGCGGGCGCCCGACGTCGAGATCACCATCGAGAAGTCGATCCCGGTGGCCGGCGGTATGGCCGGCGGCAGCGCGGACGCCGCTGCGGTTCTGGTCGCGATGAACTCGCTGTGGGAACTGGGCGTGCCTCGCCGGGATCTGCATGCCATGGCCGCCGAACTGGGCAGTGACGTGCCGTTCGCCTTGCACGGCGGGACAGCGCTGGGTACCCGGCGCGGCGAGGAACTGGCGACAGTGCTCGCCCGCAACACCTTTCACTGGGTGCTCGCTTTCGGTACGGGCGGGCTGTCCACCGCCGCGGTATACGGCGAGATCGACCGGCTGCGTGAGGGCGGTTCACCGCCCCGCCTCAGTGATCCAGAGCCGCTGCTGACCGCACTGTCCGCCGGGGATCCGCATGCCCTGGCTCCGCTGCTCGGCAACGACCTGCAGCCCGCGGCGGTGAGCCTCAAACCGGACCTGCGCCGCACCCTGCGGGCCGGCGTAGAGGCCGGTGCGCTGGCGGGAATCGTGTCCGGGTCAGGACCAACCTGCGCCTTCCTGTGCGCGTCCGCTCGGGCCGCCGTCGACGTCGGCTCCGAACTGGCCGGGGCCGGGGTATGCCGCACGGTACGGGTGGCCCACGGACCCGTGCACGGCGCCCGGGTGGTGCCCAATTCGACGGCCGGGGTGTGACACGCCGGTGAACTCCCGCGCGGAGTTGGCCAGAATCTTAAGGAGAGTTTAAGATCATCGGCGGTGATGCTGAATTGCTCCGCGTTTCGCAGGGCGCGCCGTCTAGGCGACGGGCGCAGCCGGGCGGACGATGGAGAAAGGCAGTTGCCTGTGGTTATCGAGGAGCCGCGCCGGAAGCCGAGGAGATCGTCGTGAGCCGTTTCACCGACAAGATGTTCCACAGCGCTCGGACCAGCACCAAGGGCATGGTCACCGGTGAGCCGCACGAGCCGGTCCGCCAAACCTGGGCCGAGGTGCACGACCGGGCCCGCCGCATCGCCGGCGGTCTGGCGGCTGCCGGAGTAGGCCCCGGCGACGCCGTCGGCGTGCTCGCCGGCGCGCCGGTCGAGATCGCCCCGGTGGCGCAGGCCCTGTGGATGCGCGGCGCGAGCATCACCATGCTGCACCAGCCCACCCCGCGCACCGACCTGGCGCACTGGGCGCAGGACACCACTACTGTGATCGACATGATCGAGGCGAAGGCCGTGGTCGTCTCCGACCCGTTCCTGGCCGCGGCGCCGGTGCTGGAGGAGCGCGGTGTGCTGGTGCTGACGGTCGCCGACCTGCTGGCCGCCGAACCCGTCGACTCGGTCCAGACCGGTGAGGACGACGTCGCGCTGATGCAGTTGACGTCCGGCTCCACCGGCTCACCCAAGGCCGTGGTGATCACCCACCGCAACATCTACTCCAACGCCGAGGCGATGTTCATCGGCGCGGAATACGACGTCGAGAAAGACGTCATGGTCAGCTGGCTGCCCTGCTTCCACGACATGGGCATGGTGGGCTTCCTGACCATCCCGATGTACTTCGGCGCAGAGCTGGTCAAGGTCACCCCGATGGACTTCCTGCGCGACACCCTGCTGTGGGCCAAGCTCATCGACAAGTACAAGGGCACCATGACGGCGGCGCCCAACTTCGCCTACGCGTTGTTCGCCAAGCGGCTGCGGCGGCAGGCCAAGCCGGGTGAATTCGACTTGTCCACACTGCGTTTCGCGTTGTCCGGCGCCGAGCCCGTCGACCCGGCCGACGTTGAGGATCTGCTCGACGCCGGCAAGCCGTTCGGCCTGAGCGCCAACGCGATCCTGCCGGCCTACGGCATGGCCGAGACCACCCTGGCGGTGTCGTTCTCCGAGTGCGGCGCCGGCCTGGTGGTCGACGAGGTCGACGCCGACCTGCTGGCGGCGCTGCGCCGGGCGGTCCCGGCGAGCAAGGGCAACACCCGCCGGCTGGCCACGCTGGGCCCGCTGCTGCGCGATCTGGAGGCCCGCATCGTCGACGAGGACGGCACGGTGTTGCCGGCCCGCGGAGTGGGGATCATCGAACTGCGCGGGGAATCCCTGACGCCGGGATACATCACCATGGGCGGCTTCGTGGCCGCGCAGGACGAAAGCGGCTGGTATGACTCCGGCGACTTGGGTTACCTCACCGAAGACGGCCACGTGGTGGTCTGCGGCCGGGTCAAGGACGTCATCATCATGGCCGGCCGCAATATCTACCCGACCGACATCGAGCGGGCTGCCGGCCGGGTCGAGGGTGTGCGGCCCGGTTGCGCGGTGGCGGTGCGAATGGACGCCGGGCACTCCCGTGAAACCTTTGCGGTGGCTGTGGAATCCAACGCCTGGGAGGACCCGGCCGAGGTGCGCCGCATCGAGCAGGCCGTTGCTCACGAGGTGGTCGCCGAGGTTGACGTCCGTCCGCGCAACGTGGTGGTGCTGGGTCCCGGCACCATCCCCAAAACCCCGTCCGGCAAGCTGCGGCGCTCCACGTCGCTGACGCTGGTCACCTAGAGACGGATATCAGGAGAGGACCGATATGGGCAGGACCCGAATGGTTTGTACAGTCGTCGCTGCGGGCGTTATCGTCGGGGGCGCCTCGACTGGCATCGCATGGGCCGGCGGCCCGGACGGCGTCGTCGAACAAGACACCTCGGTGGCAGTCGGCACCGGCGCCTTCATCAACGCGATCGTGGGTTTCACCGCGACCGGCGCGACCAATGACGAGGCCTCGGCCAATGTCATCGCGGCCTGCCAGGCTGCCGGCGGCGTCAACTGCACCGCCGACGAGGTCACCAACGACAACCTGTGTATCGCTTCGGTGGCGTCGGATCTGACCGATGTCGTGGCCGGCGGTGCGGGCCCCACTGTGGAGGCCGCCCGTCAGGATGCGCTGAACAAGGCCATGGCCAACGGCACGCCCGAGGGCGCGGACGCCGTGGTCGTCGTGTCGGCGTGCCCGTGATGAGGGCCCGGATGACAGAGCGTACAGCAGCGACGGTAGAGAGAAGGAACACGATGACGGCTCGCAAGGCGGCAGTGCTGATGGCGGGTTTGGTTGTGGCGGCTGGACTTTCGGCACCGGTGGCCAATGCCCGGGAGACCTGCCGGCAACCTGGCTTCAAGGGGGTCTGCCAGACCCAGGGCACCGTCTCATTCAAGGGCGGAATGCAGGGAACCAGGCCTGCGCCGAACAACAGCCAATCGGTGTTTCCGTGGCTGATGGCGCAGGGCGGTTTCTGACCGACCAGCCGCCTGCAGGGTCACCGCTCACCAGGCGTGAACCTGGTTCTGCGCCGGTTCCAGGCCCGCCTCGATCAGCAGTTCGGTGGCGTCGGCGGCCAGTTCGCACAGGGTCGGCACCTCGGCGCGCTCCGCGCTGCTGAACGGTTCCAGGACGAACGCCGCGGGGTCCTTGCGCCCCGGCGGACGCCCGATCCCCACGCGCACCCGCTGAAAGTCCTTGGTGCCCAGGGCGTTGGCCACCGACCGCAGGCCGTTGTGGCCGCCCTCGCCGCCGCCCAGCTTGAGCCGGATCCTGCCGAAGTCGATGTCGAGTTCGTCGTGGATGACGATCACGTTCGCCGGCTCGACCGAGTAGAACTTGGCCAGCGGACCGACCTGCCGGCCCGATTCATTCATGTAGCAGCGGGTTTTGGCCAGCACGATGAGGCGGTGAGCGAGCCGTCCGGTGACGACCTCGGCGCTAGAGCGCTTGTGCACCTTGAACTGGCCGCCGATACGGGCGGCCAGCACATTGGCCACCATGAACCCGATGTTGTGCCGGGTCTTGGCGTACTGCGGTCCGGGGTTGCCCAGGCCGACGACCAGCAGCGGCTCGGCCACTGAAGACGATCGTGGCGCCGCCACGGTCGACTACTCGGCCTCGGCGCCTTCGCCCGCGGACTCGGCAGCCTCGGCGGCCTGCTCCTCGATCGACTCGCCGCCGCCCTCG
>NZ_JBIIOV010000258.1:0-2706 GCF_044342925.1 Mycobacterium sp. | reverse complement strand
AGGTCCTCGGCGCTCGGCGCCGCGACGATGTTGACCACCAGCATCTCCGGGTCGCTGACCAGGGTGACACCGGACGGCAGCGGGACCGCGCCGGCCAGGATCTGGGTGCCCTCCTCGGCGCCCTCGATCGACACCGTCAGGTTTTCCGGGATGGACAGCGCCTCGGCCTCGATCTCGATGGTGGTGGCGTCCTGGGTCACCAGGGTGCCCGACGCGGCGTCGCCATCGAGGACGACCTGAACCTCGACGTTCACCTTCTCGCCGCGCTTGACGATGATCAGGTCGGCGTGGGTGATGGAGCGCTTGATCGGGTGGATCGCCAGCGCCTTGGTGAGCGCCAGCTGCTCCTTGCCGTCGATCTGCAGGCTCAGCACCGCATTGGTGCCGGAGTGCCGCAGCACGGCGGCGAAGTCGCGGGCGCTGAGCTCCAAGTGCTGCGGGTCGCTGCCGTGGCCGTAGAGCACCACGGGCACCTTGCCCTCACGCCGGGCCTGCCGCGAGGCGCCCTTGCCGGTGCGGGTGCGGACGTCGACGGTCAGCTTGTTGGTGGTGGGGCCTTTGGCCATGGTGGATGCTCCTTGCTTCCGGGGGGTTCTACCGCACGGCGGAGGCACGAGCATGTCGAAGCCTCGTCGATAACGGTGGTTCCACCACCCTCGCCGTGACGCGCTGCCAAGGGTAGCCGACGGCGGCCCTACAGCGAAAATTGCGTGCCCGTGAGCTGCTACTTCGCCGTGACGGAGAACCCCTCGATAATCTTCTGAACGTCCGGGGCCTCCGCAGCGGCCTGGGTGGCCAGCGTCGTGACGGTGAACTGCACCAGATAGCGGTCGAACTTCGAGGTGACCGGGAAGACGATCCGGTTGTAGGTGTGCAGCCGAGTGCCGGTGTGGTCGTAGCTGCCCTCGATCATCGACGAGGGGAACCCGCCGAAGTCGTCGTTCGAATAGTTGAGCCGGGTGAAGTTCTTCGACAGCTCCGCGTCGTCGTCGCCATGCTCCAGCGCCGCCGGAATGTCGAAGTTGCCGTCGAGTTTGAACACCATCACCATCGCCGTCGGGTAGGTGTTGTTCTGCGCGATCGCCTCGGTGCCGGGGGAGAAGTTCGGGTTGGCGTACGTGGTCCAGCCGGGCGGGCGCGGCAGCGTGACGGTGAGGTCGGTCAGGGTGTCCAGCGACACCTGCTGACCGGTGACGCCCACCCCGGACAGGTATTGGGCGATCGGGGTCGGCGAGGTGGGTGCCGTCGTCACCGGCGCCGCCGTCGTGCTCGATGTCCAGATCTGCGAGTAGTCCGCGGTTTTCGCACCGCAGGCCGTCAGCGTTACCGCGGCGCCGATCGCCACCGCGGCGACCAGAGCACCCCGCTCCTTCATCGCGAGAATGATTAAACGTCCCCGTCGAAAAGACCGGTGACCGAGCCGTTTTCGAACACGGCGCGGATGGTGCTGGCCAGCAGCGGCGCGATGGAGAGCACGGTGAGCTGGGGGAACCGCTTGGCGTCGTCGATGGGCAGGGTGTTGGTGACGATCACCTCGCGCGCGCCGCAGGCGGCCAGCCGCTCAGCCGCCGGGTCGGACAGCACCCCGTGGGTGGCGGCGATGATGACGTCCTTGGCGCCGTCCTCGCGCAGCAGCTTCACCGCTCCGGCGATGGTGCCGCCGGTGTCGATCATGTCGTCGGTGAGCACGCAGGTCTTGCCCTCGACCTCACCGACCACCCGGTTGGACACCACCTGGTTGGGCACCCGCGGGTCGCGGGTCTTGTGGATGAACGCCAGCGGAGTGCCGCCCAGCGCGTCGGCCCACTTCTCGGCCACCCGCACCCGGCCGGAGTCCGGCGACACCACGCAGATGTCCTCGCCGGCGTAGTTGTCCTTGATGTAGCCGGTCAGCAGCGGCTGAGCGCGCATGTGGTCCACCGGGCCGTCGAAGAAGCCCTGGATCTGGTCGGTGTGCAGATCCACCGACACGATGCGGTCCGCCCCGGCGGTCTTGAGCAGATCGGCCACCAGTCGCGCCGAGATCGGTTCGCGGCCGCGGTGCTTCTTGTCCTGGCGGGCGTAGGGATAGAACGGCAGGATCGCGGTGATCCGCTTGGCGCTGCCGCGCTTGAGCGCGTCGATCATCAGCAGCTGTTCCATCAGCCAGGTGTTCAGCGGCGCCGGATTGGACTGCAGCACGAAGGCGTCGGAACCGCGCACCGACTCGTCGAACCGGACGAAGATCTCCCCGTTGGCGAAGTCGCGGGCGGTCGTGGCGGTGACGCTGACGTCGAGCTCCTTGGCCACCTGCTCGGCCAGCTCCGGATGCGCGCGCCCGGAGAAGAGCATCAGATTCTTGCGGCTGTCAATCCACTCGGTGCCCACTGCGTTGCCCTTGCCGGTCGGGGGATCGATACGCGGTCATCGTACGGGGTTCTACTACTTTTCGGCCTGTTCGGGGTCCGTCCGCTGGGCCTTTGCACGGGTCGCCGCCTTGGCCGACTCGCTGTCGGGGCGGTTGTCCAGCACCCAGTCCTCGATGATGCGCTGCTGGCCCGACGAGATGGCCAGGGCTCCCGGCGGAACGTCGTGCCGCAGCACGGTGCCGGCGCCGGTGTAGGCACCGTCGCCCACGGTGACCGGGGCGACGAACATGGTGTCGCTGCCGGTTCGCACATGGGAGCCGACGGTGGTGCGGCTCTTGTTCTCGCCGTCGTAGTTGAC
>NZ_JBIIOV010000014.1:0-32125 GCF_044342925.1 Mycobacterium sp. | reverse complement strand
GCACCCTCGGTGCTGCTGGAATCCTCCGGCGGGCTGTCGCTGGACACCGCCGCGGAGTACGCCGGAACCGGGGTGGATTACCTGGCGGTCGGTGCGCTGACCCACTCGGTGCAGGTACTCGACATCGGCCTGGATCTCTGACCCCTAACCCGGTGCTACCGCAATCCGACCCAGGTAGCATTTTGGTATGAAGATGAGTGTGAGCCTGTCCGACGAGGACCTGGCTATTTTGGATGCATACGTCGAAAGCAGTGGGCTGCCGTCGCGGTCGGCAGGGGTTCAAAAGGCCATTCGGATGCTTCGATTCCCGGCGTTGGAGCAGGACTATGAAGATGCCTGGGCGGAGTGGTCTGCGGCCGGGGAGGAAGATCTCTGGGGCGGTGCCTCTGCTGACGGCCTGAGTGATGCGGCGAGGTGACATCTGGCTCGTCGAGTTCGAGCCGGTCCGAGGCAGCGAGGCGAACAAGCGGCGCCCGGCCGTCATCGTGAGTAATGACAGAGCTAACGTCACCGCCGCTCGGCTCAGCCGCGGTGTGGTGACGGTGATTCCTGTGACGAGCAACGTCGCCAAGATCTACCCGTTTCAGGTGTTGTTGCCGGCGTCGGCAACCAGCCTGTCCGTCGACTCTAAGGCGCAGGTTGAACAGGTGAGATCCGTTGATATCGAACGTCTTTCGCAGCCTGTCGGCCGGGTCTCTCCGGTGGAGCTGGCCCGCATCGACGATGCTCTTCGTCTACACCTGGACATCTGAGCGCACCCGCCTGTGTGCTCCGGTCAGGCCACGTCGGCGACGAAGACGCCAACCCCGCGCCGCGCCGCCAGCCGGGCTATCCGCGGCAGGGCCGGGTCGTCGCCACCGGCGGGAACGATCCGCGGATTCACCAGGTGCACGTCGCGGCGACCCAGCCGGATGTCCGCCTCGCCGGCGGCGAGGATGTTCTTGACCCAGTTCGTCTTGCCGTGCCCCAGCATGATCGCGACGGTGTCACCTTTGCGGTACGCCGACACGGGGGTTTCGAACTGCTGGCCGGACTTGCGGCCGCGGTGCCGGATAACGGTGATGCCGGGCATGAACCGTGCCAGCGGCACCGCGACGGGGTTGATGTAGCGGATCTGGAAGTTCTCGAACCACACCGGGAACCGCATCGGCACGCCGGGGGCGTTGTTGGGGTGATCGGCCATACTCCCCATCATGCCGCCGCGCCGCACCGACGCAGTGACAACCCGGCGGCGACCGCCCGGGCATCGGTGAGGCGACCCAATCGATGCGAAATCGATTTTCTTATCGCCCCACCCATCAGGGACAATCGAGCGACATGACTCAGACAAAAAAGAGCACCCTGATGTCCCGCATTGACCTGCGCGGTCGGACGATGACCGCCGCGCAGCTTCGAGCTGCCCTTCCCCGCGGCGGTGTGGACGTCGACGCCGTGGTCCCTGTCGTCCGGCCGATCGTCGACGACATCGCCGAACGCGGCGCGGTGGCCGCGCTGGAATACGGCGCCCGCTTCGACGGGGTTCGCCCCGACACGGTTCGGGTGCCGGTGGCCCAACTCGACGCCGCGCTGAAGGCACTGGACCCGCAGGTGCGTGCCGCCCTCGAAGTGGCCATCGAGCGCACCCGCGCGGTGCACGCCGAGCAACGCCGCACCGACACCACCACCCAGCTGGGACCGGGCGCCTCGGTCACCGAACGCTGGGTGCCTGTCGAGCGGGTCGGCCTGTACGTCCCGGGCGGGACGGCGGTCTACCCGTCCAGCGTGGTGATGAACGTGGTGCCGGCCCAGGCCGCCGGCGTGGACTCGCTGGTGGTGGCCAGCCCGCCGCAGGCGGACTTCGGCGGCCTTCCGCACCCGACGATCCTGGCGGCCGCCCGGTTGCTGGGGGTCGAGGAGGTCTGGGCGGTCGGTGGTGCGCAGGCGGTGGCGCTGCTCGCCTACGGCGGCACTGACACCGATTCCTTGGAGTTGGCTCCGGTCGACATGGTCACCGGGCCAGGCAACATCTATGTCACCGCGGCCAAACGGATCTGCCGCTCGCAGATCGGCATCGACTCCGAGGCCGGGCCCACCGAGATCGCCATCCTGGCTGACCACACCGCCGACCCGGTGCACGTGGCCGCCGACCTGATCAGTCAGGCCGAGCACGACGTCATGGCGGCCAGCGTGCTGGTGACCGACAGCGTCGCGCTGGCCGACGCCACCGACACCGAATTGGCCCGCCAGTTGACCAGCACCGTCCACCGGGAGCGGGTGACCGAAGCGCTGCAGGGCCGCCAGTCCGGCATCATCCTGGTCGACGACGTTGACACCGGGGTGCGGGTGGTCAACGCCTACGCCGCCGAGCACCTGGAGATCCAGACCACAGACGCCGCCGGGGTGGCCGCCCGGATCCGTTCCGCCGGAGCGATTTTCGTCGGCCCGTGGTCGCCGGTGAGCCTGGGCGATTACTGCGCCGGCTCCAACCACGTGCTTCCCACGGCGGGCTGCGCCCGGCACTCCAGTGGATTGTCGGTGCAGACGTTCCTGCGGGGCATCCATGTCGTGGATTACACCGAGGCCGCCCTCAAGGACGTGTCCGGTCATGTCATCACCCTGGCAGGAGCCGAGGACCTGCCCGCGCACGGCGAGGCCGTGCGCCGGAGGTTCGAACGGTGATGAGCGCTTGCGCGAAGAACAGGCAGTCACGATGAGCGCTTGCGCGAAGAACAGGCAGTCACGATGAGCGCTTGCGCGAAGAACAGGCAGTCACGATGAGCGCTTGCGCGAAGAACAGACGGTCATGACGTTAGGTCGACAGGTAGGTCTCGACGACCTGCCGTTGCGGGATAACCTGCGCGGCAAATCCGCCTACGGCGCACCCCAACTCGACGTTCCGGTGCGGCTGAACACCAACGAGAACCCGCACCCGCCCAGCCGCGCCCTGGTCGACGACGCCGCCGAGGCGGTACGCCAGGCGGCCACCCAGCTGCACCGCTACCCGGACCGCGACGCCGTCGCGCTGCGCACCGACCTGGCCGCCTACCTCACGGCCCGGATCGGCATCGACGTCGGCGTCGAGAACGTCTGGGCGGCAAACGGATCCAACGAGATCTTGCAGCAGCTGCTGCAGGCCTTCGGCGGCCCGGGGCGCAGCGCGATCGGATTCGTGCCGTCGTACTCGATGCACCCGATCATCGCCGACGGCACCCAGACCCGGTGGATCCAGGCCGTCCGGGCGGCTGACTTCAGCCTCGACGTCGACGCGGCGGTGGCCGCTATCGCGCAACACCGGCCCGACGTCGTGTTCGTCACCAGCCCGAACAATCCCACCGGACAGAGCATTTCGCTGGACGACTTACGTCGGCTACTGGATTCGATGACCGGCGGGGTGCTGATCGTCGACGAGGCCTACGGCGAGTTCTCCGACCAGCCCAGCGCCGTCGCGCTGCTCGACGAGTATCCGGCCCGGCTGATCGTCAGCCGCACCATGAGCAAGGCCTTCGCCTTCGCCGGCGGGCGCCTCGGTTATCTGGTGGCGGCGCCGGCGGTGATCGAGGCGGTGCTGCTGGTACGCCTTCCCTACCACCTCTCGGCGCTCACCCAGGCCGCGGCAAGGGCGGCTCTGCGGCACGCCGACGAGACGCTGGCCAGCGTGGCCGATTTGGCGGCCGAGCGCCGCCGGGTCAGTGCGGCGTTGCATCAGATGGGTTTCCAGGTGATTCCCAGCGACGCCAACTTCGTGCTGTTCGGCCTGTTCGCCGATGCCGCCAAAGCCTGGGAGCACTATCTGGCCGACGGCGTGCTGATCCGCGACGTCGGCATCCCCGGCTACCTGCGAGTGACCATCGGCCTGCCGGCCGAGAACGACGCCTTCCTGACCGCCAGCCGCAATGTGGCCGCCGCCGACTTAAGCCTTCGTGCAGTGCCCAATCCCCTAGGAGCGCAATGACCGACACTGCTACAACTCCCGAGTCGCTGCGCTCCTGCCCGCCGGCACGCCGCTACGCCAGGGTTGAACGTAAGACCAGAGAGTCCGACATCGTCGTCGAACTCGACCTCGACGGCACCGGGCGGGTGTCCGTCGACACCGGTGTGCCGTTCTTCGACCACATGCTCACCGCACTGGGCGTGCACGGCAGTTTCGATCTGACCGTCACCGCCCGCGGCGACGTGGAGATCGAAGCCCACCACACCGTCGAGGACACCGCGATCGTGCTGGGCACCGCGCTCGGTCAGGCGCTGGGGGACAAGGAGGGTATCCGCCGTTTCGGCGACGCGTTCATCCCGATGGACGAGACGCTGGCGCACGCGGCGGTGGATGTCTCCGGGCGGCCGTATTTCGTGCACACCGGGGAACCGGATTACCTGGTGGACTTCACCATTGCCGGTTCCGGCGTGCCGTACCACACCGTCATCAACCGGCACGTCTTCGAGTCGCTGGCCTTCAACGCGCGCATCGCGCTGCACGTGCGCACGCTCTACGGCCGCGACCCGCACCACATCACCGAGGCGCAGTACAAGGCGGTGGCCCGCGCGCTGCGTCAGGCCGTCGAGCCCGACCCGCGTGCGATGGGCGTGCCATCTACCAAAGGTGTTCTGTGACAGCACGATCCGGCCCGAAGAGAAGGCTGGTAGTCCTGGACTACGGTTCCGGCAATCTCCGGTCGGCGCAGCGCGCTCTGCAGCGAGTGGGTGCCGACGTCGAGGTGACCGCCGACGCCGAGCGGGCGTTGCAGGCCGACGGGCTGGTGGTGCCCGGGGTCGGCGCATTCGCGGCCTGTATGGCCGGACTGCGCGGTATCGGCGGTGACCGCATCATCGCTGAGCGGGTGGCGGCCGGGCGGCCGGTGCTGGGCGTGTGTGTGGGGATGCAGATTCTGTTCGCCCACGGTGTGGAGTTCGGCGTCGACAGCCTCGGCTGCGGCCAGTGGCCCGGCTCGGTGACCCGACTGGAGGCGCCGGTGATCCCGCACATGGGCTGGAACGTCGTCGACGCCGCCCCCGGCAGCACGCTGTTCAAGGGTCTTGACCCCGACACGCGCTTCTACTTCGTCCACTCCTACGCCGCCCAGAAGTGGGAGGGTGCACCAGAGGCACTGCTGACCTGGGCCACTCACCACGTGAAGTTCCTGGCGGCGGTCGAGGACGGGCCGTTGGCGGCCACGCAGTTTCATCCAGAGAAGAGCGGCGACGCCGGTGCGGCGTTGCTGGCGAATTGGGTCGAGGGGCTCTGATTGTGGCACTGAACAGCAATGAACTGATCCTGCTGCCGGCGGTGGACGTCGTCGACGGGCGCGCCGTGCGGTTGGTACAGGGCAAAGCCGGCAGCGAGACCGAGTACGGTTCGGCGCTGGAGGCGGCACTGACCTGGCAGCGCGACGGCGCGGAGTGGATCCACCTGGTGGACCTCGACGCCGCGTTCGGCCGGGGCAGCAACGCGGCCCTGCTGGCCGAGGTGGTCGGGGTCCTGGACGTGCACGTCGAAATGTCCGGCGGTATCCGCGACGACGCCTCGCTGCGGGCCGCGCTGGCTACCGGCTGCGCCCGGGTGAACATCGGCACCGCCGCGCTGGAAAATCCGCAGTGGTGTGCCCAGGCCATCGCTGAGTTCGGCGACAAGGTGGCTGTCGGCCTGGATGTGCAGGTCGTCGACGGTGAACACCGGCTGCGCGGCCGAGGCTGGGAGAGCGACGGCGGTGACCTGTGGCAGGTGCTGGAACGTCTTGACAGTGAGGGATGTTCGCGGTTCGTGGTCACCGACGTCACCAAGGACGGGACCCTGACCGGCCCCAACCTGGAGTTGCTGGAGGGGGTCGCCGAGTGCACCGACGCCCCGGTGATCGCTTCCGGCGGGGTTTCCAGTCTCGACGATCTGCGGGCCATCGCCACGCTGGTCGAGTCGGGGGTGGAAGGCGCGATCGTCGGGAAAGCCCTCTACGCAGGCCGTTTCACGTTGCCCGAGGCGCTGGCGGCGATGAAGGGCGCGGTGAACGGTTAACGTGCCGGACCTCGAGGCGCTGGTAGCCCAAGCCGCCGCCATCCTCGACCGGGCGGCGGTCCCATTCATCGCCGGTCACCGGGCGGATGCCGCGGTGCGCAAGCAGGGCAACGACTTCGCCACCGAGGTCGACCTGGCCATCGAACGGCAGGTGGTGGCCGAACTTCAGGACGCCACCGGAATCGGCGTCCACGGTGAGGAATTCGGCGGCGCCGGCCTCGACGAGCCGCTGGTGTGGGTGCTCGACCCGATCGACGGCACCTTCAACTACGCGGCCGGCTCGCCGATGGCCGCGATCCTGCTTGGCCTGCTGCACGAGGGTCAACCGGTGGCGGGGCTGACCTGGCTGCCGTTCACCGGGCAGCGCTACACCGCCGTGCAGGGCGGTCCGCTGTATCTCGACGGGGTTGCCCAGCCGCAACTGCGTCCGGTCGGTCTGGCTGAATCCATTGTCGCCCTCGGCACTTTCAATGTCGACTGGGGCGGCCGGTTTCCCGGGCGCTACCGGGTGGCCGTGCTGGAGGAGGTCAGCCGGGTGTGCTCCAAGCTGCGCATGCACGGCTCCACCGGGATCGACATGGCCTACGTGGCGGCCGGAATCATGGGCGCCGCCATCAGTTTCGGCGGCAAGGTGTGGGACCACGCCGCGGGAGCCGCGCTGGTGCGGGCGGCCGGCGGTATCGTCACCGAACTGGACGGCCAGTCATGGACGCCCGATACCCGTTCCACACTGACCGCTGCGCCCGGAGCTCACGACGAGGTGTTGGAGATTCTGCGCAGGGTCGGCTCGCCGGAGGAGTACCGCTGATGTCAAAGAACGCGACCGATGTAGCGGTGCGGGTCATCCCGTGCCTGGATGTCGACGCCGGGCGGGTGGTCAAAGGTGTCAACTTCGAGAACCTGCGGGACGCCGGCGACCCGGTGGAATTGGCGGCCGCCTACGACGCCGAGGGCGCCGACGAACTGACCTTCCTGGACGTGACGGCGTCGTCGTCGGGCCGGGCGACCATGCTCGACGTGGTCCGGCGCACCGCCGAGCAGGTGTTCATTCCACTCACCGTCGGCGGCGGTGTGCGCTCGGTGGCCGACGTCGACGCGCTGCTGCGGGCGGGTGCGGACAAGGTATCGGTGAACACCGCGGCCATCGCCAGGCCGGATCTGCTGGCCGAGCTGTCGAGACAGTTCGGCTCCCAGTGCATCGTGCTGTCGGTGGATGCCCGCACCGTGCCCGCCGGTGGTGACCCGACTCCGTCGGGCTGGGAGGTCACCACCCACGGCGGGCGTCAGGGCACCGGGATCGACGCCGTCGAATGGGCAAGGCGCGGAGCCGAACTCGGCGTGGGGGAGATCCTGCTGAACTCGATGGACGCCGACGGCACCAAGGCGGGTTTTGACCTGCCGATGCTACGGGCCGTCCGGGCCGCGGTGACCGTGCCGGTGATCGCCAGCGGTGGTGCCGGGTCGGTCGACCACTTCGCACCGGCGGTTCAGGCCGGGGCGGACGCGGTGCTGGCCGCCAGCGTCTTTCATTTCGGCGAGCTGACCATCGGTGAGGTCAAGGCCGCGATGGCGGCGGAGGGGATTACCGTGCGATGAGCGCAGCGAAAAGCACAAATCAGGAAACCGTGCGATGAGCGCAGCGAAAAGCACACATCAGGAAACCGTGCGATGAGCGCAGCGAAAAGCACACATCAGGAAACCGTGCGATGAGCGCAGCGAAAAGCACACATCAGGTTCGCGTTCGATGAGCCTGGATCCGGCGATCGCCGCCAGACTCAAACGCGACGCCAACGGCCTGTTCGCCGCGGTGGCCCAGGAACGCGGCACCGGCGCGGTCCTCATGGTCGCCTGGATGGACGACGAGGCGCTCGCCCGCACGCTGGAAACGCGCCAGGCCACCTATTACTCCCGCTCCCGTGGCGAGTACTGGGTCAAGGGCGCGACGTCGGGACACACCCAGCACGTGCACACGGTGCGGCTGGACTGCGACGGCGACGCGGTGCTGCTCGAGGTCGATCAGGTCGGCGCGGCCTGCCACACCGGCGAGCACAGCTGCTTCGACGGCGAGGTGCTGCTCGCGCCGGAGGCATGACTAGGCCGACGAGCGGGCCCGCAGCACCTCCAGCGCCTTGTCGGCATGGGTGTCCATGTTGACCTCGCTGGAGATGACGTCGAGCACCGCGCCGTCGGTGTCGATGACGAACGTGGTGCGTTTGACCGGCAGGAACTTTCCGAGCAGGCCCCGCTTCACCCCGAACTTCTCGGCCACCGCGCCGTCGGCGTCGGAGAGCAGCGGGTAGTCGAAGCGCTGCGAGTCGGAGAACTTGGCTTGTTTGTCGACCGGGTCGGTGCTGATCCCGACCCGCGAGGCGCCGACCGCGGCGAACTCCGATGCCAGGTCGCGGAAGTGACAGGCTTCTTTGGTGCAGCCCGGGGTCATCGCCGCCGGGTAGAAGAACAGCACGATCGGACCGTCGGCGAGCAGGCCGGACAGTGAGCGCACCGTCCCGGTCTGGTCCGGCAGTGCGAAATCGGGCGCGCGGTCACCAGTTTTCATATCTGTAAATCTAGCCGTACCGCGGTGGGAGAGAGCACCCGCACAGGTCTGGGAGGATGTAGCCCGTGCAGGTGTTCCGCCGTATGCCCCAGGGCGCTGTGATCCGCGCAGCGCAGCTGCTGCTGCTGCTGTCCGCGGCCGGCTTGTGGGTGGCGTCCCGGCTGCCGTGGGTTTCGGTGACGTCCTTCGACGGTTTAGGTCTGCCCAAGACGTCCACGCTCAACGGTGCGGCCTGGTCGACGGCATTGCTGCCGATGGCTGTGCTGTTGCTGGCCGCGGCCCTGGCGACGCTGGCCGTGCGCGGCTGGCTGCTGCGGGTCGTGGCGCTGCTGGTCGCGGTGGTCTGCCTGGCGATGGGCTACCTCGGGATGACGCTGATCGTGATGCACGACATCGGCCCGCGCGGCGCCGAGGTTGCGGGTGTGCAGGTGGCGACGCTCGTCGCCAGTAGTCGGCAGATCGCCGGTGCGGTCGTGACCCTGATTGCGGCGGTGGCCGCCCTGGCGGCCGCGGTGCTGATGATGCGCGCGGCGGTGTCAGCCGCCCGCCCGGCCAAATATGCGACATCCGGATCGGCCGTCGGATCGGGTGCCGAGGAGCTGTCCGAGCGGGGCTTGTGGGACGCCTTGGACGAGGGCCGCGATCCGACTCACGAGGTGACTGCAGACCCGCGAGCGGCCGGGTCCGAGACCGAGGGGCGGTGACGGATGTCGGCTAGCGGGCAGATACTCTTTCACGGAACGCGGCGAGATCGTCAGTTAATGCAGGAGGGGGTCCGGCTGCAATGAGTTCGGCAACCGTGCTCGACTCCATTCTCGAAGGAGTGTTCGCCGACGTTGCCGCGCGGGAGGCAATCGTCAGCATGGCCGATGTCAAGGCGGCTGCCGAGTCAGCTCCTCCGGCGCGCGACGCCTTGGCCGCCCTGCGCGCTCCGGGCATTGCCGTGATCGCCGAAGTGAAGCGGGCCAGCCCGTCTCGCGGTCAGCTGGCACCCATCGCCGATCCTGCCGAGTTGGCACGGGCCTACCAGAGCGGTGGCGCCCGGGTCGTCAGCGTGCTCACCGAGCAGCGCCGGTTCAACGGTTCGCTGGCCGACCTCGATGCGGTCCGGGCCGCGGTCACCATCCCGGTCCTGCGCAAGGACTTCATTGTCCGGCCCTACCAGATCCACGAGGCCCGCGCGCACGGTGCGGACATGCTGCTGCTCATCGTCGCCGCGCTGGACCAGCCTGCCCTGGTGTCGATGCTCGATCGCACCGAGTCGCTCGGCATGACCGCCTTGGTGGAGGTTCACACCGAGGAGGAGGCCGACCGCGCCCTGCAGGCCGGTGCCAAGGTGATCGGTGTCAACGCCCGGGATCTGAAAACGCTCAACGTCGACCGCGACTGCTTCGGGCGCATCGCGCCGGGTCTGCCGTCCAACGTGATTAGGGTCGCGGAGTCCGGGGTGCGCGGTCCGGCCGACCTGCTGGCCTACGCCGGTGCCGGCGCCGACGCCGTCTTGGTCGGGGAGGGGCTGGTCACCAGCGGTGATCCGCGGGGTGCGGTGGCCGACCTGGTGACTGCGGGGGCCCATCCGTCCTGCCCGAAACCCGTCCGCTGACATCCTCGCGGCACACTCTAGATATGGCTGATACCTCGATTCCCACCCTGCCCCGGGCCAGTGCGGCCGTCGCCGAGCCGACGTCGCACGATCCGGACGCGCGGGGCCACTTCGGGATCTTCGGCGGGCGCTACATCCCCGAGGCCCTGATGGCCGTCATCGAGGAGGTCACCGCCGCCTACGAGAAGGCCCGCACCGACCAGACCTTCCTCGACGAACTCGACCGGCTGCAGACCCACTACGCCGGCCGGCCGTCACCGATGTACGAGGCTGCCCGGCTCAGCGCGCACGCCGGCGGAGCACGGATCTTCCTGAAGCGGGAAGACCTCAACCACACCGGTTCCCACAAGATCAACAACGTTCTGGGTCAGGCCCTGCTGGCCCGCCAGATGGGCAAGAGCCGGGTCATCGCCGAGACCGGGGCCGGTCAGCACGGGGTGGCCACCGCCACCGCATGCGCTCTGCTCGGCCTGGAGTGCGTCGTCTACATGGGCGCTATCGACACCGCTCGCCAGGCGCTCAACGTCGCCCGGATGCGGCTGCTCGGCGCGGAGGTAGTCGCTGTCCAATCCGGTTCCAAGACGCTCAAGGACGCCGTCAACGAGGCGTTCCGGGACTGGGTGGCCAACGCCGACAACACCTACTACTGCTTCGGCACCGCCGCGGGACCGCACCCGTTCCCGCTGATGGTGCGCGACTTCCAGCGGGTGATCGGCCTGGAGGCCCGGGCCCAGATGCTGGCGATGACCGACCGGTTGCCCGACGCCGTGACCGCCTGCGTGGGCGGCGGATCCAACGCCATCGGCATCTTCCACCCCTTCATCGACGACCCGGGAGTCCGTCTGGTCGGATTCGAGGCCGGTGGTGACGGCGTCGAAACCGGACGCCATGCCTCCACCTTCTCCGGCGGCTCACCGGGAGCGTTCCAAGGCTCCTACTCCTACGTGATGCAGAACGAGGAAGGCCAGACGATCGAATCCCACTCGATCTCAGCCGGTCTGGACTATCCGGGCGTAGGCCCCGAGCACGCCTTCCTGATGGATGTCGGCCGCACCGAGTACCGGCCGATCACCGACACCCAGGCGATGGACGCCTTCCGGCTGCTGTGCCGGCTGGAGGGCATCATCCCGGCCATCGAGTCCGCGCATGCCATCGCCGGCACGGTGGAGTTGGCCCGCGAGTTGGGACCTGAGGCGATCATCCTGGTCAACCTCTCCGGCCGGGGCGACAAGGACGTGGAGACCGCCGCCCGCTGGTTCGGACTGTTCGACGCCGACAATCCGGGAGCATCATGACCCCCAAGCACAGTGCCCCGGGTCGGCTCGGCCCGATTTTCGACGCGTGCCGCCGCGAAGGCCGGGCGGCCCTGATCGGCTACCTGCCGACGGGATATCCGGACGTTCAGACCTCCATCGACGCCATGGTGGCGATGAGCCGCGAGTGCGACATCATCGAGGTCGGCGTTCCCTACTCTGATCCCGGCATGGACGGCCCGGTGATCGCAACCGCGACCGAAGCTGCTCTGCAGCATGGCGTCCGGATACGCGACACGCTGCGGGCAGTAGCGGCCATCAGCTCCGCGGGCGGTAATGCCGTGGTGATGAGCTACTGGAATCCCGTGCTGCACTACGGGGTTGACGCTTTCGCCCGTGATCTGGCCGCCGCCGGTGGGCTGGGCATGATCACCCCGGACCTGATTCCCGACGAGGGCGAGGCGTGGCTGGCGGCCGCCGACGCCCACGACTTGGACCGTATCTTCCTGGTGGCGCCGTCGTCGACGCCGGAGCGGCTGGCTCGCACCGTCGAGGCGTCGCGCGGGTTCGTCTACGCTGCCTCCACCATGGGGGTGACGGGTGCTCGGGACGCGGTGTCCAACGCCGCGCCGGAACTGGTGCGCCGGATCAAGGAAATCTCCGACATCCCCGTTGGTGTCGGTCTCGGCGTGCGGTCGCGCGAACAGGCCGCGGAAATAGCCCATTACGCCGACGGGGTTATCGTCGGTTCGGCTCTGGTGTCGGCGCTGACCGACGACGGAGTCGCTGCAGTACGGACGTTGACCGGGGAACTGGCCGTCGGTGTTCGAGAGAAGGTTCCTGCCACGTGACGACAACCGTGCTCGCCTACTTCCCGAGTCCCGGGCAGGGCGTCTGGTACCTCGGTCCCATTCCTATCCGGGCGTATGCGCTGTGCATCATCGCCGGGATCATCGCCGCGCTGGTCATCGGTGACCGGCGGTGGGTGGCCCGCGGCGGCGAGCGCGGCGTCGTTTACGACGTCGCGCTGTGGGCGGTGCCGTTCGGACTGATCGGCGGCCGGCTCTACCACCTGCTCACCGACTGGAAGAGCTACTTCGGACCGGGTGGAGCCGGCATCGGCGCGGCGGCGCGGATCTGGGAAGGCGGCCTGGGCATCTGGGGCGCAGTGGCGCTGGGTGGTGTGGGTGCGTGGATCGCCTGCCGCCGCAGGGGAATTCCGCTGCCGGCTTTCGGCGACGCGGTCGCCCCGGGAATCGTCCTGGCGCAGGCGATCGGCCGGCTGGGCAACTACTTCAACCAGGAGCTCTACGGCCGGGAGACCACCGTGCCGTGGGGCATGGAGGTCTTCTACCGCCGCGATGCCTACGGTGTGGTGGATGTGCAATCCCTCGACGGTGTGTCGACCGGCCAGGTCGCCGCGGTGGTTCATCCGACGTTCCTCTACGAACTGCTGTGGAACCTGCTGGTGTTCTTCTTGCTGCTGTGGGCCGACCGCAAGTTCCGGTTGGGCCACGGTCGGCTGTTCGCGCTGTATGTGGCGTCCTACTGCGTCGGCCGGTTCTGGGTCGAGTTGATGCGCGACGACACCGCCACCCTGATCGCGGGCATTCGGGTCAACGTGTTCACCGCGACCTTCGTGTTCATCGGTGCGGTGGTCTACATGCTGCTGGCGCCGAAGGGCCGGGAGAACCCGGCGTCACTGCGGGGCCGCCAGCCGATCGAAGCGCGCCACGAGTCGATGGTCGAGGAGTGGGCTGAGGACCTGGTGGCCGCCGCCAAGGGCAGTGGAATCGTGGCCGCGGCGACGGTGGCCGGTGCGCACGACACCGAGGACGCCGAGGCGGTCGGCGATGTCGACGACGAGGCGTCTGACGTCAATTCCGTCGTGGAGGTTGTCGAGGATGCCAGGGACGACGAGGACGAGGAATCCGTCGACATCGACGAGACATCCGAGGTGATCGTCGAGGTCGACAACGACGAAGAGACGGTGCAGGCCGAGCACGACGTCGAGGTCGTCGACACCGAAGCCGCCGGGGTCGAAGCCGCCGGGGTCGTGGAGCACGCCGACGCCGACGAGGAGATCGCGGACGAAGCCGAGGCCGCCGCTGACGCTGACGCTGGCGAGGAGACGGTGGTGGTCTACGAGCCGGCCGCGGATGACGCCGTCGTCGTGCTGGAGGAACCGGCGCCCGCGGTAGAGACCGAGCCGGTTGTCGAGTCCACGGTTGTCGAGTCCAAGGCTCCCGAGAAGACCGACGCTGACACCGACGCTGACGACACCGACCAGCCCAAGCTGGGGTCGACGTTCAAGCGACTACTGTGGGGCGCCGGCAACCGGGGCCGGAGCTGACCGCTCTGGCATGCTGGGGGGCATGACCGCACCGGTCGGCAGACGCCCACGGCTGTACGCCGGGCTCGGCGGCGCCGTCCTGGGACTGGGCGCGCTGACCTACATCGGAGTCGTCGACCCGCACCAGCCCGGGGCGATTTTCCCGTTCTGTCCGTTCAAGTTCCTCACCGGGTGGGACTGTCCGGGGTGCGGCGGCCTGCGGATGACTCACGATGTGCTGCATGGCGATTTGGCCGCCGCGGCGATGGACAACGTCTTCGTGTTGGTCGGCCTGCCGGTGCTGGCGCTCTGGGCACTGCTGCGCCGCAGTCGTGGGCAGCAGGTGTTCACCACTGCTGTTCTGGTGACTGTCGGGATCGCCGCGGTGGTGTGGACCATCGTTCGCAATCTGCCCGGGTTCCCGCTGGTTCCCACGATGCTCAGTTCCTGAGCAGTCTGCGCGACTATGCTCAGGCGTCGTGACTCGGCGCGCCAAGATCGTTTGCACCCTGGGCCCGGCTACCGACAGTGATGTCGGGGTCAGGGAACTCGTTGAAGCGGGGATGGATGTCGCCCGGCTGAACATGAGCCACGGCGACTATGCCGACCACGAAGCATCCTATGCCCGGGTGCGCGCCGCTTCGGAGGGCGCCGGGCGCGCGGTGGGCATCCTCGCCGATCTGCAAGGCCCCAAGATCCGGCTCGGCCGGTTCGCCGAGGGCCCCGTGCAGTGGGCCAACGGCGAGACCGTCCGGATCACGGTGGCGGACTGCGAAGGCACGCACGACCGGGTGTCGACCACCTACAAGAATCTGACCAAAGACGCCAAAACCGGTGACCGCCTGCTCGTCGACGACGGTAAGGTCGCCCTGGTATGCGAGCACGTCGATGGCGACGACGTGGTGTGCACCGTCACCGAAGGCGGCCCGGTCAGCAATAACAAAGGCCTGTCCATGCCTGGCATGGCCTTTTCCGTTCCGGCCATGTCGGAGAAGGACATTGCGGATCTGGAGTTCGCGCTGAAGCTCGGTGTCGACTTGGTCGCGCTGTCATTCGTGCGCTCACCGGCCGATGTCGATCTGGTGCACGCGGTGATGGACCGGGTGGGCCGACGGGTGCCGGTGATCGCCAAGTTGGAGAAGCCGGAGGCCGTGGAGAACCTCGAAGGCATCGTCCTGGCTTTCGACGCGATCATGGTGGCCCGTGGTGACCTCGGCGTGGAGTTGCCGCTCGAAGAGGTGCCGCTGGTGCAGAAGCGGGCCATCGAGATCGCGCGGGAGAACGCCAAGCCGGTGATCGTGGCGACCCAGATGCTGGAGTCGATGATCGAGAACTCGCGGCCGACACGCGCCGAGGCCTCCGATGTGGCCAACGCCGTGCTCGACGGGGCCGACGCGGTGATGCTCTCCGGCGAGACTTCGGTGGGCAAGTACCCCATCGACGCGGTCCGCACCATGGCGCGGATCATCTGCGCGATGGAGGAGGGCTCCCCGGAACCGCCGCCCCTGACCCATGTTCCGCGCACCAAGCGCGGAGTCATCTCCTATGCCGCCCGCGACATCGGCGTGCGGCTGGACGCCAAGGCGCTGATCGCCTTCACCTCATCGGGGGATACGGTTCGGCGACTGGCCCGGCTGCACTGCCGGCTTCCGCTGCTGGCGTTCGTCACCGCACCGGAGATTCGTAGCCAACTCGCATTGACTTGGGGCACTGAAACATTCGTTGTGCCCGAGGCCGATAGCACCGACGACATGATTCGTCAGGTCGACCACGCGCTGCTGCACATGGGGCGCTACCAGCGCGGGGACCTGACGGTCATCGTCGCCGGCGCTCCACCGGGCACAGTAGGCTCGACAAACCTGATTCACATCCACCGGATCGGGGAGAACGACCACTAGTCGAACGAGAGGCCGACGTGCCCCAGCCGGGAAAGTCCGATTTCGACGAACTGCTCTCGATCCTTGAGCTATCCCGACTTGACGACGACGTCTTCTCCGGGCGTCATCCGCGCAAGAACCCGGTCCGCACCTTCGGCGGCCAGTTGATGGCACAGGCGTTCACCGCGGCCAGTCGAACTCTGGACCACGATCTGCCGCCCAGCGCGCTGTCGGTGCAGTTCATCGCCGGCGGCGACACCCACCACGACATCGAGTTCCACGTGTCGCGGCTGCGCGACGAGCGGCGGTTCGCCAACCGCCGGGTCGACGCGATGCAGAACGGCAAGCTACTCGCCACCGCTCTGGTGTCCTACCTGGCGGGTGGCCATGGCCTGGAACACAATTCGCAATCTCCGGCCGTCCCGGACCCGCACACCCTGCCGACCATCGACGAACTGCTGGTGGGCTACGAGAAAGTGGTCCCGCACTTCGCCGATGCGATGCGTCCCATCGAGTGGCGATACACCAACGATCCGGCGTGGGTGATGAGGGACAAGGGCGGAAGGCTGGAGCAGAACCGGGTGTGGATGACCGCGGCCGGTGAGATGCCCGACGACCCGGTGCTGCACACCGCCGCGATGGTCTACTCGTCGGACACCACCGTGCTCGATTCGATCATCACCACCCATGGGCTGTCCTGGGGCTGGGACCGCATCTTCGCGGTGACCGTCAACCACTCGGTGTGGTTTCACCGCCAGGTCGACTTCTCCGACTGGGTGCTCTACTCGACGACGTCACCGGTGGCGGCCGAGTCCCGGGGCCTGGGCATGGGGCATTTCTTCAACCGGGCCGGCGAAGTGGTCGCCACAGTGGTCCAGGAGGGCATCGTCAAGTACTTCCCGGGAGCGGCGAAGTAACTTCCGGCCGCTACCGCCCCGGGGTCGCGGTCTGACCTGTTTGAGTCTCGACCCGCTGCTGGAACTCGTCCATGCACTGCTGGATCTTGGTGTTGTCGGAGTTCGCGTTCTGGATGCACGTCATCAGGTCCTGGCCGCCGTACCTGTTGAACGCATCGGCGTAGAACGCGATGAAGCCGATGCTCACGACGATCGCCAGACCGCCCAGAACCAGACCGGTCGTCGCAATCCCGCCGTTGTTGGCCTCACCGCGTTTGGCCCGCCCGCGGCCGATGAACCCCAGGATCACCGCCACGATGCCCAGCAGGATGCCACCGACTACCGAACAGGAGCCGAACAGCGCGAGAATCGCGACCACCAGCGCGGCGACCCCCATGCCGTTGCGCGGGGGCGGCCCCATCCCGGGGTAGTAGTCGCCGCCGTACGGCATGGGCGGGGGCGGATAAGCACCGGGGTAGGGGCCGGCACCGGGTGCACCGGGTGGATATGAATACGGGTAGGGAGTCATGCCGGGGGACGGTCCTGGCGGCGGCGGAAAGCCCGGGGTGTCCTGCGGTAGCTGCGGTTGCTGCGGTTGCTCAGTCATGGTTGCCCGATTGGTCCACGGAAGCCAGGTTACCCGGATGGTCCACGGTTACGGCAAAGAAGAGGCGAGGACCGCGGTGCCCTGCGGCCCCGCGCCGGTGTCACAGCTGTCAGCGGGCGCTGCGGATGGCGTCGCTGATGACGGTGCGCACCTGGTTGCCCGCCTTGCGGATACCGAAGGCGCCGATGATCTCGATGACCCCCAGGGCGATGAGCCCGAAACCGGTGACCCAGATCAGGGTCGGGAGCGAGGCGAAGGGGTAGGCCAGCACGATGATGCCGGCGATCAGCGTGGCGATGCCGATGAAGATCTCCCACCCGCGCGCCGGTGTGTCGCGATCACTGAATGCGGCGGCCGCGGTGGCGACACCGCGGAACACGAAACCAATGCCGATCCAGATCGCCAGCAGCCACACGGCGTCACCGATGTGCCGGATCGCCATCACGGCCAGCACCAGCGACGCTGCGCCGCTGATGAACAGCAGCGCCCGGCCGCCCCCGGAGATCGGCAGGGTGAAGGCGTGGAAGACCTGCGAGGCGCCGGTCACCAGCAGGTAGGCGCCGAAGAAGATGGCCGCGACGACCAACGTCGGACCGGGCCACGCCAGCATCATCACACCGAGGACCAGCGACAGGATCCCGGTCAGCAGCACCGACTTCCACAGGTGCGGAAACAGCGTTCCGCCAGAGCTAGTTGTCATGGCGCCAAGTGTGGCATAGCGCCGGGAAAGGCCTTGGATTGGCATCTTCGACAGGTCAACCGCGCCGATCGGCGGTAGTTTCCTTGTGGCGTACAGATTCGGCGAACGCCTGACAGCTACGGGGAAGGGCACTGTGTTCACAGGAGAAGAGAATCGTCAGCGCTGGTGGCGGGCGGCGGCGGTGGTCACGATGGCGGGTGCGCTGACGCTGTCGGGGTGCGCCAAGAACACCGAAACCGGTTCGGGCACTGGGGGCGGCTCCACGCAGGCCAGCACCGAGGTGACCGTGAACAAGGTCCAGGAGATCGCCGACACCGTGCCCGGGGAGATCCGGGAGTCCGGCACGCTGGTCGTCGGGGTCAACCTGCCCTACCCGCCGAATGAGTTCAAGGACCCCGAGGGAAAGATCGTCGGCTTCGACGTCGACCTGATGAACGCGATGGCCGAAACCCTCGGGCTGAAGGCGGAATACCGCGAGTCCGACTTCGCCAAGATCATCCCGGCGATCGACGGCGGCACCTACAACGTCGGCATGTCGTCGTTCACCGACACCAAGGAGCGCGAGAAGCAGGTCGACTTCGTCACCTACTTCTCGGCCGGCACCCTGTGGGCCCAGCGTCCCGGTGAGGCCATCGACCCGGAGAACGCCTGCGGCAAAAAGGTTGCGGTGCAGGCAACCACGATCCAGGAGACCGACGAACTGCCGGCCAAGAGCAAGGCCTGCGTGGACGCCGGCAAGCCGGAGATCCAGATCATCAAGTTCGACGGCCAGGACGCCGCCACCAACGCCGTTGTGCTGGGGCAGACTGACGCGATGTCGGCCGACTCCCCGGTGACGGCCTGGGCCATCAAGCAGAGCGACGGCAAACTCGAAGGGGCCGGGGAGATCTTCGACTCCGCCCCGTACGGGTGGCCGGTGAAGAAGGGCTCCCCGCTGGCGCAGTCGCTGCAACAGGCGCTTCAGCATCTGATTGACATCGGCGCCTACAAGGCCATCGCCGCGAACTGGGGTCTGGAGTCGGGCTTGATCGACAAGCCGGTCATCAACGGAGCGGTCAGCTAGTTCAATGATCGGCGAGCAGCCGGTGCCCACCGTGCCCGCCGCCATCGATGCCGTCCCGCTGCGGCACCCGTGGCGGTGGGTGGGTGCTGCCGTCATCATCGGCCTCGTCGGGTTGTTCTTGTACGGGGCGGCCACCAACCCGGCCTACGGCTGGGCGACCTACCGTAAATACCTGTTCGACCACCGGGTGTCCGAGGCGGCGTGGAACACCCTGCAGCTGACGTTCTGGGCCATGCTGCTGGGGTTGGTCCTCGGGGTGATCCTCGCGGTGATGCGGTTGTCGCCCAACCCGATCCTCAAATCGGTGTCCTGGGTCTACCTGTGGATCTTCCGCGGCACCCCGGTGTATGTCCAACTGGTGTTCTGGGGGCTGTTCCCCACGCTGTACCAGAAGATCCAGATCGGGGTTCCGTTCGGGCCCAGCTTCTTTCACATCGATATGCGCAACTTGTCGATCAGCTTCATCCTGGCGATCATCGGGCTGGGCCTCAACGAGGCCGCCTACATGGCTGAAATCATCCGGGCCGGAATCGCTTCGGTGCCCGAAGGTCAGCTGGAGGCCTCCACCGCGCTGGGCATGTCGTGGTGGATGACGATGCGGCGGATCGTGCTGCCGCAGGCGATGCGGGTGATCATCCCGCCCACCGGCAACGAGTTCATCAGCATGCTCAAGACCACCTCGCTGGTGACGGCGGTGCCCTACACCCTGGAGCTCTACACCCGAACCCGGGACATCTCCGCGGTGATCTTCCAGCCGATACCGCTGCTGCTGGTGGCCGCCACCTGGTATCTGGCCATCACCAGCGTGCTGATGGTGGGGCAGTACTACCTGGAGAAGTATTTCTCCCGCGGTATCTCGCGCAAGCTGACCGGCAAACAGCTCGAAGCTTTGGCCAAAGCCCAGGTCGGCGCCAAGGAAGGCCACGTATGACCGGCCCGAACCCACTGCCGATGGTCGACGCGCAGCAGGTCTGCAAGGATTTCGGGGCGCTGTCGGTGCTCAAGGGCGTGACGCTGTCGGTCGAGCGCGGCCGGGTCCTGGTCCTCGTCGGGCCGTCCGGCTCAGGCAAGTCCACCTTCCTGCGCTGCATCAACCATCTGGAGAACGTGACGGCCGGCCGGCTCTATGTCGACGGGCAACTCATCGGCTACCGGGAGCGCAACGGCAAGCTCTACGAAATGCCTCCGCGTGAAGCCGCCAAGCAGCGGCGCGACATCGGCATGGTCTTCCAGCACTTCAATCTGTTTCCGCACCGGACCGCGCTGGAGAACATCATCGAGGCGCCGGTGCACGTCAAGGGGGCCAGCAAGGCCGCCGCCGCCGAGCGTGCCCGCGAGATTCTCGGCCAGGTCGGCTTGTCCGAAAAGGCCGACGCCTACCCGGCCCAGTTGTCCGGAGGCCAGCAACAACGGGTCGCGATCGCACGCGCGCTGGCCATGGAACCGAAGCTGATGCTTTTCGACGAACCCACCTCCGCGCTGGACCCGGAACTGGTCGGCGAGGTGCTCGGGGTGATGAAAAAGCTTGCTGCAGCCGGTATGACAATGATCGTGGTCACCCATGAGATGGGGTTTGCCCGCGAAGTGGCCGACCAGCTGGTCTTCATGGACGGCGGGGTGATCGTCGAAAGCGGAGCCCCACGAGAGGTGCTCAGCAACCCGCGGCATGAACGGACCAAAGCGTTCCTGTCGAAAGTGATGTAGTTGAGAACCTAACCGGTGGGGGTCTCGGCGGGGGTCTCGATAGCCAGAGCGACGGCTGGGGAATTGTCCGGTGTCGGCGGCGGCGCCGTGCGGCGGCGGACAAGCCACCACGTCCGCATCACGCCCTTGCCCTTGATCGCGATCTCGCCGCGCTCCTCCAGGACGAACTCGTCCCGCAGCCGCTCGAAGACGTTCTGCGGCACCTGAATCCGGCCTTCGATGTCGGTGGACTCCATCCGCGAGGCGACGTTGACCGCGTCGCCCCACACGTCGTAGAAGAAGCGCCGTGCCCCTACCACCCCCGCCACGACCGGACCCGCGGCGATGCCCTCCGCATCGGTACCGGATCGCCGCGGGGATCACGAAGTTCGGACACCGCACGGCACAGGTCCAGGGCCAGGTCGGCGATGGCTTCCACATGGTCGGGCCGCGGTGTGGGAACACCGCTGACCACCATGTAGGCGTCGCCGGTGGTCTTGATCTTCTCCAGGCCGTGCTGGTCGACCAGACGGTCGAACGTGGTGTAGAGCCGGTCGAGAAAGCGGACCAGTTCGGTCGGCGCGATCTCGCTGGCCTTCTCGGTGTACCCGGCGATGTCGGCGAAGAGGATCGAGGCGTCGTCGTAGCGGTCGGCGATGACGCCGTGCGCCGGATCCTTGAGTTTCTCGGCCACGCTGCCCGGCAGGATGTTGGTCAGCAGCGCCTCGGGATGGCTGTATTCAGCGCCCAGCGCGGCTGGATTCCGGTGTCCGCGGGAAGCACACCCAGGATCGCGGTGAGCGCCGCGGAGATGACCGCGGCGAATTGCAGCACCCGCTGAGGCCGGCTTACCGCCTCAGCCCAGTGCCGGTTGCGTTCGGGTGGCCGGCGCTGCAGGCGTTCGCAGTCGGACCACCGGAATCGGGCTTCCGGCCTCATCCGGCCAGCGCCGCGCCGCTCGGACCACAAGGGAAAAACCTAGCCCGCCGGGGTCGCCGGCGAATGGCACACTGATCAGGCCAAATCTTCGCCAGCCATCCGAGGAGCGACCGTGACCGATGGCGACCAGCAGGTCATCGACAGTGTGGACATCGCCGCCCCGCCGCCGCGGGTGTGGGAACTGGTCACCGACATCGCGCTGATGCCGGAATTGAGCCGGGAACTGCTCGGCGTGCAGTGGGCCGAGGGTTTCAGCGGGCCGGCTGTGGGCGCACAGTTCCTCGGCCGCAACCGCAACCCGGTGATCGGGGAGTGGACCACGTGCTCGACGATCGTCGCCTTCGACGAGCACGAGCGGTTCGGCTGGGCGGTGGGCGACCCCGAGTCACCGGCGGCGACATGGCTTTTCGAGCTGACCCCGATCGCCGAGGGCACCCGGCTGAGCTACACCGCCCGCCTGGGTCCGGGCCCGTCGGGCGTCACCATGCTGATCGCGCGGGAACCGCACCGCGGGGCGGAGATCGTGAGCCGTCGACTGGGCCAGTGGCGCACGGGTGTGGCCGCGACACTCGCCGGTATCCGGGACCGAGCCGAAAACCGGGTGTGACGATCCGGGTCAGCAGCTGAACTGGATGCCGATGCCGGCCGGCGGTGTCTGCCGGGTGCAGCCGTAGGGCGTCACCCCGTCGTCGTTGTAGCGCACCGCGGTCTGACGGGCGTAGTTCACGCACACCAGGGTGCTGGTGTCGGTGCGGCATCGGAAATCGCCGAAGGACAGCGACCCGCCGGCCGGCAGCGGTGCGCCCTGACCGGCGCTGAACCGGCCGGGATCGCCGTGGGCCGAGCCGATCTGGACGGTGCCGCCGTCGAAGTCCACCCAGCCGCCTTTCCAGACCCCGTAGACGTCCGGCGGCTGCGCCGGCGGCGCGGTCAGATCCACCAGGCAGGACAGTGCCGCCGAACCGCGCTTGGTGTCGGTCATACAACTGGTGCCCGACGGGGTGGTGAAGGCGTAGTCCTCTCCCAGCGAGGTGGTGGCGCCGTTGCGCAACGCCACCTGGAAGTCCTTGCCGTCGACCGGGGCGGCGGCCGCCACCCAGGCGATCGCCTCACCGACCGGGGCGCCAGATTCGGGTGCGTTCGCCGACGCTGCCGCCGACGCGGTGGATGTGGATGTGGCCGCCGATTCCGGCGACGAGGTCCATGTGCTGCTCGTCGGGGGCTTTCCGGCCGCGCGCGACGGGCTGATCGGAGTCAGCGCAGTGGGGCCGGGTCGCTCGGCGGACAGCCCGGAACAACCCGCGACCAGCACTGACGCGGCGAACAACACGGCGATCCGCATCCGGCCAGGCTAGCCGGGCCAGGGCCGATGAGACGCCAGGCGCGGCGCGGCGCGGCGATTCGCTACCGTCGGAAAGATGCACCAGTACCCGGTCCGAGTCACCACCGCCAGCGGCGTGGTCGAGGGTTTCACCCGCAATGGCGTTAACCGGTGGCGTTCTATTCCGTACGCCGCCGCTCCGGTCGGTGCGCTGAGATTCCGCGCCCCGCAGCCGGTCCAGCCGTGGACCGGCGTGCGGTCCTGCCACACCTGGGGCAATTGCGCCCCCCAGCAGCGCATCTACACCATGACCGCCCCGGGCAAGTACCAGCCGATGAGCGAGGACTGCCTGACGCTGAACGTGGTGACCCCGCACTGGTCCGGGCCCGCACCGGACGGCGAACCGTTGCCGGTGATGTTCTTCATCCACGGGGGCGGTTACATCCTGGGCAGCTCGGCCACCCCGATCTACGACGGGGCGCGACTGGCCCGCCGCGGCTGCGTCTATGTGGCGGTCAATTACCGTCTGGGTGCGCTGGGGTGCCTCGATCTGTCCTCGTTGTCCACCCCCGAGGTGCCGATCGACAGCAACCTCTTCCTGCGTGACATCGTCCTGGCGCTGCGGTGGGTGCGGCAGAACATCGCCGCGTTCGGCGGAAACCCGGACAACGTGACGATCTTCGGGGAGAGCGCTGGCGCGCACGCGGTGGCCACTCTGCTCGCCGTCCCCGACGCCGAAGGGCTTTTCCACCAAGCCATTTCGCAGAGCCCCGCATCGGGCATGGTCAGTTCGCGGGAGGTGGCCGCCAAGATCGCCGACCGGTTCGTCGACCGGATGGGCCTGGACCGGCAGAGCGCGCCGGCAACCTTGCTGAAGGCCACGCCGTCGGAATTGGGCCGCGCCGCCCATCACGTGATGAACGGCAGCCTGGACAGCATGCTCGGCGCATCGGCGGTGGGACCGACCCACGGCGACGACTACCTGCCGTTGGACCCGTTCGACGCGATGCGAAAAGGCTTGGCGCACAAGGTCCCCCTGATCGTCGGGACCAACGCGGAGGAGGGCCGGTTGTTTACCCGGTTCCTCAAGTTGCTGCCGACCAGCGAGCGGTCGATCGAAAAGGTGCTGGCCCACACGCCCACCGAAATTCGGGAGCGGATCCTGGCGGCTTACCCGCTCTACCCGGACCCCAAGGCGTGCATCGAGTTTGGCGGCGACATGATTTTCGGCACCGCGGCCTGGCAGATCGCCGAGGCGCACGCCAAACTGGCGCCCACCTACGTCTACCGCTACGACTTCGCGCCCCGCACGCTGCACTGGGCCGGCTTCGGCGCCACTCACGCCACCGAACTGCTGGCGGTGTTCGGCATCTACCGCTCCCGGGTGGGTGCCGTGCTGACCGCCGGCGTCGACCAGAAGGCGGCGGTCCGGGTGAGCCATCAGGTGCAGAACCGGTGGCAGCAGTTCAGTCGCACCGGAGTGCCCGGCGTCGACTGGCCGGTCTACAACCGCCGGGACCGGCCGGTGCTGGTGTTTGACCGGCACACCCACGTCGAGTACGACCCGCACCCCGAGCGCCGGCGCGCGTGGGCGAATTTCACCATGACCGGGGATCAAGCCTCCTCGCAGTGACTTACGTTGGAGGGGTGACTGCCGGCCCCGACGCGACCGTGGAACGCCCTGAGGACCTCACCGCCGACTGGTTGAGCGCCAACCTGGGCGCCGGCCGGGTCGGTGGTTTCACCGTCGAACGCATCGGCACCGGGCAGATGAGCGAGTGCTACCGGGTTGGGCTGAGCTACGCGGTAGGCGACGGACCGGCGTCGGTGGTGCTCAAAGTCGCCGCGAGCGATCCGATGAGCCGCCAGACCGGGCAGACCATGGGCCTCTACGAACGCGAGGTCCGCTTCTACGCCGACGTGGCGCCACTGCTGGCGAGCGCCGGCGACGGCCCGATCTCACTCTGCTACCACGCCTCCTATCAGCCGCACAACGGCGCATTCACACTGCTGCTCGACGACGCCGCGCCCGCCGAGGTGGGCGACGAAGTGCACGGCGCCGGCATCGCCGAAGCCCGGCTGGCATTGACCCAACTCGGCCGGCTGCACGCGCCGCTGATCGGCCGCCAGCTGCCCGACGACGCCCGCTGGCTCGACCGCGGCACACCGGTGAACCAGACTTTCATCGGCGGGCTGTTCGCCGGGTTCGCCGCGCGCTACGGCGACGCCATCCGGCCCGAGCACCGCCTGGTCTGCCAGCGCCTGGTGGACGGCTTCGACGCCTATCTGGCCGACGAACTCGCCGCCGAGCGGGTGCACGGTCTGGTGCACGGTGACTACCGGCTGGACAACATGCTCTTCGGCCGGCCCGGGTCGCTGCGCGACCTGACCGTGGTCGACTGGCAGACCGTCACCTGGGGGCCGGCGTTCACCGACGTCGCCTATTTCCTGGGCTGTGCGTTGACCGTCGAGGACCGCCGGGCGCACTACGAGGAGCTGATGCACGCCTATCACGAAGGGCTGGGCCCGGATTCGACGATCACCGTCGATCAGGTCCGCGACGGGGTGCGCCGGCAGAGTTTCTTCGGAGTGATGATGGCCATCGTGTCGTCGATGCTGGTGGAGCGCACCGAGCGCGGCGACCGGATGTTCCTGACCATGTTGGACCGCCACAGCAGCCATGTGCTCGACACCGGCGCGCTTGAGGTACTGCCGCAACCGGCGGCAAGCCCTGCGCTGCAACCGGATCCGGCCGACGAGGCCGCCCACCCGCCGGGGGAGGAGCCGTTGTGGAACGAGAGCTGGTACTGGGATTTCGCCGATCCGCGGCAGGGGATCGGCGGCTGGATCCGGCTGGGGCTGGTTCCGAATGAGAACCTCGCGTGGATCAACGCCCTGATCTGCGGGCCGCACATCCCCACCGTGGCGTTACTGGACTTTGGTGCGCCGCTGCCAGCCGACCCCAACGACGTTCGCAGCGGCGAAATCAGCCTGCGGCACAACGCGATTGAGCCATTGCGGCAATACCGGGTGCAGGTCAGCGGTCCGGGCGAGACCTACGACGATCCGTCCGACCTGCTGCGCGGAGCCGACGGCCGACCCACCGACCTGGCGATGGACCTCACCTGGACCACCGACGGCACGCCCTACGCCTACCGGATTACCACGCGCTACGAGATTCCCTGCACCGTCAGCGGATCCGTCACCGTCGGGGGGCGCAGCTATGAGTTCACCAGGATCCCCGGCCAGCGCGACCACTCGCACGGTGTGCGTGACTGGTGGAGCATGGACTGGGTCTGGAGTGCGCTGCACCTCGACGACGGCACTGCGCTGCACGGCGTCGACCTGCGCATCCCCGGGATGCCCCCGGTCAGCGTCGGCTACATCCAGGGCACCGGCGAACCGGTCACCGAGACCACCTCGGTCACCGCCGACGCCGTCCTGGCCGATAACGGATTACCGGTGAGCACGACGCTGACGATGCAACCGGGCGAGCTCACCGCGACCGTCGACGTCCAAGGCCACGCACCGGTGCGGCTGGTCGCCCCCGACGGGCGGATCAGCTTCTTCCCGCGGGCCTGGGCCACGGTGCGTACCGGCGACGGCCGGCACGGTGTGGGCTGGCTGGAGTGGAACCGCAACCAGCCCCCGGGAGACTGACGTCACGCAGGCGGACCACTCGCAATTCGCCTGCGTGACATCAATGCGGCGTCTAAGACTTGATCACCGCGGGCGTTCAGCCCTTGATCACCGCGGGCGTTCAGCCCTTGATCACCGCGGGCGTTCAGCCCTTGATCACCGCGGGCGTTCAGCCCTTGATCACTTGAGTGCCGCCGGCCAGCTCGTCGTGCTTGCCCTGCTTGGTCGGGCTGCTGCTGATGGTCACCGCGATGACGATCATCGCGATGACGCCGAGCAGGCCGCCGAGGTAGGGCAGGACCGGCAGCAGCGTGAAGGCGTTGCGGATGGCCGACTGCTTGAGGTCGGGCTTGGGGGCGCCGCCGGGGCCGCGCACGCTCAGGCCCAGCGCCATCTTGCCCACCGTGCGGCCCTGCGTCACCTCCATGGCCACGAAGTAGACGAACATCAGTGCGCCGCTGAACAGGCCGGTCACCAGGATGCTGCCGGAGGACCCCAACAGTGCCGCCAGGAGCCACGAGACGATCCCGACCAGCAGGCCATCGATGACGCGGGCGCCCCAGCGAACTCCCAGGCCGCCGGGCTGGCCGTAAGTGGCCGGCGGCAGCGACGGGTAGTAGCCGCCGGTGGCGCCGTAGGGATTGGGCGGCGGGGGATAACCCGGCGTGGGCGTGTAACCCGGCATCGGCGGGGGCGCATAGCCCGGCGCCGGCGGCGGGTAGCCCGGGAAACCGCCGGCGGGAGGAACGGGCGGAGCCGGATAGCCCGACGGTGTCGCCCCCCCGTACGGGTTGGCCGGGGGCGGCGGCGGGTAGCCGGACGGGTTTGCGGTTGGATCCTGGTCACCCGTGGTCATGGCGCACTCTCCTTGAGGTAGGTGCATCCAAATCTACCGGCGCGCGGTTCGGCGGGCGACATCTCAATGCCGGGCGAGCCGTCTCACCTCGGTTTTCGCCTCCGCGGCGAGTTTGCCGCCATGCTCACGAGTGGCCTCCAGGGCGGCTTCGCCGCGTTTGCGGGCGGCATGGACCAGCGGGGCGCTGCGCTCGCCGGCCGCTTCGACCAGCTCCTGGCCGCGGTGCGCGCCCTCCTTCAAGCCGTGGCCGACTCTGGCGGCGACACCGTCGGCTGCCGGGGCCGAGGTCGCCAATCCCACCGACACCGCCTCGGAGACCCGCCTCGCCGCGCGCCGTCCCCGCCAACTCAGCGAGGGCTTGCCGGCGGTATCCGCCGACGCGATGATCAGTCCGCCCAGCAGACTCAGGTCGACCATGAAGTCGTGTCGTTTGCGTGCCTTGCCCAGCGGATCGGATTCGGCCCAGAACATGTGCGCACCCAGGTTGGCGGGCAGCACCGTGGCGGCCAGCGCCGCCGAGGCCAGCCGGGGCATCCGGCCGGTCGCCAGCAGCAGGCCGCCACCGATCTGCGCCGCGGCGGTCGCCCGTGCGAAGGTCTCCGGATCCTCAGGAAGCAGGGAACCGACCGGGTCGGGCAGCTTGCGCAGACCCTCCAGCGTCGGCCGGGCCGAATCAGCGGCGCTCATCGGGCGCCGCAGCGCGTCGATGCCCTGACTGACGAAGGCTGCGGCCAGCATCGGCCTGGCTACTCTGCGGATCAACATGGCGCCGGGATTCCCTGGCCGTGGGGGCCCCAAACCCAGGCCCGCGTGATCAGGCCGGAAACACCACCATGACGCCGAACGTGTGCCCTATGCAGCTATTGCGGCGAATTCACCTGCATAAGCCGCACGTTCGACGCCCCACGCCGGCGGCGCTACCAGCCGGTGCGCAGCACCCGTTCGAGCATGTCGACGAAGTAGTCGGCGGACTCCCGGGTGATACACATCGGCGGCTTCATCTTCAGTACGTTCTGCCGGTCGCCGGTGGGCTGCACGATCACCCCGAGCTCGCGCATCCGCTCGCAGATCGCCGCGGTCTGCGCGGCCGCAGGCTCCAGGGTGGCGCGGTCGGTGACCAGTTCCACGCCCATGTACAGCCCGCTGCCGTGCACCGTCCCGATGATCGGATACTGCTCGGCCAGCGCGGTGATCCGTGTCTTGAGGTGATCGCCGATGTCAAGGGCGTTGCGCTGCAGGTGATCTCGTTCGATGATGTCGAGAACGGTCAGGCCGACGATGCAGGACACCGGGCTGCCGCCCGCCGATGAGAAGAAGTAGCCGCAGTTGCGGTAGGCATCCGCGATCGCCTTGGTGGTGATCACCGCGCCGAGCGGCTGCCCGTTGCCCATCGCCTTGGCGACGCAGACGATGTCGGGCACCACGCCCTGCTGTTCGAAGGCCCAGAACCAGCGCCCGGTGCGGCCGTAGCCCACCTGAACCTCGTCGGCGATCGCCAGACCGCCGACACCGCGGACCGCGGCGTACACCGCACGCAGGTATCCGTCTGGCAGTGCCATTCCGCCGGCATTGCCGTAGAACGGTTCGCAGATGAACGCCGCCGGTGGATGTCCCTGCGCGGCAAGGCGTTCGATGATCGCGACCGCTTCCGGGGCGTACTTCGAAGCCTCCGGACCGCGGTGTTCGCCGCGGTAGGCGTTGGGCGAGGGCACGGTGTGCACCCACGGCGGCCGGGTGGACAGCGCGTTGGGGTTGTCGGCGATAGAGGTGGAGATGGCGTCGGTGGCGTAGGTCCAGCCGTGGTAGGCCTCGGCGACCGCCACCACGTCGTGGCGGCCGGTGGCGGCCATCGCCAGTCGCAGGGCGAGGTCGTCGGCTTCGGAGCCGGAGTTGACCAGGAAAACGGTGTCCAGCGGGTCGGGCAGGGTCGCGGCCAGACGCTCCGAAAACGCCACCACGCTGGCGTAGTTGAACCGCGAGTTGGTGTTCAGTCGGCGCCACTGCCGGGCCACGGCGTCGGCCAGTTCGGGGTGGCCGTGGCCGAGCACGGCGACGTTGTTGACCATGTCGAGGTAGGTCCGGCCGTCCGTGCCGATCAGGTGCTCACGCCAACCCCGCTCGATCCGCGGCGGATCGTCGTAGTAGTGCTCCTGCACGGTGGCGAACGCGCGGGATCGGCGCTGCCGCAACGATTCGCCCTCCTCCACCAGGTCCGGGGTGTGCGGCAGCCCGAGCAACACCAGGGGGTCGCTGACCTGGTCCAGCCAGCCCGCGGCGTACTCGGGGCGGACGAACTGCGGGGTCGATGTGCCGTGCCGCCGCACCTGAATCCATACCGGGCCGTCGATCACGCCCAGTTGGCCGCCGGCGGTGACACTGGGATCTGTTTCGACGGGCTGGACCGCCCCGAGCACCTGCACCGTGCCGCCGGCACCCGTCAGCGTCACCGACTGGCAGGTGGTCTCTACGCGGCCCGGCCACGGAGCGGTGAGATCCACCGCCGTTGCGGGCCAAAGGTGCACACCGGTGGCAACGGTGGCGGGGGAGTCCGGGTTCAGCGTCGCCGACCGGGTGAGCCGGGCCTCGCCGAAGGTGGTGACGGCCGCGGCGGCCGCACCACCGGCGAGGGCGACGCGGGCCAGCTGATCCTCCGCATCGGGGTTCAGCCACGCTCCGCCGTCCATGGCGCCGGACTCCGCCGAGAAGTCCAGCCGGATGATCTGCCGGGGGTCGACTCCGCGGATCAGCGGGGCGTCGCCGGTGAGGTGCTCGGCGGGAACGGCCATCCCGAGGGCGTGCCGGATCTGGGCGGTCATCACCCCGAGCGGTATCGCGCTGGCTTGCTCGAAGATCCGCCACTCCGCATCGAGAGCCGAACTGGCGTAATGGTTTTCGGCATCAACGGCGGACTGGTGATTGCCGCTGACCACCAGCACCGCGGCGCGCAGCACGACCAGCGGCCACAACGCCTCAGCCTCCGCGGGCGCCAACGGCCGCACCGCGTGGAAAGCCCGAATAGCCGGCAGCGTGGTGGCCGGCTCGCTGCCCTCGTGGCGCAGCAGGGTGGCGACGGTGACGGCCAGTTCGGCCACCGCCCAGGACCGCATCAGGTCACCGAAGTCGATCAGCCCGTCGGGTAGGCCGTCTGCTCCGCGAACCACGTTGTCGCCGGTGATGTCGCCGTGGATCACCTGAATCGGAAGGTCCTCGGCAAGGCCGGCGAGGGTATCCCAGGCCGCGTCTGCCGCGGACTCGACGGCGGCGCGGCGATCGGCGTCACCGACATGCGCGGCAAGCAGTTCCACGGTGCGCATGCCGTGGCGCAGATCCCACTGCAGCACCCGATCCACTCCGGGGTGCTCGAAACCGGCCAGTGCTCGGCAGGTTCGTCCGGCCAGGTCGCCCAGCGCGGCCACCTGGGCGGGACTCAGATAGGCCTGGCCGCTGAGGGTTCCGCCGGACAGGTAGCGGATCACCCGCGCGAACAGCCGGCCACCGTCGCGGTGCCGATCGGCAACCTCGGCGATCGCGGCCGCGCCGGCCGGCCCCACGTTGGTGGCGGTTCGGATGGCCTCGGCGGCGGCGATGAAGGCGGCCGCGACGTCCTGGGCTTCCAGTTCGAGCCGGCTGAAGGCCGGATTGGCGATTTTGAGCACCCCGACGGGGCCAGTGCGGTCGTCGGTGAGCAGAAAGTTGGCGTCCTGCTGGCTGCCCAGCGCGACGGCCTGTGCGGCTAAGCCGAACTGGGCGGCGGCGATCTGCCCCGCTCGCTCGGCCGACACCTCCGGCACCGGCAACTCGGCGGCTTCGAAGAAGTCGAATGCGGTCATGGTTTCCCTCGTGGATCGGCCATCTGACTGTACTGGCGGGTTACGGTGATCCGATGCGGGCGTTGATCATCGTCGATGTGCAGGTCGATTTCTGCGAGGGGGGATCGCTGGCGGTCCACGGCGGCTCGGCGGTGGCCGCGGCGATCGACGAGTTGCTTACCGGCGAGCACGGATATAACCATGTGGTCGCCACGAAGGACTTCCACATCGACCCGGGCGGACATTTCTCGGAGAACCCCGATTACGTCTCGTCCTGGCCGCGGCACTGCGTCGCCCACACCTCCGGTGCGGAGTTCCACCCGAACCTGGGCACCGGCCCGATCGAGGCGGTGTTCCACAAGGGTGCCTACGACGCTGCCTACAGCGGCTTCGAGGGCCTGCACGAAGACGGCGGAGTGAGCCTGGCCGACTGGTTGCGTGCCCGCGGGGTCGACGAGGTCGACATCGTGGGTATCGCCACCGACTACTGCGTGCGGGCCACCGCCGAAGATGCGGTGCGGGAAGGGTTCACCACCCGCGTTCTGGTGGGCCTGACGGCCGGTGTGGCCCCGGAGTCGACCGAGGCCGCGCTGGCCGGATTGCACAGCGCCGGTGTGGAATTGCTGCACGCGCACTGAATCGCCTCAGCGAGTAGACCACCGCGGTGGTGCCGCCCGACCCCAGGGGGCCACGTTCAGCCGAAGCAGCGATTCGTCCCTACGACCTCACCGTGCTGACCGAAGGCGGCATCCATTTGCCCTCGACAATCGGCTCCTGCGGCCAGTAAGCCCGAATGAATAACGAGTACTCCTCGGCGGGAGCAGGCAGCCAGTTCGACTCTTTATCGGCACCGGGCGAATCGGGTTGAACGTAAATTGTCAGGCTCCCATCATCACCGAGCACGAGGTCCTTGTTCTTCGTCCCGAGCGAGAACCGATTCAGCTTATTGGGGTGAAAAAAGTGCTGCTTGTTGTAGAGCGTGAGGGACCAAAAGCCGTTCACCGGCGGTA
>NZ_JBIIOV010000126.1:0-9667 GCF_044342925.1 Mycobacterium sp. | reverse complement strand
CGGTAGCTGCCCTTTGGGGAACGTCACCGTGTAGGCCTTCGACCCATTGATCCGGCCACCGTCGGAGTCGAAGTCCGTTCCAAAATACTTCGTCTCGTTCGGCATGTTCGAAAACATGTTGCCTTTGGCCGTGGCGGTTCGCTGGAAGTAGTCTGTGCCGAACTGGGCCGCGTTCATCTGCGTTCGCCAGCCGTTCCCCGCGTCGACCCCGTTACCGCGGAACTCGAACATGGTGGCAAGAATCTCTTTTTCCGTTCCGACGGCGACTTCGGTGAGCGCCTCTGCCAGCTTGGGGTCCTTCTTCGCCGCATCCAGCACCTGACGGATGTTCGCGTACAACGCTTCCTCGCCCGGAAGCGGTTTGACCTCGTCCATAACCTCAGGCAGCTGCTCAAAGTACTTGTCCGGAACGACCCACGCCGTCTCGGTTTTGCCGCCCGCGTTGGGATTGGGGATGGTCTTTGCTTTGCTCCAGTCGGTCGTCCGCATCTCGCCGGTGAATTCGCTCAGCGGGTACATCATCACCTGATTTACCAACGGCTGAATGGCAGCGCGGTCGGCATCGGTGTCGTCCATGAAGATGCGTGGGAAGACGGCGGCCTTATTCGTTGGCGATCGATAGACCGCCTCAATCCCCGCGGGCTTTTCGCCGTTCCAATCGGGACCAACCAAAAGATAGAGCCCCGGTGTCGTGTCGTACTGTTTGCCTGCTCGGGCGAAGGAGTCGGTCCGTTGATCGACGATCTGGTACACCCAGAAACGGTCGCCGAAGTCAGGTACCTGGAACACGGCGGGTTCCTTGCTCAGGTCCGTGAAACCAGCGCCGTAAGCGACGTCCTGGTTTGGACACGTGACAAACCGCTGTTCCGGCGCAATGTAATCCGACAGCATCGCCAGTTGGTTCGCCGGCGCCATCGGCAGCACGCCGCCAAGCAGGCCCGGATAAGGCGCCTGTGCAAACTTTGCCTGGCGATTGTGCATGTTGACCAGTGGCCAACCCCAAAGATACGCAGTTCGACCCACCGCTTGGACGTACTCTTTGCTCAGAGGTGCGCCCGGTACCGGGCCGGGTACATCGGCCGCTGACGTCGGGGCGATAACTTGTCCCGGGTCAGAACTCGCCGCCGTTGTCTGTGGGGCCGTTGTCTGTGGGGCCGATGTCTGTGGGGCCGAGGCATCGTTGTCACCGTTCGCGCACGACGCAACCAGTGGGACCGCCGCAGCCGCCGCCGCAGCAGCACCCAAAGCGATGAACTGTCGCCGTTGTACTGTCACGATTACTGCCTCCTGAATCAGCGCTCTACTTGATGACTAATTGTTCGCTGGCCTTCGAAATATATTGAACTACATCGCTTTTCGACTTGGGGACGTAGACCCGCAGCAGCGCGCTGAACGGCGAAGACGTGTCGAGGTTATTCGGTTCGCCTGGGGAATTGAATCGAATCGTGAAGGATCCGTCGGGGTTCGCGGTTGCCTCGGAATTGGAGATCGCGGCCTTGTCTTTCGCCAGCCAGCCCTCGTCGTTATAGGTGGTGATCGACCAGAAACCTCCCCGACCGTAATCGATTTGCGGTGGGGTGAAGGTGATGCTCGACGGCATAGATTTGCCGTCCTTGATCTCCGATTGGTTTTTGATCGGGATGTAGGCGGCATCCTGAACGGCCAGCCCGCCCCATCCGTAGGCGGTGGCGAAGAGATGATCCCGAGGGTTGGTGTCGTACGGCCCGCCCTGAGACCGGCTGGTATCGGGCATTTTTCCGGCCTGCACGTCTTTGATCAGGGCCATCCGGATGCTCTCCAACGTCTTCTGATCAACCACAACGTCGGGGCTCTGGTAGGGCACGGCCGACTTCGCGTCGATCTTGGCCAGCCGCTGCAGCTTGTGGGTGGCCTCCAACCCGCCGGCCGAATCGGGCAGCTTTCTGATGCGCATGTTCAAGTAGACGTAGTTGCCGTAGGTCAGGTTATCGGTCGTGATGCTGACGCTCTCGCCGGGATACACCACATCCACGATGTAGTTCTGCTGGTCGATGATCTCGACGATGTGATAAGTGTCGCTCTGGGGAACCGAGAACGTCGCTCCCTGGCTGACGTCGACCACGGCGCTGGAGTAGATGACATCCTGGTTTTCCCGGACCACCTGCTGGGTCTTGACATTACTGACATCACTTTGCAGCGCCCATTCGTTGATGCCGGCCTTGCCCAGGCTCCGCTTCATGTTGAAATCGGTTTCTGACACCAGATAGGCGTAATCGGTAACCCCGAAGTCCGCCGGCGAGGCAAACCCGTCGGACTTCACCACAGGCGCTGCCGCCGAATCTCGGTTTCGCAACCCGAGGAAAACCCCCCCGGCAAGGAGCACCGCGAGCAGGCCGGCGATGATACGCACCGAAGAGCGCGACATGAAGTTTCGGCTGTTTGCATGCACATTTCCCCCTCAAGGCCCGACTTCTTACGTCGTGAGTTTCCGATTAAGTCATACAACTGACTTATTCGACCACGGACCAGCCTGCGCCGTTGGGCGATCCGTGCGATCCATAAGTGGAGCACCACCAACGACCAGGGCGGCGTCACGACGAGCTACCTGCTGCCCGGCGACAACCTGCCGCTCGTGCAACTGCTGCCGCTGCTGATCCTCGTGGAACCCACGCTGAAGGGCATCATCGACTCCGCGTACGTACGTCACGACGAGACGTCCATCGCCGCGAGTACGTTGGCCCCTGTCGAGGCTGATGTGGAGGCCCCTGTCGAGGACGAGGACACAGCCGAAGACCCGGCGGCCCTGCCGGTCGCGGACTCGGACGCAGACCCGCTGGCCGCCGAGGAGCCGACACCAGACCCGGTCGACGAACCGGCAATGGATGCCGATTCAGTTCCCGGGCGCAACGCGACCACTGGCGTCAACGCAGCGCAGTCCGCCGAACGGGGCGCAAGCCCTCGCTCCGCACGCACCGGCCGCGGCAGCGAGCCCAGCGACGGCTAGGCCGGCGGATCCCAGCGGACGTAGTCGACGATCAGCTTGGACGTCTCCGGTGTGGAACTGTCCGGCGGACCCGCCCACGAACCGCCGACGGCCACGTTGAGGATGACCTGCATCGGACGGTTGTAGACCCATGTCGCTCCGGGAGGCAGCGAATCCGGCGTCATGGTTCCCAGGGTGAGATCGTCCACGCCGAAGGTGATCTCGTCGGGCAGACGGCGCACCCAGTAGTTGTGGTAATCAGTCGACAGGTCCGGCAGGTTGGAAATGATCTGAGCCTGCTGGGTGCTGGTGGTTCCGGCGATCGGGCCGTGCAAGGTCGAATACATCGTGGTCGTGGTGCTGGGCAACTCGACGACGTCGATCTCCCCCGACATCGGCCACGCCGTGGTGTCCTCATCGGCGCCCTTCAGCCAGAAGGCCGGCCAGATACCCTGCCCCTTAGGGACTTTCATCCGCGCGGTAATGGTGCCGTAGCCGAAACTCATGTTGTTCTTCGACTCCACCCAGCCGGACGTATAGGCGCCGGTGCTGGACCTGGTCGCCTGCAGCACGAGGTTGCCATAGCCGTCGAGGAAGGCGTTGCTGGGTGAGTAGGTTTCGATACCGGGATCCCAACCGGAGCCTACTTTCGGCGTCCAGATGCTCTTGTCGGGCGCCGACCCCGACTTGCCGATGAAGTCGTCGCCGATCGAACCGGTTGCCGTGGTGATCTTGTCGATGAACAGCGGACCGGTGGAGCTCGCCGTGGACGATGAAAGTGCAAGAACGTGAGAACCGGCCGGGATTACTCCGGTGATGGTGTAGTTCGTCCAGGACGTCGACCTGACCACCACGGTGGTCACCGGCACCCCGTCGACCGTCAGCGTCATATTCGGGGAAGCACCCGAGCTTGTCTTGGCCCGGATCGTCAGCGCGGTGGACGCCGGAAGAGTCACCGTGCTCGATGCCGTTCCGTTAGCGGTCAGCGTGAGCGCATATCCCCCGGAGGCGCGTCGGTCAGAGATCACGCTGGCCGCGGTCGACGGTGCGACGGTCATCCGCTCGGCTTCGATGATCGCGGTGTTGTTCCTGGTGGTCGTCGCCGCGGCCACCGGCGCGGCGGACCCGCTGCGCAACAACTGCAGTCCGGTGGCGCGCTCGCGGCGCGTCGTTTCCATCGCCATCGCCACCGCCGCGTCGGCGGGTGCCGTCGGGGTGGGCACGGATAACGCGTTGGCCAGCGACGACAGCACCTTGCTGAACATCGTCTCCAGTGATGCGGTCGCGATCGGCGGCGACACGACAGCCACCGGTGGCGGCACCGGAGACACGGCGACGGCCGAAATCGGCGGTGCGGGTTGGACAACGGGCGGCAAGGCCGTCGCTGCCGCAACGGGAACAGCCGCACTGGCACCGATCACGTTGAGTGACAACGTCTGTGGCGGCAGTGGGGGGACGTCGTCGGCGATCGACTGCTGCGGTTCTGGCATCGCGGCCACCTGTGGTGACGACGGCACCGTGGCTGCATCCGGCAGGTCGCGATTGGCCTGCGGTGCGCCAAGTTCGTTGAACATGTCCTGCTGGTCGCCGAGTTCGCCGTTCGAGCGCCGACTAGTGGTGGTTCGCGGTACCGCGGCGATCGACGAATCAGCCTGTGCCGCAGACGAACCGCGGGACGGACCGGCGGCCGCTCGTGACGGTCGCTCGGGGCCGGGGTTGACCGACTGTGAGGTGGAGGAGTCCCCGTTGCCGGCCGACGACGGATCGCCGGTGTCGGCGTAGGCAAATGCGCAATACCCGGTGGCCGTCGCCGTGCCGATCCCCAGAGCCACCGCGAGCCCCCCCACCCGGCCTATGTGGGCGCCGGCAGCCCAGCCCAGCCCTTGTTGGTGATGATGGTGGTGATGTCGAGTCCAGTGCATCGTGCGTCCCTTTCCCCCGAAGTCGCGTTCCGGAAATTCTGACCAGTGTGTCATTGTATTTGGCGCCGCCCAAGATGCCGGCGCTGCGCTCAGGCGGGCGTCCAGCGCACCGAGTCGACGATCATCTCGGCCGGAAACCGGGTCGAGCTGACAGGATCGCCGGCCCAGGGGCCGCCGACGGCTAGGTTCACGATGACGTGCATGGGCCGGTTGTAGACCCATTTCGCACCAGGCGGCAGTGAACCTGGGGTGAAGGTTCCGAGCGTGACATCGTCGATCCCGATGGTGATCTCGTCCAGAAGATGCCGGACCCAGTAGTCGTGGTGGTCGGTGGAGAGGTCGGCCACGTTCGAGACCAGCTGTGCCTGTCTGGTCTGGCTGTTCCCCTCGATCGGCCCGTGCAGTGTCGAATAGACCGTGCTACTCGTGCTAGGCAATTCCAGCACGTCGATCTCGCCCGACTCGGGCCACGGTGTGATGTCCTCATCGGCTCCCTTGAGCCAAAATGCGGGCCAAAGACCCTGTTCTCGAGGAACTTTGATCCGCGCGGTTGTGGTGCCGTAGCCGAGGCTCATCTTGTTCGTCGACTCCACCCACCCGGACTTGTACTGGCCATCGGCGGTTTTTGTAGCTGCAATGACCAGGTTCCCCTGCCCATCGAGCCTGGCGTTATCGGTGGTGTAGTCCTCCACACCGCGATCCCAGCCGGTGCCCTGCTTCACCGTCCACAGCGCGGAATCAGGGGGCGAGCCTGCCGGACCGTCGAAATCGTCGCCGATCCAATCGCGGATCGGTGTGATCGACTCCACTTCGACGGGTTCATCGGCGTCGGCACTGATCGAATGGGCCACGCTGATCTCGTGCGTGCCGGACGGGATGGCCCAGCCGAACGTGTAATCCGACCAGTACGTCGAGTCAACTGTGACGGTGGTCAACGGAATGCGGTTGATCAGCAGCGTCATGTCGGTGGGCCCGTTGTAGGGCGATGACCTGGCCCGAACGACCAGCCCGGTCGAATCGGGAAAGGTCATCGTGGTGGAGAACGCGGCGCAGTTGTCGACGAACGGCATCAACGACGAATCACCCGCGCCCGCGCGGTCGCACCGGTGCACGACGACCGCGATCGTCGCCGCCGTTCCGATAGCGACGGCGACAGCCAGAACGCCTAACCTGCCGAATCCGGCGCGCCCCGGACCGTCCTGATGCATCAAGGGAATCGCCCCCCAATCACCGTCAAGTCCGCGCGTTGCCCCAGCTCAGTAACGGGTCATCATCCCATCGACGGCCGTCCGCGTGTCGACATCCACAAAAAGGGATTCGTCGGCACGGAGCACGGAACGGTAGCGTGGGCCAGCGTGAAATCACTACATCTTTCCTCCTCGGCAGCGTTGCTGGCTTCCGGCTCTGCGCTCGTCCTGATGCTGTCCGCATGTTCGTCGCAGACCGACAACTCGTCGTCCGTTTCTGCCGCGACCAAGACCGCGCAGGCCGGTGACACCTGCCCGACGGCAGCGCCGGCCGACGCGGGCAGTCCGGAGTGGACGCTGTCCGGCGCGACCGGCAGCGTCGCGGTGACCGGATCCACCGATGCGGCGGCACCGGTGGTCAAGGTCGACGGCCCGTTCAGCGTCAGCCAAACCGAGGTGCGCACGCTGCAGGCCGGTTCCGGGCCCGTTGTCGCGCCGACAGCGACCGTCTCGGTCTGCTACATGGGCGTGAACGGACGCGACGGGAACGTCTTCGACAGCAGCTACGAGCGTGGCGAGCCCGTCGATTTCCCCCTCGACGGCGTGGTTCCCGGCTTCCAGAAGGCCATCACCGGACAGAAGGTGGGTTCCACCGTCGCTGTCGCCATGACCTCCGCCGACGGGTATCCCAAGGGTGAGCCGCGCGCCGGAATCGAGCCGGGTGACACCCTGGTCTTCGCGATCAAGATCCTGGGCGCCTCCGGCTAGCAGGCCGAGCGCCAGCCCAAGAAAAGAATCGCCCGGACCCTGATTGGTCCGGGCGATTCTTTGTGCTGGGCGCTCCCCCTAGGCCAGCGACGAGACCAGGACGGCCTTGATGGTGTGCATGCGGTTCTCGGCCTGTTCGAAACAGATGTTGATCGGGCTTTCGAACACGTCCTCGGTGACCTCGATGCCGTTGGCGAGATCCGGGTACTGCTCGGCGATCTGCTGACCGACTTTAGTCGAGGAGTTGTGGAATGCCGGCAGGCAGTGCATGAACCGCACCCGCGGATTATCCGCGGCGGCAACCATTTTGGCGTTCACCTGATAGGGCATCAGTAGCTTGATGCGCTCAGCCCAGCTCTCGATCGGCTCGCCCATGGACACCCAGACGTCGGTGTGGATGAAGTCGACGCCCTTGACGCCCTTCTCGACGTCGTCGGTGATGGTGATGCGGGCACCGGACTCCTTGGCGAAGCCCTGGCACATTTTGACGAGCTTGGCGTCGGGCTGAAGCTCCTTGGGCGCCAGTATCCGAACGTCCATGCCGAGCTTGGACCCCACCAGTAGCAGCGAGTTGCCCATGTTGTTGCGGCCGTCGCCGACGAACACATACGAGATCTCGTGCAGCGGCTTGGCGCAGTGCTCGGTCATGGTCAGCACGTCGGCGAGCATCTGGGTCGGGTGATACTCGTCGGTCAAGCCGTTGAACACCGGGACACCGGCGTACTTGGCCAGTTCCTCCACGACCTCCTGGCCGTAACCGCGGTATTCGATGGCGTCGTACAGCCGGCCGAGCACCCGGGCGGTGTCCTTCATCGACTCCTTGTGCCCGATCTGCGACGAGGCGGGGTCGATGTAGGTGACATGAGCGCCTTCGTCATAGGCTGCGACCTCGAACGCGCACCGGGTGCGGGTGGAGGTCTTCTCGAAGATCAACGCGATGTTCTTGCCCTCGAGGCTCCTGCGCCTGGCACCGGAGTACTTCGCGTTCTTGAGATCCCGCGACAGGTCGATCAGATAAAGCAGTTCGCGCTGGGTGTGATTGACCAGGCTCAGCAGGTGGCGGTTCTTCAGGTTGAATGCCATCAGGTCGAGTTCCTTAGCGTCGGGTCGGATCAGTAGGCGGGGTCGCGCAGGATCGGGCAGGTCATGCAACGACCGCCCCCGCGACCGCGGCCCAATTCGCTGGCAGCGATGGTGATGACCTCGATGCCGGCCTTGCGCAGCGCGGTGTTGGTCAGGGTGTTGCGGTCGTAGCCGATGACCACGCCGGGCTCCACGGCCACCACGTTGTTGGCATCATCCCATTGCTCACGCTGAATGCCGTAGATGTCACCGGCTGTGTCGACGACGGTGAAGGTGACGCCGAGGGCGTCGCCGACGACCTCCACGAGGCCCTTGGTCTCCACCTCCACGTTCATGCCGGCCGGCGCGGTCTCGTCCGGCCGCAGGCTGATCGCCGCATGGCCGCGCGACTGCGCGGCAGCACGGCGATGATGACCCGTTTCGCCACGAAGTCGTAGTGGTCGCGGCGGGCCTGCTGCACCCACAGCACCTCGTCGTAGAGCAGTTCTCCGGCGGTGTCGGGGGTGAGGCGCTCGTGAGCGAGTCCGGGCGGGCAGACCAAAACCCGGCGCAGCTTGCCGATCTCCGACCACACCCCGACCCGCGGCTCCGTGTCCGTCATCGGACCTCCCTATCCACTTATTTCGGGCGCGTTCCGACTTCGAGGCCGGCCAGCTCGGAGGTGCCGTCGAAGAGCAACCGGCCCCGTTCGCGGACCGTGCAGCGCAAGCGGCCGCCGAGATGCTCGAAGTCGGTGTCGATATTGCGCCGCTCCCCGGGCAGCGGCACCGGTAGGACGTGCGGTGGCAAGTGCCGGCCGTCGCCCTTCAATTCGATCTCGTAGCGCGGCGACCGTCCCCGCAGCAACCATTGGTTGTCGCCCACATCGGAGCGCACCAGCACCGGCGGGGTCATCCGGATCACCGTGCTGCCCAGCCGCACCACGATTCCGTTCACGTCGCGGGCGATCCGGCCCAGCGACAGCAGCCCACCGGAGAAGGCCACACAGACATCGTCGGCGCCGAAGTCGTGCGCCTGCCCCCACCACCACCGCAACGGGAAGCCGGCACCCCAGTTGCGTTCGGCATACAGTTTCGCGTCGGTGAAACTCCAGCTCTCATCGCCGTATTCGACTGTGCCGCTGGCTTTCCCGCCCAGGTAGTAGGGATGCCAATACTGGTTGAGATACGGGATGGCCGAGAAGATCCCGCCGCCGCCGAAGGCTTTGGGCCAGGTGACCGGCTGGTGAAACGCCATGTTCAAACGCAGATCACCGAGTTCGAAGCTGATCCGCTCGGTGCCGACGGTGAAGTGGCCCGCTTCGTCGCCGGCACTGACAGAGAACGGCGAGTCCTGCGACCGGGCTCCGCCCAGAGCGCCGGCGCGCACGGTCAGACCCGGATGCACAGCCACCGCCGCGGTGGACCAGTCCCCGGCCGGATGGCGGTTGAGGCTGCACAGCGCGATCAGGGCCCGTCCGCTGGCCTCGTCGGAGACCCGCCAGAACCAGCCCTCCATCTCGGTGCCGTGGTCCGGATAGGGGTTGCCGAACGGAACGTCGGCCCCGGTGCTGCGATAGGCGCTGACAAGTCTGTTGAGCATCTCTACTTCGCTTTCGACCGCAGTGACCCGTCAAGGTACTCCGCGCGGCAGGCCCGCCGGGCCAACTTGCCGCTGGTGGTTCGTGGTAGCGCCCCGGCCGGCAGCATCAGGACATCGGCGGCTTGGACCCCGTGCTCGCGCAGCACTGCGGCCCGAATGGCATC
>NZ_JBIIOV010000249.1:0-3003 GCF_044342925.1 Mycobacterium sp. | reverse complement strand
CCCAGCGACGTGAAGCTGATGGTGGTCACTCGCAACCCCGAACAGTGGTCCTGGCTGGTCTGGTTGCCACACAACCATCACGACGAGATGTTCGACGCCTGCGGTCTGCGCCGGCTGATCTTCACCTCACCGACCGAACTTGAAGAGGCCCTCGACGCCGAACTGCACCGGAAAGGCCGAGGGCCGTGGGCGCCGCCGAGCGGATCCAGCCCGACCACCACGCTGTCACCCATGGAGTCCGATAGTGCCTTCGCGCTCGGACCACACTGGATCATCGTCGACGACAACGTCGGCACTCCTGAACAATGGGAGGCGGTCACCGGTCAGAAAGGAATGGCCGGGATCACCGTGCTGCGACTGGCCACCCGACCGGGTGAAGGTGTCGGGTTCACCGGTCTCGACGAGCGTTTCCGACTCCGCGAGGGCCGTCTGCAACACCGCGACGCGTTCTACGCCGTCGCTGACATGCTCGCCGAAAGCACCGCCGACAGATACGCCAGGGCGTTAGCCCGGTGGTCGCCGACAACCGCAGGTGAGCTGTCCGAAACCGACAGCCAAGGGGGTGAATTGCTGCGGGCCTTGGGAATCGATGACCCCCGCAACCTCGATGTCGACCGGCTATGGGCGGACAGCCGCGGCCGCGGCGACCCACGCTGGGCGATGATCCCGGTCGGGGTCAAACCCGGCGGCGAACTGCAGAATGTGATCCTGCGCGCCAAGGACTTCGGCGGTTACGGATTCCATTCCGTGGTGATCGGAACATCGGGGTCGGGCAAGTCCGAGTACTTCCTGGCGTTGTGCAACGGCATCGCGCTCACGCATTCACCGGAGAGCTTCATCGTCATCTTCGTCGACATGAAGTTCGAGTCCGCCGCCCAGGATCTGGAGGGTCTGCCCCACGTCGCCGGGTCGCTGTCCAACCTGGGCAAGGACGACAGGCATCTCGCCGAACGTATGCGCAAGGCCGTCGACGGTGAAATGGCCCGCCGCTACGCCCTTTTCAAAGCAGCCGGTGCCCGCGACGCCAACGAATACGAAGAAATGCGGCTGGCAGGCCGCGATCTTGAGCCGGTACCCATTCTGCTGGTCATCATCGATGAGTACCTCGAACTGTTCCACCACCATCCCGAGTGGATCGACCTAGTCATCCACATCGGCCAGGAAGGTCGCGGCTGCAACGTTTTCTTCACCCTCGGCGGTCAGCGACTGGACCTGTCCTCACTCAGCAAGGCCAAGAGCAACATCGCCTTCCGTGTCGCGCTGCGCGCCGAGACCGCTGAGGATTCGCGCGATGTCATCGGCAGTGATGCCGCGCTGCATCTGCCGTCGAAAGAGAACGGCTACGCGCTGCTCAAGGTCGGCCCCCGGGAACTGGAACAGTTCCGCTGCTTCTATGTGTCCGCACCCTTCGTCGTCCCCAAGAAGGTCGTCAAGACCGACCAGACCGTGTCGGTGAGTTTCACTCAACCTCGCTCGTTGACGTGGGAGTACCAGCCGCTGAGCGAGTCCGACAGCGCAGCCCTCGCCGTGGCCGACGAACCCGAACAGCCCGACGAATTCCTCTACCACGCAGATGGATTCAAACGAAAGAAGCTGCTCGACGTCATCCGCGAGTCGCTGCTGTCGCATCCGGCCCGGCCTCCGCACCGGATCTGGCTGCCGCCGCTGGAAGTCAGCGCGACGGCCGACGAGCTGGTTCAGGCCTGGCGCGGCAGGCCGTGGTGGGAGGACTACGGCCAGAATCTAGGCCTGGTCTTCCCGGCCGGCGTCGAGGATTTCCCGGAGGAACACGCGCAGCGTGTGCACGTCATCGACGCGGAAACCGACAACGTGATGATCGTGGCGACGGCCCAGCGCGGCAAGTCGACCACGTTCTACCCGGTGGAGGACTATCCCCACGTGGCCGGTGTTGTCAGCAACACCGATGTCGAGGGCGTATCCCGCACCATTTCGACCATCGAGGGCCTCATCCGCGCCAGGGAGGCCTCGTTCAAGCGGTATCAGATGGATATCGCCGAGTTCCGCGAGCGCCGGTTCGGCGCACTGGCCGGCGCGGCCACCGACCCCGACGACAAGTTCGGCGACGTATTCCTCGTCATCGATAATTTCGGTGATCTGTACGAAAAGGACAACGGACTTGGGGATCGCGCGATTGCCATTGCGCGCCAGGGACTTTCCTACGGCGTGCATGTGATGACCAGCGCCAGCGGCTGGCTTGTGGGTCAGAAGCAGGCACTGCTCAGCGTCGCCAACGCGCGAATCCAGTTGCGGCTGAGCAACCCCGATGAAAGCCAGATGGGCACCGGCATGGAGCACCGGCGGGCAGCCCGCCAGACGCTGGACCGTCCGGGCTTCGGACTCAGCCGCACCGGACATGAACTACTCATCGGTGTGCCGGAGATCCTCGCGCCGGACGGCAGCCGGGTGACCACCCGCCAGCTCGGCGCCGTGATCGCCGCCCAGACCGGGGCGGGCAAGGTGGAAACCCTGGCGCGGCTTCCCGAGCGAATCACGTTGCGTGAGATCATGACCCATTACGCGACGACACCCGAGGCCGTCGAGCCGTTGAACATCCCATTCGCCATCGGTGAGAGCGCCCTGCAACCGGTCGCCCTGCCCCTTCGCCAGGTGCCGAACCTGCTCGTGGTCGGCCGGCAGGGCTGCGGCAAGACCAGCGCGCTGGCCGCAATCGGGCAAGCCATCACGGCCCGGCTGTCGCCCGAACAGGCGCAGATCACCATCATCGATCCCAAAACCAGCTTGATCGGGCGCATCCCTGAAGCCAACGTCCGCGCGTACGCCTACACCGCCGAGGACATCGACAGGGTGCTCGACGAGATCGCGGCGATCATGCGGGATCGTCTGCCCCCCTCCGGTCTCACGCAGGAGGAGCTGCTGGCCCGCCCGCCGTGGTCGGGTCCTCGGCACATCGTCCTGATCGACGACGAGCACGAGCTGCGCCCCAACGGCCTCGTCGGCAAGCAAGCCGCCACCGCGCCGTTG
>NZ_JBIIOV010000248.1:0-3008 GCF_044342925.1 Mycobacterium sp. | reverse complement strand
GCCGGCGAGCAACTCGACAACGGCGGCCTGGCCAAAGCCGCCGAACTGTCCGCCGCACGCGACACCGCGGTCAAGGCGGTCGCCACCGCCCAGTCCAGCGGCGCAGCCGACCCGCTGGGCGCCTTCACCCAGCTGACCCAGGCGGATGCCGACCTGGACCGGCTGCTGGCGACGGTGGCTGAAGAACGCGAGGCCGGCGACCGCCTGGAGCGGGCCTATGAGCAGGCGCTGTCGACCGCGCAGTCCCGGGTGCGTTCGGTGTCGGATTACATCGACACCCGCCGCGGCAGCATCGGTCCGGAGGCCCGCACCCGGATCAGCGAGGCGGTGCGCCACCTGGAGGCGGCCGAGGCCACGAAATCCACCGATATCAACGAGGCGATCAAGCACGCCAACGGCGCCTCGATGCTGGCCGCGCAGGCCCAGCAGCTGGCCAACGACGATGTGCAGGCCGGTCAGCAGCAGTACCAGTCGCGCTACCCCGGCGGGGGGTCCGACATGGGGGCGATGGTCGGCGGCATCATCCTGGGCAACATCCTGCGGGGCGGGATGGGCGGCGGCTACTACGGCGGCGGCGGCGGCGGATACAGCAGCGGCGGCGGTTGGACCACGACGAGCTACGGCGGGTCCTCAGGCGGTGGCGGCGACTGGGTGGGCGGCGGCGGGCGGTTCTAGCCGATGAGCCGGGCCGCCAGGTACCCCGGCACCGCGTCCAGACCGACCCGCTCCTGAGCCATGGTGTCGCGCTCACGGATGGTGACCGCGTGGTCCTCCAGGGTGTCGAAATCCACCGTCACGCAGAACGGCGTGCCGATCTCGTCCTGGCGGCGGTAGCGCCGGCCGATCGCGCCGGCGTCGTCGAACTCGATGTTCCAGTTCTTGCGCAGTGCGGCGGCCAGGTCACGCGCCTTCGGGCTGAGATCCTCGTTGCGTGACAGCGGCAGCACCGCCGCCTTGACCGGGGCCAGCCGCGGGTCCAATCGCAGCACGGTGCGCTTGTCCACCCCGCCCTTGGCGTTCGGCGCCTCGTCCTCGGCGTAGGCGTCGACCAGGAACGCCATGAACGAGCGGGTCAGTCCCGCTGCCGGCTCGATGACGTACGGGATGTAGCGGGTGTCGCTGGCCTGGTCGTAGTAGGACAGGTCGACGCCGGAGTGCTTCGAGTGCGTCGACAGGTCGAAGTTGGTGCGGTTGGCGATGCCCTCCAGCTCACCCCACGGGTTACCGGCGAAGCCGAACTTGTACTCGATGTCGGTGGTGCCGTCGCTGTAGTGCGACAGCTTCTCCTTGGGGTGCTCGTAGAGCCGCAGGTTCTCAGGGTTGATACCGAGGTCGACGTACCACTGCTTGCGGGCGTCGATCCAGTACTGGTGCCACTGTTTGGCGGTGTCGGGCTCGACGAAGAACTCCATCTCCATCTGCTCGAACTCGCGGGTGCGGAAGATGAAATTGCCCGGCGTGATCTCGTTGCGGAAGCTCTTGCCGATCTGGCCGATGCCGAACGGCGGCTTTTTCCGAGACGTGGTCACCACGTTGGCGAAGTTGACGAAGATGCCCTGCGCGGTCTCGGGCCGCAGGTAGTGCAGGCCCTCCTCGCTCTCGATCGGGCCGAGGTAGGTCTTGAGCATCATGTTGAATTCGCGGGGCTCGGTCCACTGGCCTTTGGTTCCGCAGTCGGGGCAGACGATGTCGGTCATCGGCACCGACTCGGGATTCGTGACGCCTTCTTTCGCGCCCTTTTTTTCGAAGTGCGCTTCCTGCATGTGGTCCTGGCGGTGCCGCTTGTGGCAGTTCAGGCACTCCACCAGCGGGTCGTTGAACACCTCGACGTGACCGGAGGCCACCCACACCTCACGCGGCAGGATGATCGAGGAATCCAGGCCGACGACGTCGTCGCGGCCGGTGACGACGGACTTCCACCACTGCCGCTTGATGTTCTCCTTGAGTTCCACCCCGAGTGGCCCGTAGTCCCAGGCGGAGCGGGTGCCGCCGTAGATCTCGCCGCAGGGGTACACCAGCCCGCGCCGCTTTGCCAGATTGACGACCGAATCGATGACGGATGCCACGGTGGGTTGCACTCCTAGTCTGCCCGGGACTGAACCGCACTAGCCTAGGTGAGATGGTTTCCAACACTGATCCGCGGTCCGCCGGCGCCGGCGTGCGCTCGACGCGGCAGCGGGGAGCCATCATCGCCCTGCTCGAGACCGTCGAGGAGTTCCGGTCGGCCCAGGAACTGCACGAACAACTGCGCCGCCGCGGGGAGAACATCGGTCTGACCACGGTCTATCGCACCCTGCAGGCCCTGGAGGCCGCCGGTCTAGTCGACATGGTGCGCACCGATACCGGCGAGTCGGTCTACCGGCGCTGTGCCGCACCGCACCACCACCACCACCTGGTCTGCCGGGTGTGCGGGTCGGCGGTGGAGGTCAGCGGTCGTGAGGTCGAGGCCTGGGCCGCCGAGGTCGCCGCGGCGCACGGTTTCTCCGACGTCAGCCACACCATCGAGTTGTTCGGCACCTGCGCCAACTGCGGCCGGGGTTAACCGACGAGCGTTCGGGCGGCCTCAGCACCGCCGGCGAGCACCATCAGCACCAGCGTCTGCAGGGCCTGATCTCCCAGCCCGCCGGACGGGAAGTTGTAGCGCAGCATCACGTCAGCCCGCTCTCCGGGCTGTTCCAGCAGCCCCACGGTGCCGAGGTTGGTGGTATTGGCTTGAGCCGCAACACGTTTGCGCAGATCGGCGTTGACCGGCAGATCCCAGGCCAGCACCTGGGTCAGCGAGATCATCTCCAGCCCGTCGGCGATCGTCACCGTGCGCAGGGAGGCGACGGTGTCGTCGTAACGCACGATGAGCGCGCCGTCGTCCCCGATTTCGACGGGCACGACCGCCGCCAGAATGTCGGCGAGAGACATCAGGCCCGGCCGAACCGCCGGTTGCGGTGGACGTACTCCTCGCAGGCGTCCCACAGATCACGGCGGTCGTAGTCGGGCCAAAGCTTGTCCTGGAA
>NZ_JBIIOV010000109.1:0-11987 GCF_044342925.1 Mycobacterium sp. | reverse complement strand
AGTCACACCCAAACCCGGGGGAGCCCAGACATGACAAAAAACAAAAACAACAAACAAAAACCACCAAACACACTATTGAGTTCTCAAACAACACACCCTTGCGAAGACCTACTCGCGGGCAACCCTGCCAGCGTAAGTGATCTCATGGACCGAGGTCAAATCCGGTGGGCTCTCGCCCGTGGAAGCGTGGGCTCTCGCCCGTGGAAGCAGGTCCGCCGCCTGTTGGGTAACGCCTAGTGTACCCGTTCTATTTCCGCACCCAAACTTGAGAGGTCCTCGACGAACATCGGATAGCCGCGATCGATGTGGAAAACGTCGTGGACCTCGGTCTCTCCGTCGGCGACCAGCCCCGCCAGCACCAGGCCCGCGCCGGCCCGGATGTCCGAGGACCAGACCGGCGCACTGGACAGCTGTGGGATTCCCCGGACCACCGCATGGTGTCCATCGGTGCGGGCGTCGGCGCCCAATCGGATCATCTCCTCGACGAACCGGAAGCGAGCCTCGAACACGTTCTCGGTGATCATCGAGGTGCCGTCGGCGATCGAGGCCAGCGCGATGGCCATCGGCTGCAGGTCCGTCGGGAATCCGGGGAACGGCAGCGTCGCCACGTTGCAGGCCTTGGGCCGCTCGTACTGCACCACCCGGAAACCGTTGTCGCTCTGGGTGACGGTGGCCCCGGCGTCGTGCAGCTTGTGCAGCACCAGTTGAAGATGCGCCGGATCGACGCCGGTGACCGAGATGTCGCCGCGGGTCATTGCTGCGGCGATCCCCCAGGTGGCTGCCACGATGCGGTCGCCGATCACCCGGTGTTCGGTCGGGTGAAGCTTGGACACGCCGGTGATGGTCAGGGTCGAGGTCCCTGCGCCCTGGATGATCGCGCCCATCTGGGTGAGCATGTCGCATAAATCCACGACATCGGGCTCGCGCGCGGCGTTGTGAATGGTCGTCACACCCTCGGCCAACACTGCGGCCATCAGGATGTTCTCCGTCGCTCCCACGGAAGGGAATTCCAGCTGAATTTCGGCACCGCGCAGGTGATCGGCGGAAGCCACGACGCAACCGTGTTCGATGACGCACTCGGCGCCGAGCTGGCGCAGACCCGACTGGTGCATGTCCAGCGGACGCGAACCAATGGCATCGCCGCCGGGCAGTGCCACCCGGGCCCGCTTGCAACGGCCGACCAGCGGACCAAGCACGCACACCGACGCCCGGAACTGGCGCACCGCGGCGAAGTCGGCCTCGTACTTCGGCTCGTCGGGCGAGGTGATCCGAACCACCGATCCGTCGAGTTCAACGTTGGCGCCCAAGCCGCGCAACACTTCGGCCATCAACGGCACGTCGAGAATGTCGGGGCAGTTGGTGATCGTGGTGGTGCCCTCGGCCAGCAGGCTGGCGGCCATGAGCTTGAGCACGCTGTTCTTGGCACCCGTGACGGCGACCTCGCCAGCTAACCGGTTACCGCCGGTCACCAGGAATCGCTCGCCCACGGCGGTCAGTTTAGAGCAGCCGGCGGGCGAACCGATGCTTGCGTGCCGGTACGGTTTGAAACATGGCAGTGCACTTGACCCGCATATATACCCGGACCGGCGACGACGGCACGTCGAGTCTGAGTGATTTCTCCCGGGTCGAGAAGAACGATCCCCGGTTGATCGCTTACGCCGACTGCGACGAGGCCAACGCGGCCATCGGGGTCGTCGTCGCGCTCGGCCGGCCCGAGGAGCCACTGCGCAGTGTGCTGACCCGGATCCAGAACGATCTGTTCGACGCCGGCGCGGACCTGGCCACGCCCGTGGTGGAAAACCCCGAACATCCACCTCTGCGTATCACCGAGCCCTACATCGAGCGCCTGGAGAAATGGTGCGACGAGTTCAATGAGCCACTGCCCGCCCTGAACTCGTTCATCCTGCCGGGTGGCACCGGACTGTCGGCGCTGTTGCACGTCGCCCGCACGGTGACCCGCCGGGCCGAGCGCTCGGCGTGGATTGCGGTGAAAGCACATCCGCAGACTGTCAGCGCACTGCCGGCGCGCTATCTCAACCGGCTCTCGGATCTGTTGTTCATATTGTCGCGGGTGGCGAACCCGGACGGCGATGTGCTGTGGAAGCCCGGGGGCCGGAGTGAGAAGCCCTCAGAAACTTAGCTTTACGGTCACATGGTTGGCCGGCGGGTGTGCGGCGACGGGGTGGATTCCACCCAGGACAGAAACGCCGTACGCGCGCCGCGATCCAGCGCCATCTCGTAACCCCTCCCGCGGGTGATGTCCTGGAGTTCGAGGACGAGGATCTCCTCGGTCATGATGTCGAACTCGTCGCCGCGGGGCGCGCGGCGGGAGATGATCTCCAGCCCGCGGCGGCTCAGCCTGCGGTCAGGCCACAGGCGCAGGCTCGATAACCGGTAGAAGCGGGCTTCGTCGCCGCGATACCTCATCACGCCGTGGCGCCATCCGTGCCCGCCGACGGCAGGGGTATCCCGCAGGATTGCGGGCGTACCGCCCTGCCCCAGTTTCCATAGCCGGAAGCTCAGCGCCACGACGACGACCAGCAGCACACTGACAAGCGCGACCATGAGGACCATCGACGCGCTCATCGGCGGGTCAGTCGATTTGGCCGAGTGCTCGCAGACGCGCTCGCCCGCGGGCGGCCCGACGCGCGTCGTCGGACGCCGCGTCCTCCTTGGCTTTGTCGGCATCGATCTCGGAGGCGAACTCCGCTGCCTCGGCCAGAATCTTCACCCCGGCGTCGGTCACCGACATGAAACCGCCGTCGACGGCGATGCGCAGGTCCTCTTCACCCTCGCGCTCGACCCGCACCATGGCGTCGTCGACGAGCTGGGCCACCAAGGGGATGTGGTTGGGCAGGATGCCGATCTCACCGGCTGTGGTGCGGGTGAACAAGAACGTGCCTTTGCCCGCCCAGATCTTGCGATCGACGGCGACGATCGCGATGTCCAACTCGGCCATCTCACAACACCTTCCGGCTCAGCCTGCTCACAGAGTGACGCCGAAGGTCTGCGCCTTCTTCGCCAAGTCGTCCAAGCCGCCGATCAGGAAGAACGCCTGCTCGGGAACGTGGTCGAAGTCGCCCTTCGCCAGCCGGTCGAACGCCTCGACCGTCTCCTTGACCGGGACGGTCGAGCCGGGCTGGCCGGTGAACTGCTCGGCCGCCATCATATTCTGGCTCAGGAAGCGCTCGATACGCCGCGCCCGGCCGACCAACTGCTTGTCCTCTTCGGCGAGCTCGTCGATACCGAGGATGGCGATGATGTCCTGAAGGTCCTTGTAGCGCTGCAGGATTCGGATGACCTCCTGGGCCACCCGGTAATGCTCGTCGCCCACGACGGCGGGGTCGAGGATGGTCGAGCTGGAGGCCAGCGGGTCCACCGCGGGGAAGATGCCCTTGGAGAACACCGTGCGGGACAGCTCCGTCGTGGCGTCGAGGTGGGCGAACGTGGTGGCCGGCGCCGGGTCGGTGTAGTCGTCGGCGGGCACGTAGACGGCCTGCATCGAGGTGATGGACTTGCCGCGGGTGGAGGTAATGCGCTCCTGGAGCTCACCCATCTCGTCGGCCAGGGTCGGCTGGTATCCCACCGCGGACGGCATGCGGCCGAGCAGGGTGGAGACCTCCGAACCGGCCTGGGTGAACCGGAAGATGTTGTCGATGAAGAGAAGAACGTCCTGGCCCATCTCGTCGCGGAAGTACTCCGCCATGGTCAGCGCCGACAGGGCGACCCGCATACGCGTGCCCGGCGGCTCATCCATCTGCCCGAACACCAGAGCGGTGTCCTTCAGCACGTTGGCGTCGCGGAGTTCGACCCACAGGTCGTTGCCCTCACGGGTGCGCTCTCCCACCCCGGCGAACACGGAGGTACCACCGAAGTTACGGGCGATGCGGTTGATCATCTCCTGGATGAGCACCGTCTTGCCCACGCCGGCGCCGCCGAACAGGGCGATTTTTCCACCGCGGACGTAGGGGGTGAGCAGGTCGACGACCTTCAGGCCGGTTTCCAGCATTTCGGTCCGGGGCTCGAGCGCGTCGAAGGCCGGCGGACGGCGGTGGATGGACCACTTCTCGAAGTCGTTGCCGTAGCCGGGCTCGTCGAGGCACCTACCCAGCGCGTTGAAGACGTGGCCCTTCACCCCTTCGCCGACCGGCACCGAGATGGACGCCCCGGTGTCGGTGACCTCGGCGCCGCGAACCAGGCCGTCGGTGGGCTGCATGGAGATGGTCCGCACCAGGTTCTCACCGAGGTGCTGGGCGACCTCAAGGGTCAGCGTCTTCGCCATTGCGCCGAAGGTGATTTCGGCGTGCAAAGCGTTGAACAACTGCGGAACGTGCCCGCGGGGGAACTCGACGTCCACGACCGGGCCGGTGATGCGAACTACCCGGCCGGCGGTACCCCGCGGGCTGTTGCTGGAGGTGGTGTCGCTCTCATAAGTGACGGTGGTCATGGTCCTCTTCGCTCCTGAGCTGTTCTTGACTGTGGTCTATTTTTTGGCAGCGTCGGCGAGCGCGTTTGCGCCACCGACGATTTCGCTGATTTCTTGAGTGATCTTGGCCTGGCGTTCACGGTTGGCCATCAACGTGAGGATCTTGATCAGGTCGTCGGCGTTGTCGGTGGCGGCCTTCATGGCCCGCCGCCGAGACGCCGACTCCGAGGCCGCCGCTTCCAGCAGTGCCGCGTAAATCCGGGTCGTCACGTAGCGCGGCAGCAATGAGTCGAACAAGGTGGTGGCACCTGGCTCGAACGCGAAGAGGGTAGTCGGCCCGGTGGACTCTCCGACGTATTCCACCACCATCGGAGCGATCCGGTGTGCCTCGGCGACCTGGTAGAGCATCGTCCGGAACTCGGTGTAGACGATGTGCAACTCGTGGGTTTCACCATCTTGGATCCCACCCGCACCTAGTCCTTCGCCGTCCTCGTCGACGCTGGACATGAAAGCGCCCAGCAACGCATCGGCGATCTCCTGGGCCTTGTCGTAGGTCGGTTTCTCGGTGAACCCGATCCACGATCCGACGACATTCCAGTTGCGGAAGGTGAAGTACCCCAACGCTTTACGACCCACGACGTACAGGACAGGAGTCTTGCCCTCCTTGCGGAGCAGCGCCATCAACTCTTCGGCCTTGCGCAGGACGCTGGCGTTATAGGCGCCGCAGAGTCCGCGGTCGGCGGCGACGACGAGCACGGCGGCCCGCTTGGGATTCGGATGCTCCACCAGCAATGGATGATCCAGCGCCGACTCCGACGCGAGATCGGTCAGCATGTTGGTGATCTCGACCGAGTAAGGGCGAGCCGCCGCAACCCGGGCCTGCGCCTTGGAGATCCGCGACGTGGCAATCAGCTCCTGGGCCTTGGTGATCTTTTTGATCGCTGAGGCCGATTTGATTCGCCCGCGTAGTTCGCGAAGTGTGGCTGCCATTTACTTCTTCTTCGGGGCCGACTTGCGAACCTGCACGGACTCCTTCGACAGCTCCGACTCGTCCAGCGGCTTCACGTGCTCCTCCGGGATGACGGAGCTGCCGTCGGTGGTGGCGAACCCGCGCTTGAAGTCCGCGACAGCGGCGTTCAGCGCAGCCTCGGTCTCCTCGGTCAGTTTCTGAGAGGTGTAGATCTCGTTGAGAATCCCGGAGTTGCCAGCACGCAGGTGCTCGAGGAACTCGGACTCGAAGCGAGAGACATCGGCGACCGGAACCGAATCCAGATGGCCTTTGGTGCCGAGGTAGATCGCGACTACCTGGTCCTGCACCGACATCGGGGTGTACTGCGGCTGCTTGAGCAGTTCGACCAGACGAGCGCCGCGCTCGAGCTGAGCCTTCGACGCCTCGTCGAGGTCGGAGGCGAAGGCCGCGAAGGACTCCAGCTCGCGGTACTGCGACAGGTCCAGGCGCAGCGAGCCGGCCACTTCTTTCATGGCCTTGATCTGCGCGGCGCCACCGACGCGGGACACCGAGACGCCGACGTTGATGGCCGGGCGCACACCCTGGTTGAAGAGGTCGGACTCCAGGAAGCACTGTCCGTCGGTGATCGAGATGACGTTGGTGGGGATGTAGGCCGAGATGTCGTTGGCCTTCGTCTCGATGATCGGCAGGCCGGTCATCGAGCCGCCACCGAGCTCAGCGGACAGCTTGGCGCAACGTTCCAGCAGCCGGGAGTGCAGGTAGAAAACGTCACCCGGGTAGGCCTCGCGGCCCGGCGGGCGGCGCAGCAGCAGCGAGATCGCGCGGTAGGCCTCGGCCTGCTTGGTGAGGTCGTCGAACACGATCAGCACGTGCTTGCCGTCGTACATCCAGTGCTGCGCGATTGCTGAACCGGTATACGGCGCAAGCCATTTGAAGCCGGGGGAATCCGAAGCGGGGGACGCAACGATGGTGGTGTACTCCATCGCGCCGCCCTCTTCCAGCGCGCGCCGCACGCTGGCGATGGTGGTGCCCTTCTGGCCGATGGCGACGTAGACGCAGCGGACCTGCTTGTCCGGATCGCCGGTCTCCCAGTTCTGACGCTGGTTGATGATCGTGTCCACGCACACCGCGGTCTTGCCGGTCTTGCGGTCGCCGATGATCAGCTGCCGCTGGCCACGGCCGATCGGCGTCATCGCGTCCACGGCCTTGATACCGGTCTGCAGCGGCTCCCTGACGCCCTGGCGCTCGACCACGGAGGGCGCCTGCATTTCCAGGGCGCGCCGAGTTGTCGAGGCAATCTCGCCGCGACCGTCGATCGGCTGTCCCAGCGGGTTGACCACGCGGCCCATGAACTCGTCGCCCACCGGCACCGAGAGCACCTCACCGGTGCGACGGACTTGCTGGCCCTCTTCGATCTTGTCGGACTCACCGAGGATGACGGCGCCGATGCTGTGCTCGTCGAGGTTGAGCGCCACCCCGAGAACGCCGCCGGCGAATTCGAGGAGCTCCTGGGTCATGGCCGAGGGCAGACCCTCGACGTGGGCGATACCGTCACCGGTGTCGATCACGGTACCGACTTCTTCGCGACCAGTGCCCGCCTCGAAGCTCGAGACGTAGTTCTGGATGGCGCCTTGGATATCGTCAGCGGAGATTGTCAACTCTGCCATGGCTTTTCGTCTTCCTCTTTAACTTGGAGTTAGTTCGTGGTCTCGTCGGGCAGTGGTCTAGTCGGGCAGCTTCGTCGCCGCCGCCGCCAACCGGGACGACAGCGTTCCGTCGATTACCTCGTCCCCTACGGCGACCGCCAGGCCGCCGAGAAGCTCGGGGTCGACGATGAGCTGCAACGAGACAGGAGTGTGGTAGATCCGCGCTAGGAGATCCGACAGCCGGTGGCGCTGGGCGTCGCTGAGTTCGGCGGCCGCGGCTACCTCCGCCACGGCCTCGCCGCGACGGGCGACGGCCAGCTGTGCCAGTTCCGCCACCGCTTCGTCGGCGCGTTCGCCCCGGATCAGCTCGATGGTCTCGGCCAGCAGCGCGGCGGCCGTCGGGTTGGTCCCGGAGGCCCGATCCAGAACTCCGCGCAGTAGTGCCACTCGCTCGGCGGAGGGCCGGGAGTAATCACCCAGCATCTGGGTCAGCTGCGGCTCGTTGTCGAGGACCCGGCCGAACCGGAACAGCTGCTCGGCGACCTCATCGGCCTGGCCCTCTCGCTCAGCGCGGGTCAGCAGGGCCAACCGGGCGACGTGCTCGATGGTGCCGACGAAGTCCTCCGTCCTCGACCACCGAACACCCACCGCGGTCTCGAGCAGGTCCAGCGTCGTGGAACCGACCTTGCCGCCGAAGACGCGCTGCAGCAGTTGACGTTTCGCGTCGATCTCCCCGTTGGCCTCCGCGAGGTGGCGGGTCAGGATCGGCTCACGCAGCAGCAGGCTGTCCACCGAGACGAGTTCCTCGGACAGGGTGGACAGGTCCGTCGGCGACAGTGAGCCGGCCAGCGCGTCGAACCGGGCCACCACGGCCGCCTGGGCATCACGGCTGGCCGAACGAAGTCCGGCGCCGGACACCTCGGGCGCGAACGCCGCCGGTGCCATGGCATCCAGCTCGTCGAGGAACCGGTCGACGGTGGCCGACTGCGCCTGCGGATCGGACACGTGGGCCTTCACCAGTTCAGACGCCCGTCGCACCGACTCGTTGCCCAGGCTTCCCCTGAGCTGGCGGATCAGCTGGGTGCGCAGCAGCGAGACCTGCTGACCCCCTTGGACTTTGATCCGCTCGGCGTCGACGCCCGCCTGAACGTGCAGCTGCTCGGCGATACGCACGGCATCCGAACGGGCTTCGTCGACGATGTGCCGGCCTTCGGCGCGACCCTCATCGACCCGCTTGGCGTGGAACTGGTCGGCCGCGGCCAGCCGCTTGGTGGCGGCGGCGTTGTCTTCCAGCTGCTTACGGACGGCGTCTTTCTGCTCGGCCATCAGCTTGCGCATCGGCGGTACGACGTACTTGTTGAGGATCCAGACGATGACGGCGAAGCCGACCAGCTGCCCGATGAATGTTGACATTCCTGTTTACCGTTCGTCGTTCGACGTTGAAGCGTCCGGGTAGATCACCGTCGGCGACGAGTCGGCGTAAACCACCGTCGCCGAGGAGTCGGAGTACACCGTCGATGCCGAGGATTCGGAGTGCACCGTCGATTCGGAGTACGCCGACGGAGCGGGCGTGCTGCTCGTCCGACCGCCGACCAATCCGCCACCGACCGATCCGCTCCCGACCGATCCGGAACCGATCGAGCCACCATCGACGGGCACACCGAGGACCCGGCTTGCCAGCGTCGCCGACAACGTCTCCACCGATACGTCCAGACGCGGCGCGATCGCGTCGCTCTGCACTCTCAATTCGTCGCTGGCCTCCCGAAGGGTGCCTGCGACTTCCTCGTTGGCGTGAGCGCGCTTGTCGTCAATGACCTGACGTCCCTCGGCCCTGGCATGGTCCCTGATGCCGGCCGCCTCGGAGCGGGCGGTATGCACCTCGTTGTCGTAGTCGGCCTCGGCGGCGGCTTCCTGCGCCGCGGCACGGCGGTTCTCATCCGCCGTCTGCGCCGCCATCCGCTCGCGCTCGCCGAGAACCTCCTGGATCGGCGGCACGACAAACTTGGCGATGACGCCGAGCACGATCAGGAAGATGGCCAGCACGAAGAAGAAGGTGCCGTTGGGAATGAGGAAGTTCTGGGTGCCGCCACCCTCCTCAGCCGCCAACAACACGACGGCTTCTCCTGTTGCAGAGCCCATCGTCGATTAGGAGGCGCCAGGCGTGGCGAACACGAACAGCGCCATGAACGCGAGGTTGATGAAGTAGGCCGCTTCCACCAGACCAACGGTGATGAAGAACGGGGTGAAGAGGCGGCCCTGTGCCTCGGGCTGCCGCGCGATACCGGAAATCAGCGCGTTGCCGGCGATACCGTCGCCGATACCGGCACCGATGGCGCCGCCGCCCAGGATGAGCCCGCCGCCGATCAATGCACCGGCGACGATCTGTGGGTCTGCCATTCCTTATCCTCCTTGATTGCTGGTAGGTCTACTACCAGGGCTGTGTGTTGCTCAGGGGTTGTACAAGAGACTTCGGGTGGTACTAGTGGTGCTCCTCATCCAGTTCCATGGACTGGCTGAAGTACAGAATCGTCAGCAGGGCGAAGATGAACGCCTGGATCAGGCCGACGAACAGGTCGAAGGTCTTCCAGATGGCATTTGGTGCCCACATGATGTACGGCGGGAACAGGGCGATCAGCGCCACCATGATGCCGCCAGCGAAGATGTTGCCGAAAAGTCGGAGCGAGAGCGAGATCGGCTTGGCGATCTCCTCGACGAGGTTGATCGGCGCCAGGAAGGCGACGTGGCCCTTGATCACCTTGACCGGGTGGCCGATGATGCCACGGCGCCAGAAGCCGGCAGCGTGGTAGCAGAGGAACACGAACAACGCGAGCGCCAGCACGAAGTTGATATCGGACGCCGGCGGTTTGAGTAGCTCGTGGGTCTCGCCCTCGGCATTGCGATACTGCACCGGCAGAACCGAGATCCAGTTGGCGACAAGGATGAATACGAAAAGTGTCACCGCCAGCGGCAGCACGAACGGGGCGATCTTCATGCCGATGGCCGACTCGACCTGGCCGCGCATCTGGGTGGTGATGGCTTCCCAGAACAACTGAACGCCGCTCGGCTCACCAGTGGAGGTGACCTTGGCCCGCAGGAAAAACGCCAGGGCCAAGGTGATGGCCGCGGCAATGGCGGTGGCGAGCACCGTATCGGTGTTCACCGTCATTCCCAACCACGTCGCCGTGGTGTGGTGGCCGACTTCGATCGCACCTTCGGCGAGGATTCGTTCGGTCATGGTGCTCAATCCTTGAACATGTTGTCGGCTGTTGGAGATGGATTCAGAGAAGACGCACTGCTATTCCCGTTATCTGGACATGCGTCCGGTTCGCCGGTGCGAATCTTCTTCCATACCGGCAGTGCGGTGCTCAAAACAAGGCAGATCTGGAACAGCGCCAGTCCGAACAGCACGCCCAGCCCCAGGGGCCGGAACAGAAATGCGACAGTCAACCCGAGTGCGGTGATGATCAGCAGCCTGGTGGCCGAATTCAGCGCCATCTTGTGTTTGAGCGGGTGATCGCCCGCGGTGATGGAGGCCACCGAGTGGTGGACCAGCAGGGCGTTAACCAGCCCCAGGCCCATACCGACTCCGAAGAACACCCCGAACATGATGTGGCCGGCCCAGGCCGCCGCGCCGATCGCGAGGGCGGTCACGACTGCACAGGTGATGAGCAGGCGGGTCGGACGGAAAACGACGGATGGGAGCACAAACGGCCCGTCCGACGCTGGCGTCGTCACACGTCCACCCACAATCAACTCAGTTGCGAAAGTCTGGCCCGAACAGGCTGCACCGGCACGGTACCACAGGGTCAGACGGCATAAAGCGGTCTACTACCTTCCGTCGTACAAGGTGTCGTAAAGGGCGGTCAGCTCGTCGTCGTCAGCCATGTTCTCGCCACGGATCAGCGGGATCACGGTGACCACCACCGCGACCGCGATCGCCGCGAGCATCACCGCCCCGGTGTAGCGGGGATCGAAGAAGATGGTGCTGGCCGCACCGAGGGCGACCAGTCCGACCCACAGATAGATGAGCAGGACGGCGCGGCGGTGCGAATGACCGATCTGCAGAAGCCGGTGATGCAGGTGCATCTTGTCCGGACTGAATGGACTGCGCCCAGCACGGGTGCGCCGCACGATGGCCAGCAACATGTCCAGCGCCGGCACGAACACCACCGCGACGACAAGCAGGAACGGCGACAGTAAGGCGAACACATCGCGCGCGCCGTAGGCGCTCTGCGAGATCGGCCCGGCGGCCGTCGTGGACGCCGCCGCCAGCATCAGACCGATCAGCATCGACCCGGAATCTCCCATGAATATGCGGGCGGGATGAAAGTTGTGCGGCAGAAATCCCAGGCAGGCACCGGCCAGCACCACTGAGATCACCGCGGGCGGGTAGAACAGCACATCTCCGCCGTGGTCACGCAACAAGCCGACAGAGAAGATGCAGATCGCCATCGCCGTGATGAGGCCCAGCCCGGCAGCGAGGCCGTCCAATCCGTCAACGAAGTTCATCGCGTTGACCACCGCCACCGTCAGAGCCAGTGTGAGCAGGATCGACGACACCTGATCGAGGACGATCGTGCCGATACCGCCGAACGGTATGTAGAGGACGCTCCAAGCCACCCCCATGGTGACCAACACGCTGGCGGCGGTGATCTGGCCGGCGAACTTGGTCAGCGCGTCGAGTCCGAAGCGGTCGTCGATCAGACCGATCGCCATCACCAGGCCACCGGCGATCACCACGGCCGGCATCCCGGAGGAGTAGACGAATCCGCGGGTCAGCGCCGGAAGTTGCGAGGCCAGGAATACCGCCACGACCACGCCCAGGTACATCGCCAGACCGCCCATCCGGGGAGTCGGCGACAAATGCACGTCGCGGGCGCGAGGGTAGGCCAGCGCACCCAGGCGGGTGGCCAGCACCCGCACCCCGCCGGTGGCGAAGTAGGTG
>NZ_JBIIOV010000107.1:0-12001 GCF_044342925.1 Mycobacterium sp. | reverse complement strand
TGCGGCACTGACCATTCCGATCCCCGGCGAGACCAACCGGTTCGTTTTCGCCCTACCGGCCCAGCTGGGCCGGGTGTACCTGGGCCTGACCGACGAGGAGTCGCCCGGCCCGATCCCGGACGTGCCGGAGCCGACCCCGCAGGAGGTGCGCTTCCTGCTCGACACCGCTAATACCGCGCTGCAGACGGCGCTGACACCGGCCGACGTGACGGGTGCGTATGCGGGTCTGCGCCCGCTGATCGACGCGGGGGACGAAAGCGGCCGGACTTCCGACCTGTCCCGCGATCACGCGGTGCTGGAGTCCGCGGACGGCCTGTTCAGCGTCGTCGGCGGCAAGCTCACCGAGTACCGGCACATGGCGCAGGACGTCCTCGACCGCGCGATCGGCGAGCGGGGGCTCACGGCCGGGCCGTGCCGCACCACGAATCTGCCGCTGGTGGGGGCGACCGGACAACCCGCCGGACCGGCGTCACTGGTGGCGCGCTACGGCGGGGAGTCGTCCGCCGTCGTCTCCGCCGCGCGGTGCGACCGACCGACCGAACCGGTGGCCGCTCGCATCGACGTCACCCGGGCCGAATTCGAGTTCGCGATCACCCACGAGGGCGCTCTGGACATCGATGACATCCTGGACCGGCGCACCCGCATCGGACTCGTGGCGGCCGACCGGGAACGTGCCGTCGCCGCCGCGCAGGAGATGCTCGCGACCCGCTGACCTACAGCGGGATGTTCTTGTGCCGCCCGCGGCGGTGCGGCGCCTCGGCCAGGGCCTGGGTGAGCTTGCTGCGGGTGTGGGCCGGGTCGATCTTCTCGTCGACCACGCCGATGTCGATGGCGCTGTCCACCCCGCCGGCGATCCGCTCGTGCTCGGCGGCCAGCTCCTCGTGCAGCGCCTCACGCTCGTGCTCCGGGGTGGCCGCCAGCTTCTTCTTGTGCAGAATGCCCACGGCCGCTTTGGCGCCCATGACCGCCACCTCGGCGTCCGGCCAGGCGAAGACCTTCGTGGCGCCGAGTGACCGCGAGTTCATCGCGATGTAGGCCCCGCCGTAGATCTTGCGGGTCACCAGGGTGACGCGCGGAACGGTGGCTTCACCGAAGGCGTGCAACAGCTTCGCGCCGCGGCGCACCACCCCGCCCCACTCCTGGTCGACGCCCGGCAGGTAGCCCGGCACGTCGACGATGACCACCAGCGGGATGCCGAAGGCGTTGCACAGCCGCACGAAACGGGCAGCCTTCTCGGCACTTTCGGAGTTCAGGCAGCCACCGAGCCGCAGCGGGTTGTTGGCCAGCACGCCGACGGTCCGTCCGGAGAGCCGGCCCACGCCGACCACCATCGACGGCGCCCAGCGGGATTGGAACTCCTCGAAGGGGGAGTCGGAGTCGAGCAGTGCTTCGACCAACGGGTGCACGTCGTAGGCGCGGCGCGCCGACTCCGGCAGCAGGGCGTGCAGGTCGACGTCTCCGGCCTCGGCTTTGGAGCGGTCGAAATGGCCCTGCTGGGAGAAGTATTCGACCAGCCGTCGGCCGCGGACGTACGCGTCGGTCTCGTCGTCGGCGACGATGTGACACACACCGGACTTCTTGTGGTGGGTGTCGGGGCCGCCGAGGGACTCCATGTCGACGTCTTCGCCGGTCACGCTGCGGACGATGTCCGGTCCGGTGACGAACACCCGGCCCTCGGGAGCCATGATGACCACATCGGTCAGCGCCGGCCCGTACGCGGCACCGCCGGCGGCGAACCCGACGACCACCGAGATCTGCGGGACGTGGCCCGAGGCCCGGATCATGGCCTCGAAGACCAGACCGACCGCGTGCAGGGCGCGCACGCCCTCGGCCAGCCGGGCGCCGCCGGAGTGCCAGATCCCCACGATGGGGCTGCTTTCCTCGATCGCGAGGTCGTAGGCGTTGACGATGTGCTGGCAGCCCTCAACACCCATCGCGCCGCCCATGACGGTGCCGTCGGTGCAGAACCCGATGGTGCGCACACCGTTGACCGTGCCCGACGCCGCGAGCACGCCGGAGCGGTCACGTTCGTGGAGTAGTTCGATGCTGTCCTCGTCGAAAAACGCTCGCAGTCGACGCAGCGGATCGCGAGGGTCGAGCGACTCGTCGACCTCTACAGGGGCCAGGATCGTCATCCATACCTCCTCATGCTGCGTTGCGCCAGCCCGACTTTTTCAAATCCGGGCCGGCTGTTGTTAGTACTTACCGAATGCGATGGCGACGTTGTGTCCGCCGAATCCGAACGAGTTGTTCACCGCGTACTGGTAGTTACCGAGGCGTGGTTCGTCGGCCACCACGTCCAGGTCGACCTCGGGGTCGAGGTTCTTGAGGTTCAGCGTCGGGGGAACGATGCCGTCCCGCAACGCCATCACCGTCAGGATCGACTCGACCGCACCGACCGCGCCCACCGAGTGGCCGAGTGCCGACTTCGGCGCGTAGACCACGGGCCGGTGGCCGCCCAACGCGTTGTTGATGGCCTTGCTCTCGGCGATGTCACCCACCTGGGTGCCGGTGGCGTGGGCGTTGATGTGATCGATGTCGCTCGGCTGCAGGCCCGCCAGCTGGACTGCCCGGGTGATCGCCTGGCCGGCCTGCGCGCCGTTGGGATCCGGCGCGACGATGTGGTAGCCGTCGGAGGTCACCGACGCCCCCATGATGCGGCCCAGGATGGTGGCCCCGCGCGCCTTGGCGTGCTCCTCGGTCTCGATGACCATGAGCGCGGCAGCCTCGCCGAACACGAAACCGTTGCGGTCGACGTCGAACGGCCGACAGGCCCCGGCCGGGTCGTCGTTGGTGGTCGACAGCACGATGCGCATCTGGGCGAACGCGGCGATGGGCACCGCCTCGATCTTGGTCTCCACGCCGCCGCAGATGGCCATGTCGGCCTCGCCGTAGGCGATGTTGCGCCAGGCGGTGGCGATGGCCTCCGACCCCGACGCGCAGGCTGAGATCACCGTCGTCACACCGGCTTTGGCCCCAAGCTCAAGTCCGATCACCGCGGCGGGTCCATTGGGCATGAACTTCTGCACCACCAGCGGGGACACCGCGCGAAGACCCTTGGTCCGCATGGCGTCGTAGGCGAACAGCAGTTCCTCCGACGACCCCATCCCGGTGCCGACGGACACCATCAGCCGGCGGGTGTCGACCTCCGGGGCGCCGGCGTTCTGCCAGGCCCGGCGGCCGACCACGGTGGCCATCCGCTGCAGGTAGGACATCCGCCGGAGCTCGACCTTGTTGAGCTCGCTCTCGAAGTCCTCCAGCAGATGACCGCCGATACGCACCGGCAGGTCGTACTCCTCGATGAACGGATCCTTGAGCGTGCGGATCCCGGATTGTCCGTCGAGGAGCATCTTCCAGGTGTTCTCGGCGTCGGTGGCGAGCGCGGTCGTCATGGCGATGCCGGTGACGACCACGTTCGGCAGACCGTTACCCGTAGTCAGCTGTGCCATCGGTGCAGTTGGGCCCTTCCCCGGATCAGTACCGGCCGAACGCGAGCGCGACGTTATGCCCGCCGAATCCGAACGAGTTGTTGATGGCGTACTGGTAGTCGCCGTAACGCGGTTCCCCGGCGACGACGTCCAGATCGATCTCCGGGTCGGGCGTCTCGTAGTTCAGCGTCGGCGGGATCACCCCGTCGCGCAGCGAGAGCACCGTCAGGATCGATTCCAGGGCGCCGACGGCGCCGATCGAATGGCCCAGCGCCGACTTCGGCGCGTACACCGGTGCGTGCTCAACACCCGCGACCCGGATGGCCGCAGCCTCGGCGATGTCGCCGATCGACGTCGAGGTGGCGTGGGCGTTGACGTGGCCGATGTCCGCCGGCGACAAGCCCGCCGTCTCCAGCGCCCGCTTCATGGCACCGCCGGCCCGCAGGCCGTCGGAGGCCGGGGCCACCATATGGAACGCGTCGGAGGTGATACCCGCACCCAGAAGCCGGGCCAACGGCGTGGCGCCGCGGGCCTTGGCGTGCTCCTCGGTTTCGAGGATCATCATCGCGCCGGCCTCACCGAAGACGAACCCGTCGCGGTCCTTGTCGAACGGACGCGACGCCGCGGCCGGATCGTCGTTGCGGGTGGACATCGCGCGCATCATCGAGAACGCCGCGATCGGCAGCGCCTCGATCATGCCCTCGACGCCACCGCACACGACGACGTCGGCATCACCCATGACGATGTGACGCCAGGCGTGCGCGATGGCCTCCGACCCGGATGAGCAGGCCGACACCGGGGTGATGACACCGGCGCGAGCGCCGAGGTCAAGACCGACCACCGCGGCCGCACCGTTGGGCATGATCATCTGAACGGCCAGCGGCGACACCTTGCGGATGCCGCCCTCGTTCATCGTGTCGTAGGTCTCGACGATCTTCTCGCCGCCACCCAGACCCGTGCCGATGACGACCGCGAAGCGGTCCGGGTCGACCTCGGGGGCGCCTGCGGCATCCCACATCTTGCGACCGAGGTATTTCGACATCCGCTGGACATACGACATCCGTCGCAGATCCAGCCGGCCCATGTGGTCGTCGATTGGATCGACGAGATGCCCGCCGATCCGCACCGGCAGGTCCCACTTGGTGACGAAATCGTCTTCAAGGACCCGGATTCCGCTTTCGCCGGCCAGCAGGGCCTTCCACGTGCTGTCGATGTCAGCGCCCAACGCCGTGGTCGCCTCGACGGCGGTCACCACGACGTTGGGGAAACCCCCGTTAGCAGTGGAAGGACGTGTCATGACTCCGACGCAAACTTCTCGCGAAGGGCGGCGGCGGCCTCGGGGTTCTCCGACTCCAGCTTCTGGATGTAGGCGACGACGTCACCGACGGTCCGGAGGCCGGCCAGATCCTCGTCCGGAATCTTCACGCCGTACTTGTCCTCGGTCTGCACGGCGATCTCAACCATCGACAGCGAGTCGATGTCCAGGTCGTCGACGAAGGACTTCTCCGGGGTGACCTCGGACGGCTCGATACCGGTGACCTCTTCGATGATCTCGGCGAGACCGGCGATGATTTCATCTTGACTGGCGCCCACGTCGTGGCTCCTTTTCTGGTTGACGATCTATCTACTGGGTTGTTCTGGAGCGGCCGGCCTAGAGATCGGCGAGCCGGTCCAGATCTGCGGGTGTCTTGACGGCATGCGTCACGACGCCCCGAAGTTCACGTTTGGCGATGCCGGTCAGCGCCCCCGCCGGGGGGAACTCGACGATCGCCGTGGTGCCGACATTGCGCATGGTCTCGGTGCACAGATCCCAGCGCACCGGGCGGGTGAGCTGCGCGACGAGCTTCTCCATCGCGTCGGCGCCCGAGGTGACGGGCTGGCCGTCGACGTTGGATAGCAGCGTGGTGGTGGGGTCGGCCGGGCTGACCTCTGCGGCCGCTGCCGCGTAGCCCTCCAGCGCGGAGGACATGTAGTGCGTGTGAAACGCCCCGGCGGTGGCGAGCTGGCGCACCCGGGCCTTGGCCGGCGGATCCTCTGCCAGCTTCTCCAGCGCCGACACCGCGCCGGCGGCCACGATCTGACCCGCGGCGTTGCGGTTGGCGGGGATGAGTTCGAGGGCTTCCAGACGCGCCAGCACCTCGGCCTCGTCGCCGCCGAGCACCGCCGACATGCCTGTCGGCTCCAGCGCGCAGGCCCGTGCCATCTCGGCGCCACGGACCGCGGCCAGCTTGACGGCCTGGTCGGGGGAGATGACGCCGGCGATGGCATAGGCGGCGATCTCGCCGACGGAATGCCCGGCCACCACGGTCTTTCCGGGTCCGGCCGGCCAAAGGCCGCGCTTGGCCAGCTCGTCGTAGGCCAGCAGGGTGGTCGCGACGACCAGCGGCTGCGTCACGGCGGTGTCGGTGATCTCCTCGGCGGTCGCGGTGGTGCCCAGTCGGCCCAGATCCAGTCCGCTGATCTGCGACCAGGACGCAATCCGGTCGGCGGCACCGGGCGCCTCAAGCCACTCGGCGAGCATGCCGGGTGTCTGAGAGCCCTGTCCGGGCGCGAGGAACGCAATCACATCTCTAAGAGAACACTGTGAACGCTGCTTTTCCGGGTGTAAAGGATTATGAACCTTGTCTTAGGTTTTTGTGGAACCCCTACAAAGGTGCCCCGGGATGCAATGGCGGCGACGCCTTCCTGCGACCTATTCGCTGCGGCCCAGACCGACCAGGGGAGTCGTCAGCTGGGATGCCGGGCCGTTTGCACTGGTCTGGGCTTTGCCCGCGGTGGCCCCCGAGTAACCGAGCCGGCCGACCGTGGTGGCCACCCGCAAGACGTAGGCGTCCCGGGCCACCGTGGGATCGCGGCCGGTGAAGTCGGTGATCCGCTTGAGTCGGTAACGAACCGTATTTGGATGAACGAACAGTTTCCTGGCGCAGGCCTCGATGGCGCCACCACTGTCGAGGAAGGCGTCGAGAGTCTCCGAGAGTGCGGGACCGGCGTCGGCAAGCGGTCGGGTGATGTCGTTGTACAGGGCCGCTACCGCTGAGGTGTCGCCCAGAAGTGCCCGTTCGGGCAGCAGTTCACGGGCCGGTACCGGCCGGGGCGCCCCGGTCCAGCCGGCGACCGCGTTCATTCCCGAGATCGCCTCGCTGGCACTGAGATAGGCAGCGGTGAGCATCGGGGCGGTCGGGCCGATCACCACCGGGCCGTCGGAGAAGGCGCCCAGCAGGTCGTTGAAGAACCGGTCGGTGGGGGGCAGCGGACCGGAGATGATCGCAATCAGCCAGGTGCCGTGCACGTCAGCGAGTGCCGCGCGTTCATTGCGCAGCGCGATATCCCGGACGTCCTCACCGGCGAGTTCCTCCCGGCCGGGTCGCGGGCTGCCGACCACCACCGTCGCCGGCGCGGTGGTGTCCCAGTTCAGCGCCGCTGCCCGGGACAACAGTTCAGGGCCGGTGTCGCCGCGCACGACGGCGTCGACCACGCTGGCCTCCATTCGGCTGTCCCACGACCCGCGCGCCTCGGCGGCGTCGGCATAGGCGCTGGCCGCGGCGAAGGCGAGATCGCGGCTGTAGCGCAGGATTCCGACCGTCAGCGCGGTGGCCTGCTCCTCGTTGCGGGCGACCGCCGGAACGACCTCTTCGAAGAACTCCATGGTGACGCGCACCATGTCGACGGTCTGGGCCAGCGCGATCTTGCGGGTCAGGTCCGCAGGAACGAGCTCGAACGCCTGCGCGGTGTAGCCGACCTGACTGGCGGGGTTGCGCACCCATTCGGCGAAGTTCACCACCGCGGCCTGGACCACCAGTTGCACGCTGGCGCGTTGTGAGGCTTCGAGTTCGGCGAAGAACGGCAGGCGTTTCTGCATGGCATGCACGGCTTCGGTGGCCAGCCGGCCCGAGCGCCCCTTGAGTCGGCGCAACGTCGACTCGGGGACATTCTCCAGCAGTTCCAGCGGAGAGCGCTGCACCTCGAAAGGCGGGCTGTCGGGCACCTCTAAAACGTACGTGAATATTTGGCGGAAAGCTCTAATTCACGCCGTTCCGAGGCGGCCTCACGAGACCCCCGAGTCCGAGGTCTGCTCCGGCGCTGCCAGCACGTCGTCGATCCGGTACTCGCGGGCGGCCGAGACGGCCACCGTGGGATCGATCTCGCCGTCCCGGGCCAGCGCCTCCAGCACGGCGACGACCACGGATTCGGCGTCGGTGTTGAAGTAGCGCCGGGCGGCCGGCCGGGTGTCGGAGAAACCGAACCCGTCGGTGCCGAGCGTGACGTAGGTGTTGGGCACCCACTGCCGGATCTGATCCGGCACGGCCCGCATCCAGTCCGACACCGCGACCACCGGACCGGCTGTCTTGCCCAGCTGTTCGGTGACGAACGGTGTGCGCGGCTGCCGGTCCGGATGGCGCAGCCGTTCCTTCTCGACCTCCAGGCCGTCGCGGTGCAGTTCGTTCCAGCTGGTCACCGACCACACGTCCGCGGCGACGTCCCAGCGCTCGGCCAGCATGTCGGCGGCCCGCAGCGCGTCGGGCATGGAAACCCCGGACGCCAGGATCTGGGCCACGCTGTTGCGCTTCTCGGTCGAGGGCCGGAATCGGTACATGCCTTTGAGGAGATGCTCGACGTCGAGGTTCTCCGGTTCGGCGGGCTGAGCGTAGGGCTCGTTGTAGATGGTGATGTAGAAGAACACGTTCTCCGGGTTCTGCCCGTACATCCGGGCCAGGCCGCTTTCGATGATGTAGGCGACCTCGTAGGCGAACGCCGGGTCATAGGCCACCACTGCCGGATTGGTCGAGGCCAGCAGCTGGGAATGCCCGTCGGCGTGCTGCAGGCCCTCGCCGGTGAGCGTGGTGCGCCCGGCGGTGGCCCCGAGCACGAAGCCGCGCGCCATCTGATCGGCAGCGGCCCAGAAGCTGTCGCCGGTGCGCTGGAAGCCGAACATCGAATAGAAGATGTAGACCGGGATCATCGGCTCGCTGTGGGTGGAGTACGACGTGCCCACCGCGGTGAACGACGCGCACGAGCCCGCCTCGTTGATGCCCTCGTGCAGGATCTGGCCCTTCGGGCTCTCCTTGTAGGCCAGCATCAGCTGTGCGTCGACCGCGGTGTAGAGCTGGCCGAGGCGGTTGTAGATCTTCAGCGTCGGGAACCACGAGTCCATGCCGAAGGTGCGTGCCTCGTCGGGAATGATCGGCACGATCCGTTTGCCGACGGCGTTCTCCCCGGTTTCGCGCAGCAGTTCCTTGAACACCCGCACGGTGGCCATCGTCGTCGCCACCGCCTGGTTGCCCGAACCTCCCTTGAGCGGCTTGTAGACGTCGCGGGAGGGCAGGGTCAGCGCCCTGGAGCTGTTGCGCCGCTGCGGAACTGGGCCGCCCAGCGTGGTGCGCCGGTCGAGCAGGTAACGGATCTCCGGGGAATCCGGGCCCGGGTGGTAGTACGGCGGCAGGTAGGGGTTCTCCTCAAGCTGGGCGTCGCTGATCGGGATGCGGATGGCGTCGCGGAAGTCCTTGAGGTCCTGCAGGGCGAGCTTCTTCATCTGATGGGTGGCATTGCGGCCCTGGAAGTGGGCGCCCAGCGAGTAGCCCTTGATGGTCTTGGCCAGGATCACCGTCGGCTGGCCCTTGTGCTCCATCGCCGCCCGGTAGGCGGCATAGACCTTGCGGTAGTCGTGGCCGCCGCGCTTGAGGCTCCAGATGTCGGCGTCCGAGATGTGCTGCACCAGCGCCTTGGTGCGCGGATCGCGTCCGAAGAAGTGCTCCCGCAGATAGGCGCCGTCGTTGGCGCGGTAGGTCTGGTAGTCCCCGTCGGGGGTCGAGTTCATCAGGTTGACCAACGCGCCGTCTTTGTCGGCGTGCAGCAGCGCGTCCCACTCCCGGCCCCACACGACCTTGATGACGTTCCAGCCGGCCCCGCGGAAGAAGGACTCCAGTTCCTGGATGATCTTGCCGTTGCCGCGCACCGGGCCGTCGAGCCGTTGCAGGTTGCAGTTGATGACGAACGTCAAGTTGTCCAGGGCCTCGTTGGCGGCGAGCTGGATCAGTCCGCGGCTTTCCGGCTCGTCCATCTCGCCGTCGCCGAGGAACGCCCACACATGCTGGTCGGAGGTGTCCTTGATGCCCCGGTCGTGCAAGTAGTGGTTGAACCGGGCCTGGTAGATGGCGTTCATCGGGCCCAAGCCCATGGAGACGGTGGGGAATTCCCAGAACTCCGGCATCAACCGCGGGTGCGGGTAGGACGGCAGACCGCCGCCGGGATGGCTGTGCTCCTGCCGGAACCCGTCGAGCCGGTCCTCGGTGAGCCGGCCTTCCAGGAAGGCCCGGGCGTAGATGCCGGGGGAGGCGTGGCCCTGGATGTACACCTGGTCGCCGCCACCGGGATGGGACTTGCCGCGGAAGAAGTGGTTGAAGCCCACCTCGTAGAGCGACGCCGAGGACGCGTACGTGGAGATGTGACCGCCCACGCCGACGCCCGGGCGCTGGGCACGGTGCACCATGATCGCGGCGTTCCACCGGATCCAACGCCGGTAGCGGCGCTCGACCTCCTCGTCGCCGGGGAACCACGGCTCCATTTCGGTCGGGATCGTGTTGACGTAGTCGGTGGACGTCAGAGCGGGAATCGCCACTCGCTGCTCACCGGCGCGCTCCAGCAGCCGCAGCATGAGATAGCGGGCGCGGGCCGGGCCGGAGCGGGCGAGCAGGTCGTCGAAGGACTCCAGCCACTCGGATGTCTCTTCGGCGTCGATGTCGGGCAGATAGGACGCGACTCCTTCGCGGATGACCCGAACCCGTTCGGATTCGTTTGGGCCGCTCTGGGTCCCCTGATCTCGCGCGAACTCGGTGGTCAATTCCGCTCCTCGATGGCTTCGGCGGTATGCACGGGCAGCATGTGTCCCATCGTGCCGCAACTGCGTCGCTCAGGACGCAGAGTGCCGCAGCAAAAGCGAGGAAATTCGGGCGGCACCCGAATCCGACCGCCGAACCGGTAACGTCTGCACCCGTGCTGAGCGGAAACCCGCGGGTGGTGCGAGTCGCCGGATTGACCGTCGGCGCGGTGGCCGCACTGGGCATCTTGACCGTGGGGTGCACCACGGTCACCGGCGGTGGCGCCACCGCCAGTTCCGGCGACGCCCCTGCCTACCGCACCTCGGTGTCGATGTCGTCCTCGCAAGCGGCAGCCAGTTCCAGCGCCCGCGAGTCCGAACGTCAGGCGGCGATGACCACTCAGGCCGTCCATGACACCTGCGAGACGCTGTCGACCTCCAGCGCCGACGCCATTGACGCGGTCAATGCCTACGTCGGCGCCTTCAACGCCCCGGGGGGCGATACCGAGTCGGCCGCGGGTCCGGCCGTGGACGCGCTGTCCCAGAGTGCGGATGCGGTGGAGAAGAGCATCGCCGAGATCGTGCCGGAGAAATTGACGGACGCATTCATGGAGTGGGTCGACGGCGCCCGCACCACCGCGGACGCAATCACCAGGCGAGCGCCACCCGCGGAGTTCAATACGATCATCGATGATCTCAACGGCGCCCGGTCGGACGTCCTGCGACTCTGCGATGCCACGTACTGAGCAAAAAAACACCAACAGTGAGGCGACCGGCTACGGCGTGCGACGATATGCGCACGACAGCCGATGACAGAGGAGGTTGCGACGGTGGTCGCCGCGAGTGACAGCGAGCCCAACTACGCCCAGAGGCTGGGCATCCAGCACGGTCAAATCGTCCAGGAGCTGGGCTGGGACGATGACACGAACGACGATATTCGCGCCGACGTCGAGGATGCCTGCGGCGGCGAACTCATCGACGAGGACGCCGATGAGGTGGTCGACGTGGTGGTGCTGTGGTGGCGTGAGGAGGATGGGGACCTCGTCGATCAGTTGATGGACGCCATCGCGCCACTCGCTGAGGACGGCGTCATCTGGGTGCTGACGCCCAAGACCGGGAAACCGGGTCATGTACTTCCGGCCGACATCGCCGAGGCCGCGCCCACCGCCGGGCTGATGCAGACCTCGTCGGCCAACCTTGGCGACTGGATCGGCAGTCGCCTGGTGCAACCGAAATCCAAAGCAGCAGGGAGACATTCATGACACTGGCCATCGGCGCCGAGGCGCCGGATTTCACTCTCAAAGACCAGAACGGCCAGCCGGTCACCCTCAGTGACTTCCGCGGCAAGAAGAACGTCCTGCTGGTGTTCTTCCCGCTCGCCTTCACCGGCATCTGCCAGGGCGAGCTGGACGAGGTGCGCGACAACCTGCCCAGCTACGACAACGACGACACCGCGACGCTGGCCGTCTCCGTCGGCGCCTCGCCCACGCACAAGATCTGGGCCACCGAAAGCGGCTTCACCTTCCCGGTGCTGTCCGACTTCTGGCCGCACGGCGCGGTGGCGCAGGCCTACGGTGTCTTCAACGAGGACGCGGGTTTTGCCAACCGGGGCACCTTCGTCATCGACCGGTCAGGCATCGTGCGATTCGCCGAGATGAACCAGCCCGGCGAGGCCCGCGACCAGAAGGTCTGGACCGAGGCGCTGGCGGCTCTGAGCGCCTGAGGCGAATTTCGCGCCCCTCGTAGTGGGCGGGTAACC
>NZ_JBIIOV010000105.1:0-12164 GCF_044342925.1 Mycobacterium sp. | reverse complement strand
CGTATTGGAGCGGTGGTGATCGATCACCAGAACGTCGCGGCCGACGATCAGTTCGGCCAGCTCACCCAGCCGATTCGGACTCGGAGTGTCGACGGTGACGACCAGATCGGCGTCGCGGCGCAGTTCAGCCGGCGGCACCACCAGTCCGCACCCGGGCAGCTCGCTCAGCGACTCGGGCAGCCGGTCGGCGGCGGAGAAACTGACCTGCACGCGGGCGCCGGCACGAAGCAGAACGAGACCGAGCCCGAGCGCGGCGCCGACGGTATCGGCGTCGGGCTGCACATGGCACAGCAACACCACGGAACGGGCGGCTGCGAGCACCTCGGCGGCACCGGCGGCATGGATACGCCTACCGGTGACCTCAGTCGTCGGCTCGATCGCCGTCATCAGACCTCTCGTCCGTTTCAGGCTCTACTTCTAACACACGGTAGGGCTGCGCGTCGCCTGCTGGCGTGGCGCCGGCACGGATCCTCGCCACGTCGGCGTCCGCGGCACGAGCCTGCGCCAGCAACTCCTCCATCCGGTGGGCCGCATCGGGAACGGTGTCGCGGACGAATGCCAAGGTCGGCGTGAACTTCACCCCCGTCCGGGCCCCGACCATGCTGCGCAGGACGCCTTTCGCACTCTCCAAGGCCGCAGCCACACCGGCGTAATCGGGCTCCTCATCGAGCGAGCGGCCGATCACCGTGTAATACAGCGTGGCGTCGTGCAGGTCACCGGTCACCGAGGCGTCGGTGATCGTCACCCCGGCCAGCCGCGGATCCTTGATCTCGTACTCGATGGCCGAGGCGACGATGGTCGAGATCCGCTTGGCCAGCCGCTTCGCCCGTGCGGGGTCAGCCATGATGATCGTCCATCAGGGCTAGACCCGCTCTTTCTCGACCAGCTCGTAGGTCTCGATGACGTCGCCCTCTTTGATGTCGGAGTAGGTCAGGGTCAAACCGCACTCGAAGCCCTCCCGGACCTCGGTGGCGTCGTCCTTCTCACGCTTGAGCGAGGAGATGGTGAGGTTCTCCGCGACCACCACGTTGTCGCGCAGCAACCGGGCCTTGGCGTTGCGGCGCATGATGCCCGATTGCACCAGGCAGCCCGCGATGTTGCCGACCTTGGAGGACCGGAAGATCGCCCGGATCTCGGCGCGGCCGAGCTCCTTCTCCTCGTAGACAGGCTTGAGCATGCCCTTGAGAGCGCTCTCGATCTCATCGATGGCCTGGTAGATCACCGAGTAGTACCGGATCTCGACGCCTTCGCGGTTGGCCAGTTCGGTGGCCTTGCCCTCGGCGCGCACGTTGAAGCCGATGATGATCGCATCGGAAGCCGACGCCAGGTTGACGTTGGTCTCGGTGATGCCACCGACACCGCGGTCGATGACCCGCAGCTCCACCTCGTCGTCGACCTGGATGCCCAGCAGTGCCTCTTCGAGCGCCTCCACGGTGCCGGAGTTGTCGCCCTTGAGGATCAGGTTGAGCTGGCTGGTTTCCTTCAGCGCCGACTCCAGGTCCTCCAGGCTGATCCGCTTACGGGCCTTGGCGGCCAGCGCGTTGCGCTTGCGCGCGCTGCGCCGGTCGGCGATCTGGCGGGCGATGCGGTCCTCGTCGACGACCAGGAAGTTGTCACCGGCTCCCGGTACCGACGTGAAGCCGATGACCTGCACCGGCCGCGACGGGTACGCCTCGGTGACGTCCTCGCCGTGCTCGTCGACCATGCGCCGGACCCGACCGTAGGCGTCGCCGGCCACCACCGAGTCGCCGACCCGCAGCGTTCCGCGCTGGATCAGCACGGTGGCCACCGGACCGCGACCGCGGTCCAGGTGCGCCTCGATGGCCACACCCTGGGCCTCCATGTCGGGATTGGCCCGCAGGTCCAGCGCGGCGTCGGCGGTCAGCAGGACCGCCTCCTCCAGCGCCTGGATGTTGACGCCGTTCTTCGCCGAGATGTCGACGAACATGGTCTCGCCGCCGAAGTCCTCGGCGACCAGTCCGTACTCGGTGAGCTGCGCGCGGATCTTCTGCGGATCAGCGCCTTCCTTGTCGATCTTGTTGACCGCCACCACGATCGGCACATCGGCGGCCTGGGCGTGGTTGATGGCCTCCACCGTCTGCGGCATCACGCCGTCGTCGGCGGCCACCACCAGGATGGCGATGTCGGTGGCCTTCGCGCCACGGGCACGCATGGCGGTGAACGCCTCGTGGCCCGGGGTGTCGATGAAGGTGATCAGGCGCTCGTTGCCGTCATGGTTGACGGCGACCTGGTAGGCGCCGATGTGCTGGGTGATGCCACCGGCCTCACCCTCGCGGACCGATGCCTGCCGGATGGTGTCCAGCAGACGGGTCTTGCCGTGGTCGACGTGACCCATCACGGTGACCACCGGCGGACGATGCTCGAGGTCGTCCTCGCCGCCCTCGTTCTCGCCGTAGGTCAGATCGAAGGACTCCAGCAGTTCGCGGTCCTCGTCTTCCGGTGACACCACCTGGACGACGTAGTTCATCTCGCCGCCCAGCAGTTCGAGGGTCTCGTCACCCACCGACTGGGTGGCGGTCACCATCTCGCCGAGGTTGAACAGGGCCTGTACCAGCGCGGCCGGGTTGGCGTCGATCTTCTCGGCGAAGTCGGACAGCGACGCGCCGCGGGCCAGCCGGATGACTTCGCCGTTGCCGTGCGGAAGGCGCACGCCACCGACGACCGGTGCCTGCATGTTCTCGTACTCGGCGCGTTTCGCCCGCTTCGACTTGCGACCGCGACGCGGGGCGCCGCCGGGACGGCCGAACGCACCGGCCGCGCCACCGCGCTGACCGGGACGGCCTCCGCCGCCTCCACCGGGTCCACCGCCGCCTCCACCGGGTCCACCGCCGCCGGGACGGCCGCGGAAACCACCGGCACCCGCCGGGGCTCCGCCACCGGCGCCGCCGGGAGCGCCGGCGCGGTAGTTACCGCCACCACCGCCGGGCCGGGCACCCTGACCGGGACCGCCGGGACGGCCGCCACCGCCGGGGCGCGGAGCGCCGGGCCGACCAGGCGCACCGGGACGGGCGCCGGGAGGACGCGGGGGCATGTTGCCGGGGCTGGCGCCACCGGGACGCGGGGCGCCGCCCGGACGCGGCGGCATGCCGCCGGGGCCGGGCCGGGGCCCACCGGGACCAGCCGGGCCCTGTGGCCTCGGCATCGCCGGACGCTCGACGGGCTGAGCTGAGGAGAACGGGTTGTTGCCGACCCGGGGCGATCGGGGCAATCCGGGCTTGGGAGCCGCCGGGCCGGGACGCGGACCCGCAGCGGGGGGCTGTGCCGGTGCCGGGGCGGGGGCAGGGGCGGCGGCCACGGTGGGTGCCGCCGGAGCGGCGGGCACGGCCGGGGCCGGCGGAGCGGGGGGAGCCGACGGTGCCGGCGCGGCCGGCTTGGGAGCGGGTGGTGCGGGGGCGACCACTCCGCCGTCAGCCGCCGCCTTGGCGGCGGCCGGCGCTTCGGGGGCCTTCGCGGGCGCTTTCGCGCCGCCGAAGGACTCGCGCAACCGCCGCGCCACCGGCGCTTCGACTGTGGACGATGCCGATTTGACGAACTCGCCCTGTTCACTCAGGCGAGCGAGAACTTCCTTGCTCGTGACACCGAGTTCCTTAGCCAACTCGTGTACGCGGGCCTTACCTGCCACTACTTCTCCATCTCGTAGAGGCGACAGCGGTGGGTAGGCCGCGCCTCGGGTTTAGCTATGACGCATGGTCATCGGGACTTCACGGTGTGCTCATGTTCTTCGCTACCTGTTCTCTCCCGGGTGGTGCGAGCCCTTGAAAATGCTCGACCACCGCGGCTGTGTCCGGTGTACCGGTGATCCGGAGCGCTCGACCGAAGGCCCGCCGCCGGATCGCTGCCGTCAGGCAACGGTCGTCGGGGTGCAGCCAGGCTCCCCGGCCCGGGTTGCAGCCTTGTATGTCAACGGCGACGGCGGATCGGCCGTCCACCGTCGACACGGCCACCACTCGGAGCAGATCGACGGCCAACTCTCGCTTGCGGCAACCGATGCATGTTCGCACCGGAGAGGTGCGTGCGTCAGCGGCCGAAGTCTCGCGCTGGATCACAGGTCAGTCTACGTCACCGCAGCGGCGTGAAGAACCAGTCTGGAGTCAGGCCTGCCGACCGGAATGCTCCGCGGCCCCTGCGGTGTTTCCCGGCCCCGTCTCGGGGGCGGCGGCGTCGCTGCGGATGTCGATCCGCCAGCCGGTGAGCCGGGCTGCCAACCGGGCGTTCTGACCTTCTTTGCCGATCGCCAGCGAAAGCTGGAAGTCGGGAACGACGACGCGGGCCGCGCGCGTGGTGGCGTCGATCACCTGCACCGACACCACCTTGGACGGCGACAGCGCGTTGGCCACGAAGCGGGCCGGGTCCTCGTCGAAGTCGATGATGTCGATCTTCTCGCCGGACAGTTCGCTCATGACGTTGCGCACCCGCTGGCCCATCGGCCCGATGCAGGCCCCCTTCGCATTAAGACCAGTGTTGAGACCGCCGGGCTTCGCCCGCACCGCAATCTTGGATCGGTGCCCCGCCTCCCGGGCGACCGCCACGATCTCCACCGACCCCTCGGCGATCTCGGGGACCTCCAGCGAGAACAGCTTGCGCACCAGGTTCGGGTGGGTGCGGGACAGTTCGATGCGCGGTTCGCGCGTGCCGCGGGTGACCCCGACGACATAGCAGCGCAGCCGGTCGCCGTGTCCGTAGGACTCCCCCGGGACCTGCTCCGCGGGACGGATCATGCCTTCCGACCCCTTGGTCTCGCTGCCGAGCCGGACCACCACGTTGCCGCGGGCGTTCTCGCGGGCGTCTCGCTGCACCACCCCGGCGACGATGTCGCCTTCCCGGGCGGAGAATTCGCCGTACACCCGCTCGTTCTCGGCGTCGCGGAAACGCTGCAGCATCACCTGGCGGGCGGTGGTGGCGGCGACCCGGCCGAAGCCCTCGGGAGTGTCGTCCCATTCGCTGATGAGGTTGCCGTCGGCATCGGTCTCGCGGGCGAGCACCTGCACCGCGCCGCTCTTGCGGTCGATCTCGATGCGGGCGTCGGGCTGATGCCCGTCGGTATGGCGGTAGGCGGTCAGCAGCGCCGATTTGATCGTGTCGAGCAGTTCGTCGACCGAGATGCCCCGGTCGACCTCGATCGCGTGCAGTGCGGCCATGTCGATGTTCATGCCCCGGCCTCCGTGGGTGTCAGACGAGCAACGCCGGCCAATTCGAGTTCCCTGGCGGGGGGTGCGGAGAACTCCACCTGGACAACGGCTTTGCGGATTTCGTTCAGTGGCAGGCGGCGAACCTTCCAGTCCCCGCTGGATCGGACCACCAGGTCCACCGCGCCGGCGCCGGTCTCCCCGACCCGGCCGGTGACGGTATCCCCGTCGGCCAGCGACACCTCGATGCGGCGTCCCCGGGCCCGGCGGAAGTGCCTCTCGGCAGTGAGCGGGCGGTCCACCCCGCGAGAGCTGACTTCAAGCACGTAGGAGTCCCATCCGGCGTCGGCGGCATCGAGCGCCGCGGACGCGGATCGGGACAGCTCCGAGACGGTCTCGAGGTCGATCGGGGTGTCGCCGTCAGCGACCACAGTGATCCGCGGCGGCCGGGAGCGCGTGTCGACGGCCACGTCGTCGACCTCGTAGCCGCAGCGCGCGAACTCGTCGGCGAGTAGCTCGATCACCTGCTCCCGCGTGGGCAAGCCCGGCGAAGAACCCGGGGTCCGCTCCGTCACGGCGAGCTCCTCAATCTTGAATTGTTCCGACCGGCCACCAACGATACGCCAGCAACGGCAAGGGGAATGGCAGGATGTTGGCGTGCTCGACCCCGACCCATTCCCCTCGCGCGTGCTCGACCCCGACCCATTCCCCTCGCGCGTGCTCAGCCGACGCCGCGTCCTCGTCGGCAGCGGACGTGGCCTGCTCGCGCTGGCTCTCGTCGGTCCGACGGTGGCGTGCGGGCGGTCCGAACCCCCGGCTCCCGATCCGCTGGAGGCCGAACTCGCCGCCGCCCGGCGGGATAGCGAGATGGCCACGGCGGCGGCCAAGGCCGCCAAGCCGGCGGTCGCCGCGGCACTGAGCGAGGTGGCCGCCGAACGCGCCCGGCATGCCACCGCTCTGGTGGAGGAACTGGCACGCGCGGCGGGCAAGCCGACCCCGACCGAGACTCCGGAGACGACGTCGGCGACCCCGGCGCCCGCGCAGCAGCCAGCTCTGCCACCACCGAGGCTCCGCGACGTCATCGATGCACTGCGGAAATCGGCGGACAGCGCGGCCAAGCTGGTACCGACCCTGTCCGGCTACCGCGCCGGGCTGATGGGGTCGATCGCCGCGGCCTGCACGACGTCGTTCACTGTCGGGCTGCCCCCGGACACCCCGGACGCGCCGCCGGAGCCGGCGCAAGACAAGCCGACCGAGAGGAAGCCGCGGTGACCTCCCCCGCTTCGCCGTCGACGACGGCTGAACCGACGCCCGATCCGGACCGGCCCGCAGAGCCGGGGCCGGGCGCGCTGTTCGACGCGATCGCCGCCGAACATGCGGCGATCTACGGCTATGGCCTGGTGTCGCCGCATGTGATGCCCGAGGACAACAAACTGGTCTCCCGGTCGCTGGCCGAGCACCGCGAGCGGCGTGAGGCCGCGGTCACGATGATGAACGAGCGGTCGATCAAGGCACCGCTACCGGCGGTGGGCTATCAGCTCCCGATGGTCGTCGACTCCCCTTCCAGCGCAGCCAAATTGGCCGTGCGGATGGAGGGCGACTGCGCGGTGGCCTGGCGTGCGGTGCTCGAGCAGACCGACCTCGAGCAGGATCGCGCTTTCGGCGGTACCGCTCTCACCCAGTGCGCGGTGCTGGCCGCGCGGTGGCGCAGGGTGCTGGGCGCCTGGCCGGTGACCGAGGCGTTCCCCGGCGGTAGCGAGTAGCCGGCGGGTTCAGTCCGCCGGGGTTCAGTCCTCTGGGGTTCAGTCCTCTGGGGCCAGTGCCGCCGCGATCTGGGCGGCCGCATCGGCGACCGCGATCTCCTGAGTCTGCCCGGTGAAACGGTTGCGCAGTTCGGCTTTGCCCTCGGCCCAACCGCGGCCCAGCACGACGATCCAGGGCACACCGAGCAGTTCGGCGTCTTTGAACTTGACTCCCGGTGAGGATGTCCGGTCGTCGAGCAGCACGTCGAAGCCTTGGACATCGAGCTCCGCGGCCAGGGCCTGGGCACCGGCACGGGCTTCGGGGTCTTTGTTCGCGATCACCAGGTGAACATCGAACGGCGACACCGACGCCGGCCAGCGCAGGCCGAGCTCGTCGTGGTGCTGCTCGGCGATCACCGCCACCAGCCGCGACACCCCGATGCCGTAGGAGCCCATGGTCAACCGCACCGGCTTGCCATCCTCGCCGAGCACGTCGACGGTGAACGCGTCGGTGTACTTGCGGCCCAGCTGGAAGATGTGACCGATCTCGATGCCGCGGGCGCTGACCAGCGGTCCGGCGCCATCCGGGGCGGGATCGCCGTCGCGGACCTCGGCCGCCTCGATCGTGCCGTTCGGGGTGAAGTCGCGTCCGGCCACCAGGCCGACGACGTGCTTGCCGGTCTCGTCGGCGCCGGTGATCCACGAGGTTCCAGTGCCCACCCGCGGGTCAACGAGATAACGAACACCGTTGTCCAGCAGGGCTTTCGGGCCGATATACCCCTTCTTCAGGAACGGATACTTCGCGAAGTCGGCGTCGTCGAGCATCGCGTACTCGGCGGGGTCGAGCGCGGCGCCGAGGCGCTTGTCGTCGACATCGCGGTCGCCGGGAATCCCGATCGCAAGCAATTCCCAATCACCGCCGGGCGCACGGACTTTCAGCATGACGTTCTTGAGGGTGTCCGCGGCAGTGACGGAACGGCCCAGTGTCGCATTGGCCCAGTCGACCAGGGTGGCGATGGTCGGGGTGTCGCCGGTCTCGTGCACGACGGCGTCAGGCAGCCCGTCGGTCGACAGCGGATCGGGCGCCGCGGTGGTAACGGCCTCGACGTTGGCGGCGTATCCCGACTCCAGGCACCGCACGAAGGTGTCCTCGCCGACTTCGCTTTCCGCGAGGAACTCCTCCGAAGCGCTACCGCCCATGGCACCGGACACCGCCGAGACGATCACATAGCGAATCGCCATGCGGGAGAACATCTTCTGATACGCGTCGCGGTGAGCCAGGTAGACCTCGCGCAGGCCGGCGTCGGTGGTGTCGAAGGAATAGGAGTCCTTCATGACGAACTCGCGTCCGCGCAGGATGCCGGCCCGCGGACGGGCCTCGTCGCGGTATTTCGCCTGGATTTGGAACAGCAGCACCGGAAAGTCTTTGTAGGAGCTGTACTCCCCCTTGACGGTCAGAGTGAACAGTTCCTCGTGGGTGGGGCCCAGCAGGTAGTCATTCATCCGGCGGTCTTTGAGCCGGAACACCCCGTCGCCGTATTCGGTCCAGCGGTTGGTGGTCTCGTACGGTGCCCGGGGCAGCAGCGCGGGGAACAGGATCTCCTGGCCGCCGATGGCCACCATCTCCTCCCGCACGATGGCTTCGATCCGCCGCAGCACCCGTAGACCCAGCGGCAGCCAGCTGTAGAGGCCCGGCCCGATCGGCCGGACGTAGCCCGCCCGGATCAGCAGCTTATGGCTGGGGACTTCGGCGTCGGCCGGGTCGTCGCGCAGAGTGCGCAGGAACAGCTCGGACATGCGGGTGATCACAGCGAGTCAGCATAGTTCGACGCCGATGCCGAGCGCGCGAGGAGGAGAAGTCGCAGAGCGGTCTTCACAGCAGGACGGTCTTCACACTGGGACCGTCTTCACAATTCGCCGGCCTCGACCGCCTCACGGGTGTGCTGGGCGGCGGCGATCTGCTTAGCGGTGTATCCGATGAAAAGGGCACTGGCGCCAACCAGAACGGCGACGGCGGCGATCCACAGCAGCGAATAGGTGTAGCCGGCGTCAAGGGCGTCGAGTTGGGCGGGCGTCATGTCGGCGACCGGGCCGGTGGTTCCGCCCAGATACAGCGTGCGGGATATCTGCACGGCCTGGATGATCACCAGCACCATGGGGCCGCCGAGATTCTGGGCCATCAGGGTGATGGCGCTGATCGGACCGATCTCGCGCGGCCCGACATTGGCCAGTGCGCACAGCGGCAGAACCACCGAGATGACGCCGATGCCGAAGCCGCCGATGAGGATCGGCAGCAGCAGGTCCGGGAAGTACGGGATGGTCCGGGTCAGGGTGGACCCGAAGATCATCGCGCCCAGCACGAAGATGCCGCCGCCGATGATCAGCCAGCGCGGCGCGATGTAGGGCGCCAGTTGGGCGGTGCACACGTTTCCGAGACCCAGTGCGAGCGCGAACGGAATGAACCCGATTCCGGCGTGCAGCGCGGAGTAGCCCAGGACGTCCTGGACGTAAAGCCCGATCATCACCGTGAGCGTCAGCAGCACCCCGCCGGCCAGAAACAGCGACACGAACGTCGCCACCCGGTTGCGGTCCCGGAACAGCCACAGCGGAACCAGGGGGTGATCGGCCTTACGTTCGACCATGAAGAAGGCCAGGAACAGCAGAACCGCGGCCGCCCCCGCCGCGATCACCCAGGGGTCGGACCAACCGCGCGCCGGACCCTGGGTGAACACCATGACCCCCGCGCCGCACCCCAGCGTGGCCAGCAGCGCCCCGGAGATGTCGAGCTTGAGTCGTTCGTGCCGGGTCTCCTCCAGTCGCGTCAGGGCGATCCACACGATGAAGATGCCGATCGGCAAGTTCATCAGGAATGTTAGGCGCCAGGAGATCACCGTGAGTGCGCCGCCAACCACCAGACCCAGCACCGACCCGAGGCCCTGCATGGCCGCCGAGATCGCCATGGCCTGGTTTCGGGCGTGCCCGACGGCGTAGGTGGTGGCGATCAGTGCCAGCCCGGTCGGCGCGGCCACCGCCGCGCCCATGCCCTGCACCGCCCGCGCGGCGATCAGCAGCGGGCCGTCGGTGGCCAGGCCGCACGCCATGGAGGCGATGGTGAAGACCCCGACACCGGAGATGAACGCCCGCTTGTGGCCGATCGCGTCGCCGACCCGGCCGCCCAGCAACAGCAGGCCACCGAAGGTGAGCACGTACGCGGTGATCACCCAGCTCTTTGCCGCCTCGGATAAATCGAGGTCAGCCTGCATCCGAGGGAGGGCGACGATCACGATGGTGCCGTCCAGCGTGGCCATCAGCTGCATGCCGGTGATCGCGACGATCGCGATGCCCAGCACGCTGGCGGCAAGGGTTCTGGGCGGCGGTTCGGGAATGCTCGCGCCAGCCATGGGTAGCCACCCTACCTAGCCGACGAGCCGGATTCCCGACTCCTCCTCGGGCCCGGGGGCCCGCATCGTCGTCGGGCTCAAGCCAGACCGCCCGCTAGATGTCCCCGGAGTCGATCGCTTCCTTGACCTCCTGGGCATGCGCGACCTGCTTGGCCGTGTAGCCGATGAACAGCGCCACGACACCGACGACGACCGCCACGCCGGCCACCCACAGCAGACCGTAGGTGTAGCCCTGGTCCAACGCATGCAACTGCTCGGGGTCCATCCGCTTCACCGGTCCGGTGGTTCCGCCGAGGTACAGCGTCCGGGAGGTGATGACGGCCTGGACGATGGCCAGCACCACGGGGCCGCCCAGGCTCTGCAGCATCAGGGCGATAGCCGAGACGGGGCCTATCTGGTCGGAACCCACCCCGGCGATGGCCGAGACGGTCAGCGGAACCACGATCATGCCGATGCCCAGGCCGCCGACCACGATGGCGATGACCAGGTTCGGGAAGTACGGGATGCCGGCATCCAGGGTGGAGCCGTACAGCATGGCGCCGAGCACGAACACGCCGCCGGCGATGACCAGCAGCCGGGGCGGCAAGACCGACACCAGCTGCGAGGAGATAGCCAGGCCTACTCCGAGGGCGACGACGAACGGGATGAAGCCGAGGCCTGCGCGCAGGGCGGTGTAGCCCAGGATGTCCTGCACGTACAGGCCGATCAGCACAGTCAGGGTGAACATCACCCCGCCGGCCAGGAAGATCGCGGCGAAGGTGGCGAACCGATTGCGATCACGGAACAGGGCGAACGGGACGACGGGGTTCACCGCGGTGCGCTCCACGGCCACGAAGGCCACGAAGGCGAGCACGGCGGCCAGGCCGGCGCCCAGCGTGGAGGGAGCCATCCAGCCCTTCTCCGGACCCTGGGTGAACCCGAAGACCGCGGCGGTGCAGGCGACCGTAGCGAGCAGCGCGCCGGCGGCGTCAAGCTTCAGCCGCTCGCGGTGGGTCTCTCGCAGCGTGGTGCGGGCCAGATAGATCACCAGCAGGCCGATCGGGACGTTGACCAGGAATGCCAGCCGCCAAGACCACTCGGTGAGGGCACCGCCGACGACCAGACCCATCACCGAACCGACGCCGGTCATGGCGGCGAACACCGCGGTGGCCGCGTTACGGGCCGGGCCCTTCGCGAACGTGGTGGCCACCAACGCCAGGCCGGTCGGCGAGGCGATCGCCGCCCCAACGCCCTGCAGCAGCCGCGCGATGACGAGAGTCGTCTGGTCCCAAGCGATTCCGCACAGCACCGAGGCGATGACGAACAGCGTCACACCGACGATGAAGGTGCGCTTGCGGCCGATGGTGTCGCCCAGCCGCCCGCCCAGCAGCATCAGGCCACCGAAGGTCAGCACGTAGGCGGTGATCACCCAGCTGCGCCCGGCGTCGGACAGGCCGAGTTCATCCTGGATCCTGGGCAGCGCCACGATCGCGATGGTGCTGTCCATGGTGGCCAGCAGCTGCATGCCGCCGATGGCGAACACCGCGGCGAGAAACCGCTTGGAGGGCAGCCACGCCGGGGTGCGCGGGTTCTTGGGAACCACCGGGCCGCGGTCTACCGAGGCGGGCAACTGCGCCGAGCGGTCGCTGGAGGCGTTCCGATGGCCGTTCCGATTGGCGAAACCGCGGGTCACCCGTCTGAAGGGTGCGGTGCGCTCAGCATCGTTGAGAGCCGTCATAGCGGCCTACCTTACCCCAATATTAAGAAGACTTTAAAGTCTCGATAGCGTCTCGAATCCGGCCACCGGCCCGACGACGATGATCGCCGGCGGCCGAATCCCCTCCTCACGGATGCGTTCGGGCACGTCAGCCAGGGTGGCGCGGAGGATCCGCTCG
>NZ_JBIIOV010000104.1:0-12199 GCF_044342925.1 Mycobacterium sp. | reverse complement strand
GACGCCACCATGCTGGTGCTGCGCGGCGCTCAGTTCGAGAAGGCCGGTGTGGTTCCGCCCGACGAGGACGACCACTCCGACGAGTACAAGGTTTTCCTTGACCTGCTGCGCCAGAGCCTCCAGGCCGATCCGCACAAGTGGACCCGGATCGCCGAATCCGTCAAGGGCGTCACCGAGGAGACCACCACCGGGGTGCTGCGGCTATACCAGTTCGCCGCTGCCGGTGAGCTGTCCTTCCCGGCCATCAACGTCAACGACTCGGTCACCAAGAGCAAGTTCGACAACAAGTACGGCACCCGGCACTCGCTGATCGACGGCATCAACCGCGGCACCGACGTCCTGATCGGCGGCAAGGCCGCCCTCGTCTGTGGCTACGGCGACGTCGGCAAGGGCTGCGCCGAGGCGCTCAAGGCTCAGGGTGCGCGCGTCGCGGTCACCGAGATCGACCCGATCAACGCGCTGCAGGCGCTGATGGACGGTTTCGAGGTCAAGACTGTCGAGCAGGCCATCGGCTGGGCTGACATCGTCATCACCTCGACCGGTAACAAGGACATCATCACCCTCGACCACATGCGGGCGATGAAGGACAAGTCGATCCTGGGCAACATCGGTCACTTCGACAACGAGATCGAGATGGCGCGCCTCGAGCGTGACCCGGCCATCCGCCGGATCAACATCAAGCCGCAGGTCGACGAGTGGATCTTCCCCGACGGCCACTCCATCATCGTGCTGTCCGAGGGCCGCCTGCTGAACCTGGGCAACGCCACCGGTCACCCGTCGTTCGTGATGAGCAACAGCTTCTCCAACCAGGTCATCGCCCAGATCGAGGTGTGGACCAAGAACGACGAGTACGACAACGAGGTCTACCGGCTGCCCAAGCATCTCGACGAGAAGGTCGCCAAGATCCACGTCGAGGCGCTCGGCGGGACGCTGACCAAGCTGACCAAGGACCAGGCCGAGTACATCGGCGTGGACGTCGAGGGCCCGTACAAGCCGGAGCACTACCGGTACTGAGTCCGGATCTAGGCTGCCGGGCGTGCTGATTGTCATCGAGGGTCTCGACGGCGCCGGCAAACGCACACTCAGCGGTGGCCTGCAGCGCGCCTTCGCCGCCGCCGGTCGCTCGGTCCCCACGCTGGCCTTCCCGCGCTACGGCGAGTCCGTGACCGCCGACCTCGCCCGCGAAGCGCTGCACGGGCGGCACGGCGACCTCGCGGAGTCGGTGTACGCCATGGCCGTGCTGTTCGCCCTGGACCGGTCCGGCGCCAAGGACCAACTCGGCACGCTGTGCCGCGACCACGACGTCGTCATTCTCGACCGCTACGTGGCCTCCAACGCCGCCTACAGCGCCGCGCGCCTGCACCAGGACGCGGCCGGCGACGTGGTCACCTGGGTGGGCGACTTGGAGTATGGACGGCTCGGGCTGCCGGTACCGGACCACCAGATTCTGCTGGACGTTTCCGTCGACCTCGCCGCCGACCGGGCCGTGCGCCGGGCGGGCGAGGAGGCCGACCGTCCCCGCGATGCCTACGAGCGCGACGACGGTCTGCAGCGGCGCACCGCGGCGGTGTACGGCGGGCTCGCCGAACGGCACTGGCACGGCCGGTGGACGGTCGCCGACGCCGAGGTCCGACCGGACCGGCTCGCCGCGGACCTGCTGGCCCGCACCGGGTAAAAGCCCGGGTAAAGACGCGGCGTGTGGCAGCCGGGAATTGTCGCGGTTCGGTGACACCATGGACGCCATGAGGCAACGGATCCTGGTCATCGATGACGACCCCTCGCTGGCCGAGATGCTCACGATCGTCCTGCGCAACGAAGGTTTTGAGACGGCGGTCGTCGCCGACGGCTCCCAGGCGCTGACGGCGGTGCGTGAACTGCGGCCCGACCTGGTGCTCCTTGACCTCATGCTGCCCGGCATGAACGGCATCGACGTCTGCCGGGTGCTGCGGGCGGACTCCGGTGTGCCCATCGTCATGCTGACCGCCAAGACCGACACCGTCGACGTGGTCCTGGGACTGGAGTCCGGCGCCGACGACTACGTCATGAAGCCCTTCAAGCCCAAGGAGCTGGTGGCCCGGGTGCGCGCCCGGCTGCGGCGCAACGAGGACGAACCCGCCGAGATGCTGTCCATCGGCGACATCGAGATCGATGTTCCGGCCCACAAGGTGACCCGCGAGGGCGAGCAGATCTCGTTGACTCCCTTGGAGTTCGACCTGCTGGTGGCGTTGGCGCGCAAACCGCGGCAGGTGTTTACTCGTGATGTGCTGCTCGAGCAGGTCTGGGGTTACCGCCACCCGGCCGACACCCGGCTGGTGAACGTGCACGTCCAGCGGCTGCGGGCGAAGGTCGAGCGGGATCCGGAGAACCCGCAGGTGGTGCTGACTGTTCGAGGAGTGGGTTACAAAGCCGGACCGCCGTAGCATGCGGCACGACGATGCTGAGCGCCAGCGAAGAGGAGGAGCGGCGCGCAAGGAGCCTCAGTACCCATGATCTTCAGCTCCCGAAGGCGCACCCGCTCCGGACCGGTTGTCCGGGGCACCAGTGCCGTGCGGCGGGCATTGGGCCACATCTGGCGCCGGTCCCTGCAGTTGCGGGTGGTGGTTCTCACCCTCGGGCTTTCAGCGGTGGTGATCCTCGTGCTCGGCTTCGTGCTTACCAGCCAGATCACCAACCGGGTGCTCGACGTAAAGGTCCGCGCAGCCACCGAAGAGGTCAACCGGGCCCGGAACACCGTCAGCGGCATCGTCAGTGGTGAGGAAGCCCGCTCGCTGGACTCCAGCCTCCAGCTGGCCCGAAACACCCTGATCTCCAAACCGGGTCAGGCCTCCGACGCCGGTCTGGCCGGCACCTTCGACGCGGTGCTGATGGTCCCCGGTGACGGCCCGCGTGAGGCCACCTTCGCCGGCCCGGTGGACCAGATTCCCCGATCGCTGCGGGATTTCGTCAAGGCCGGACAGGTCAGCTACCAGTACGCAGGAGTGCGCACCGAGGGATTCTCCGGTCCCGCCCTGTTGGTCGGCTCGCCCGTTCCCTCGCGGGTCAGCAATCTGGAGCTCTACCTGATCTTCCCGCTGACCAGCGAGGAGAACACCATCACCCTGGTGCGCGGCACCATGGCCACCGGCGGACTGGTGCTATTGCTGCTGCTGGCCGGCATCGCGCTGCTGGTCTCCCGTCAGGTGGTGCTCCCGGTACGGTCGGCCTCCCGTATCGCCGAGCGCTTCGCCGAGGGGCATCTCTCCGAGCGGATGCCGGTGCGCGGTGAGGACGACATGGCCCGGCTGGCGGTGTCGTTCAACGACATGGCCGAGAGCCTGCAACGGCAGATCACCACACTGGAGGAGTTCGGCAACCTGCAACGCCGGTTCACCTCCGACGTCAGCCACGAGTTGCGCACCCCGCTGACCACGGTGCGGATGGCCGCCGATCTGATCTACGAGAACAGCGAGGAACTCGATCCCGCGCTGCGCCGGTCCACCGAACTTCTGGTCGGCGAGCTGGACCGGTTCGAGACGCTGCTCAACGATCTGTTGGAGATTTCCCGCCACGACGCCGGTGTGGCCGAGCTGTCGGTGGAGGCCGTCGATCTGCGTTCGACGGTCAACAGCGCGTTGGGCAAAGTGGGCCACCTCGCCCGGGATGCCGCCATCGAGCTGCAGGTCGAGATGCCCGACGAGCCGGTCATCGCCGAAGTCGACCCCCGCCGGGTGGAGCGGATCCTGCGTAATTTGATCGCCAACGCCATCGATCACGCCGAGCACCGGCCGGTGCAGATCAGGATGGGCGCCGACGAGGACACCGTCGCGGTCACGGTCCGCGACTTCGGGGTGGGTCTGCGGCCCGGTGAAGAGAAGCTGGTGTTCAGCCGGTTTTGGCGCTCCGATCCGTCCCGGGTGCGCCGGTCCGGCGGAACCGGGCTGGGACTGGCGATCAGCATCGAAGACGCCCGGCTGCACCAGGGCCGGCTGGAGGCTTGGGGTGAGCCGGGTAACGGCGCCTGCTTCCGGCTGACTCTGCCGCTGGTCCGCGGACACAAGGTGACCACCAGCCCGCTGCCGCTCAAACCTGCTGCCGCTGAACGGCTTCGGCAGCGTGAAGCCGCGGGGGAGCGCGTGTGACCCGCACGTTGGTGACCCGGGCGCTGGCCCCGGTGCTGGCCGGGGCTGTGGCGCTGATACCCGGATGCGCGGGGGTGCCGGATTCGTCGGCTCCGCAGGCGATCGGGACCGTCGAGATGCCGGCGCCGCAGCAACTGCCCGAGCCCAATCCGGCCATGAGCCCCGACCAGTTGTTGCGCGAATTCCTCAAAGCCACCGCCGATCCGGCCAACCGCCACATCGCGGCGCGTCAGTTCCTCACCGAATCGGCCTCCAAGGACTGGGACGACCAGGGCAGCGCCCTGCTCATCGACAAGGTGGTGTTCACCGAAACCCGTTCGGCGGAAAAGGTTTCGGTGACGATGCAGGCAGACATGCTCGGGTCGATCTCCGACACCGGCGTCTTCGAGACCAGCGACGGCAAGCTGCCCGACCCCGGACCCATCGAACTGCTGCAGACTCCCAACGGCTGGCGGATCAACCGGTTGCCCAACGGCGTCTTCCTGGACTGGCAGAAGTTTCAGGCCGCCTACAAGCGCTACACGCTCTATTTCGTCGACCCCACCGGTACTACCGTCGTACCGGATCCGCGCTACGTCGCGGTGTCCGACCCTGACCTGGTGGCCACCGAACTGGTCAACAAGCTCCTCGCCGGGCCGCGGCCGGAGATGGCCAAAGCGGTGCGCAACCTGCTCGGTCCGCCGCTGAAGTTGCGCGGTCCGGTCACCCGCGCGGACGGCGGCAAGACCGGGGTGGGCCGGGGCTACGGTGGGGCGCGCATCGACTTGGAGAATCTGACCACCACCGATCCGGCCACCCGGCTTCTCCTTGCCGCGCAGATCATCTGGACCCTGGCGCGCTCGGATGTGACCGGCCCGTATCTGATCAACGTCGACGGAGCGCCGCTGGACGACCGGTTCGTCGACGGGTGGAAGACCACTGACGTCGCGGCCACCGATCCGGGTGCCGTGGACGGCGCGTCGGCGGGTGTGCACGCGTTGATGGGCGGATCCGTCATGGCCTTGGACGGCCAGCGTTCGGTGAAGCTGCCCGGTTCGTTCGGGGCGATGACCGATCAGCGTGCCGCGACGTTCTCCCGGTCCGGCCGTGACATCGCGTCGGTCGCCGGGCCGCCGGACGGCGGCGCGTCACTGTGGATAGGACCCAATGGCGGGCAGGCGGTGCGCGCCACCGACGGCCGCACGCTGTCCCGGCCGTCGTGGGCACTCGACGACGCAGTGTGGGTGGTGGTGGACGGCAACAGCGTGGTCCGGGTGATCCGCGAGGAGGCCTCCGGCCAGCCCGCCCGCATCCCGGTGGACTCCGCGGCGGTGACGTCGCGGTTCCCCGGCACGATTACCGAACTTCAGTTGTCGCGGGACGGCACCCGGGTGGCCATGGTGATCGAAGGTCGAGTGGTGCTCGCCGGCGTGGAGCAGACCCCGGGTGGCGAATTCGCCCTGACCTACCCGCGCCGGATCGGATACGGCCTTGGCGACTCGGCGGTGTCGTTGTCCTGGCGCACCGGCGACGACATGGTGGTGACCCGCGACGACCCGGCGCACCCGGTCTCCTATGTCAACCTCGACGGTGTTAACTCCGACGGCCCCAGCAACAACTTGGTGATGCCGGTGGCCGCGGTGGCCGCCAACCCCTCGGCGGTCTATGTCGCCGACGCCCGCGGAGTGCTGCAGTTACTCGCCGCGGACGCCGCCAATGGTCAGACCTGGTCGGAGCTGCGGCCGTTCATGGCACCCGGCGCGGTGCCGGTGATGCCCGGCTGACGGTTGCCGTGCCCCTACCGGGGTGAATTGCTGACTCGCCAGCAAATCGCTAACGTTTGCTCGGTGAGCATGGGGGAGCTTCGGGTCGAACCCGCGGTGCTGTCGGCGATATGTGAGTCGTTGTCAGGGGCGGCCGATCATCTGCTGAGCCGGCTGAAGTCGCTGGACGGCTCCGTCACCGACATGGTGACGCGGTGGCAAGGGCTGTCCGGTGGGGCCTACGGGGACGCTTGGCAGCAGTGGCATCGCGGGGCGGACGAGGTCGAACGGGCGTTGTCGATCATGGCCAAGCTGCTGGGCGAGGCCGCCCGGGCTTTCGATTCGAACGAAGAGGCCGCGGCGCAGGCCCTCCGGATGGTCGGCGATGGCTGAGCGATTCTCCGTCGATCCGGGCACGCTGGCCGATGTGGTTGATGAGATGCACGATTTCCAGCGCACCGCGGCCAGCCTGCTCGAGGAGATCGAGTCGACAGTGCGGGCCCTGCACATCACCTGGACCGGCGAGGCCGCCCAGGGGCACGCCGAGGCGCATCGACTGTGGACGCATGGCGCGGCCCAGATGCAGGAGGCGCTGGGCAAGCTGCACACTGCCGGGGGACACGCGCACGGCAACTACACCGGTGTCATGGACGCCAACCGGTCCAACTGGTCGTAACGGTTTGGTATGCCGAGACTTTCGGTGGACCCGAGTGTGCTCGACGGAGCAGGGGTGCGACTGGCCGACATCGGCGGCACCGTCGGCCTGACGGTGTCCACGCTCAGTGGCGCGCTGGCTGACTGCGCCGGGATGTGCGGCGACGATCCGGTCGGCGAGGCGATGGGGCGGTCGTATGACCGGACCGCGAGTGCTCTGGTCGCTGCGCTGGCCGAAGCCCGCAATGCGCTGGTTAATCTCGCTGACGGGGTGCGGGTGTGGGCGTTCAACTGGGTGTTCTGGTGGGGGCTGACTTTGTCCCTTAAGACGCCGAACCGCCGGGCTCCAACATCGTGGCGCCCATGCTTGACCTGATCTTCCCCCTGGAATGTGGCGGCTGCGGAGCGCCCTCCACCCGATGGTGCGACGCCTGCGCGACGGCACTGCAGGTGCATTCCGACGAGCCGCATCTGGTCACTCCACGCGTCGATCCCGGGGTGCCGGTGTTCGCCCTGGGCCGCTACGCCGGCCCGCGGCGCCATGCCATCGTCGCGGTCAAGGAACACGGGCGGCGCGATCTCGTCGCCCCACTGTCCCGCGCCCTGGCGCTCGGCATCCACCGCCTGTCGGTCTGGGGCATCGTCGCAACTCCGCTGACCGTCGTGCCCGCTCCCACCCGTCGTGGTGCGGCCCGCCGCCGCGGCGGTGACCCGGTGGCCCGCGTCGCCGACACCGCCACCGGGGCCAATCCCGCCATCAGGGTGGTGCACGCCCTGCGCACCGTGGGCCGTGCCCGCGACTCGGTGGGGCTGGGCACCACCGCGCGGGAGCGCAATATCGCCGGCCGGGTCCGCCTCACCGGCGCTGCCCCGGCGGGGGAGATTTTGCTCGTCGACGACATCGTCACCACCGGCGCCACCGCCCGCGAGGCGGTCCGCGTCCTGCGGGCCGCCGGTTCGCAAGTGACTGCCGTCCTGACCCTGGCCCACGCCTGATGGCAGTTCGGTAACAAGGGACCAAAGACCTGAACACGCGAGCCCGAAAGAGTGGCAACACCTCGCCGACTGCGACTACCGTCGTCGGTAACTCTCCCGTGAACAGGAGGTGATGTCTTCGGCCTCTGGCGTCGGAGGGTGACGGTCTGTTCCCCGCCGTCCGGCGCAGCTACTCGTATCGCCCGGCGCGCGAGCCCCGCGTGCTCTCCCGTAGAAGAAATGAGTTGTCAAGCATGTCAACCCAATCCGTGAAGCCCGGTCAACCCTCCTCCCAGGATCAGGACGCTTCGGCGACCCCCAACGCCCACGTTCAAGTGACGGGCCGCAACGTCGAGATTCCCGACCACTACCGCGTCTACGTAGGGCAGAAGCTCGCCCGCGTCGAGCGGATCGACTCCGCGATCCAGCGATTCGATGTGGAGCTTGAGCACGAGAAGAACCGGCGTCAACGCAAGAACTGTCAGCACGTCGAGATTACCGCGCACGGCCGCGGACCGGTGGTGCGCGGTGAGGGTTGCGCGGACAGCTTCTACGGCGCCTTCGAGGCCGCGGTCCACAAACTCGAGAGCCGGGTGCGCCGCGGGAAGGACCGCCGCAAGGTGCACTACGGCGACAAGACTCCCGTCTCGCTGCATCAGGCCGCGGCCGTAGCCGCGCCTCTCGACCTAGACGACGCCTTCAAACCGAACGGGTCCAGCCCATCCGAGCAGGTGAAGGTCGACGAGCACGAGCCCGGCCACATCGTCCGGGTCAAGGAGCATCCGGCCAAGCCGATGACCGTCGACGATGCCCTCTACGAGATGGAACTGGTGGGGCACGACTTCTTCCTGTTCCACGACAAGGAGACCGACCGGCCCTCCGTGGTCTACCGGCGGCACGCCTACGACTACGGCCTGATCCGGCTGGCCTGATCCGGCTGGCCTGATCCGGCTGGCCTGATCCGGCTGGCCTGATCCAGGCTGACCTGAGTCGACTGGTCTGATTCGGCCCGCTCAAGGCGGGCCGAATCGGCCCGGCTCGCCTGCACGCCGACCTGATCAGGACACATCAGCGCGTCACCTAGGATGGAGTTCGCTTACGCCTCCAATCCGCAGGGGAAATATCACTGTGCTGTCTAAGTTGCTGCGCCTCGGTGAAGGTCGCATGGTCAAGCGTCTGCGTGGGGTCGCTGACTACGTCAATACGCTGTCCGACGACATCGAGAAGCTGACGGACGCCCAGTTGCGGGCTAAGACCGACGAATTCCGCACGCGTGTCCAGGGCGGCGAAATGCTCGACGATCTGCTGCCCGAGGCGTTCGCGGTGGCCCGCGAGGCGGCCTGGCGGGTGTTGGGTCAACGTCACTTCGACGTTCAGGTGATGGGCGGTGCGGCGCTGCACTTCGGCAACGTCGCCGAGATGAAGACCGGCGAAGGCAAGACGCTGACCTGCGTGCTGCCCGCCTACCTCAACGCGCTGAGCGGCAAAGGCGTGCACGTCGTCACCGTCAACGACTACCTGGCCAGACGCGACAGCGAGTGGATGGGCCGCGTGCATCGCTTCCTCGGCCTGGACGTCGGGGTCATCCTGTCCGGCCTGAACTCCGATGAGCGCCGGGCGGCCTACGCGGCCGACATCACCTATGGCACCAACAACGAGTTCGGCTTCGACTACCTGCGCGACAACATGGCACATTCGCTCGACGACCTGGTCCAGCGCGAGCACAACTTCGCCATCGTCGATGAGGTCGACTCGATCCTCATCGACGAGGCCCGCACCCCGCTGATCATCTCCGGCCCGGCCGACGGCGCGTTGCACTGGTACAGCGAGTTCGCCCGGCTGGCCCCGATGATGGAGAAGGACGTCCACTACGAGGTCGACATTCGTAAGCGCACCGTCGGTGTGCACGAGATCGGGGTGGAATTCGTCGAGGATCAGCTCGGCATCGACAACCTCTACGAGGCGGCCAACTCGCCGCTGGTCAGCTACCTCAACAACTGCCTCAAGGCCAAGGAGCTCTTCCAGCGCGACAAGGACTACATCGTCCGCGACGGTGAGGTGCTCATCGTCGACGAGTTCACCGGCCGCGTGCTGATGGGCCGCCGCTACAACGACGGTATGCACCAGGCCATCGAGGCCAAGGAAAAGGTCGAGATCAAGGCCGAAAACCAGACTCTGGCCACCATCACGCTGCAGAACTACTTCCGCCTCTACGACAAGCTGGCCGGCATGACCGGCACCGCCGAGACCGAGGCCGCCGAGCTGCACGAGATCTACAAACTCGGTGTGGTGCCCATCCCGACAAACCGGGACATGGTCCGCAAGGACCAGACGGACCTCATCTACAAGACCGAAGAGGCCAAGTTCATCGCGGTCACCGACGACATCGCCGAGCGCTACGAGAAGGGCCAGCCGGTCCTCATCGGCACTACCAGCGTCGAGCGCTCCGAGTACCTGTCCCGGATGCTGCAGAAGCGGAACATCCCGCACAGCGTCCTCAACGCCAAGTACCACGAGCAGGAGGCCGGCATCGTCGCCGAGGCCGGGCGACGCGGGTCGATCACGGTGGCCACGAACATGGCCGGTCGCGGTACCGACGTCGTGCTGGGCGGCAACGTCGACTTCATCCTCGATCTTCGGCTGCGCGAGCGCGGCCTGGACCCGGTCGAGACTCCCGACGAGTACGAGGCCGCCTGGCACGAGGAACTGCCGGTCGTCCAGGCGCAGGCCGCCGAGGAAGCCGAGCATGTGCGTGAGGTCGGCGGCCTCTACGTGCTGGGCACCGAGCGTCACGAGTCGCGCCGCATCGACAACCAGCTGCGTGGCCGCTCCGGTCGCCAGGGCGACCCGGGCGAGTCCCGGTTCTACCTGTCGCTCGGCGACGAGCTCATGAGGCGATTCAACGGCGCCACCCTGGAGGCGCTGCTGACCCGCCTCAACCTGCCGGACGACGTTCCGATCGAGGCCAAGATGGTCACCCGCGCGATCAAGAGCGCGCAGACCCAGGTCGAGCAGCAGAACTTCGAGATCCGTAAGAACGTGCTCAAGTACGACGAGGTGATGAACCAGCAGCGCAAGGTCATCTACGCCGAGCGCCGCCGCATCCTCGACGGTGAGGACATGAAGCTGCAGTCGCACGACATGCTGGTCGACGTCATCGCCGCCTACGTCAATGGCGCCACCGCCGAAGGTTACGCCGAGGACTGGGACCTCGAACAGCTCTGGGGCGCACTGCGCACCCTCTACCCGGTGGGCATCGACCACCACGATCTGGTGCATACCGAGGAGGTCGGCGAAGCCGGCGACCTGACCCGCGAGGAACTGCTCGACGCTCTCGTCGCCGACGCCGAGAAGGCTTACGCCAAGCGTGAAGCCGATATCGACGCCGTCGCCGGACCGGGCGCCATGCGGCAACTGGAGCGCAACGTCCTGCTCAACGTGCTCGACCGCAAGTGGCGCGAGCATCTGTACGAGATGGACTACCTCAAGGAAGGCATCGGCCTGCGGGCCATGGCGCAGCGCGACCCGGTGGTGGAGTACCAGCGCGAGGGCTACGACATGTTCATGGGCATGCTCGACGCCATCAAAGAGGAGTCGGTCGGCTTCCTGTTCAACGTCCAGGTCGAGGGTGCCCCCCAGGCTCCGGCGGTCGCGGCGCAGGCCATGCCGGAGGGCTTGCGGGCCCGCGGTCTCGGCGAGGAGGAGTCCCGCCAGTTGACCTATGTGGGTCCGTCCGAGGACGGCGACGCCGAGGTGCAGCGTCACGACGCCCCGGATTCGGCCAAGCCGAGCCGCAGGGTGCGTCGTGAGACGGCCCGCCAGCAGACCAAGGAACGCAGCAAGGTGCTCCGTCGGCGCTGACCGGCGTCCGCCACAACGCCGCTACCCCAGGTGCAGCGCCACCACCTGCCAGCGCGGGCCGGTCGCGGTGGTGATCTGCTCGATGCGGCACGCCATGGCGTGCACCCGGTCCCCGCGCGTGTAGTGCGCCGCCACCTCGGCGATGCGACCGTCCGGGTGCGTGAGCTGCGCATGAACCCGGCGCAGGCGTGCCACTCCGTCGCCGTGACCCGCGCCGGTCAACAGCGAGTCGACCAGCCCGGCCGCCAACAGGGGCCGTAACTGTGCCAGCGGTCGCCGCCGGTCGATGACCTCGAGCACGCGGCGTAGCGCAGCGTCGGCGAAGAGGGCTGCGGCCCGACTATCGGGGCCCACCGGGCGCGGACGTTGTCGGGCGGGCGGGCGGGGAGCGGGCTCCCGCGACACCATCGGCGGCAACGACGGCGATCCGCCGAACGCCGGCGGCTCGTAGTCGAGGATCGGCGTTACCGGCGGGGCGGCGGGAAATGCGTTGATAGACATGGCGACTCTCCACATTTTCGGTCGACGTGAACCGGATCGCTGGAGAGTGGCGAACCACGCTCATGATGGCACATTCGGTCGGCAGCCGTATTCGCCCGACGGGTAGAGCAATTCGGTTCACCGGACAGGTAAATCCTGATTGAATCCTGCGGTCCATTGCTGGCGCGGTCCTGTGACCGGCATTATCGTGGCTCGATAACGCCCGCACATCGCACCTGTCGGCAGACGATTCCGCAGGGACCCGCAGGGTGGGCTGAGCCCCCGCAGTCGGCGGTGACTCCCGGACGAAGATCGCCGTGCCCCATCCCCTGTATTTTGGCGAGGAGTACTGGCCTGATGGTCACGACG
>NZ_JBIIOV010000247.1:0-3100 GCF_044342925.1 Mycobacterium sp. | reverse complement strand
GCTCGACGAGCTGCACCTCACCGGCGACGAGGCCACCGGTGCCAACATCGTGCGCGTGGCGCTCGAGGCCCCGCTGAAGCAGATCGCCTTCAACGCCGGACTGGAGCCGGGCGTTGTCGCCGAGAAGGTGCGCAACTCCGCGACTGGTGTCGGCCTGAACGCCGCCACCAACGAGTACGAGGACCTGCTCAAGGCCGGCGTCGCCGACCCGGTCAAGGTCACCCGCTCGGCGCTGCAGAACGCGGCGTCCATCGCGGCGCTGTTCCTGACCACCGAGTGCGTCGTCGCCGACAAGCCGGAGAAGGCGTCCGCTCCCGCGGGCGACCCGACCGGTGGCATGGGCGGTATGGACTTCTAAGTCCACGGAAACGAAAAAGCCCGGCTCGCTGTCGCGAGCCGGGCTTTTTCGTCGACGTCGAGCACCTATTCGGTTGTTGATAGGGATGTTTCGACGTGCTACTGCGCTGACCGTGATACCGGCGATGGAGAGTCCCCCGCCGTTGACGAGATCAACGGTGCCAACCGTTCGGCAGACCGTTGTGCCCGCGGTGAGGTCGAGACCACGGCCAGAGCGGCGATGACCAGGCCCAGCGCGAGGGTGAACAACCACAGCGGATCGGCCGACTTGGCGAAGTCACCGTCAGGGGGTGACAACGCGCCGGCGGCCAGTACCCCGCTGAACGCAACACCGAGGCTGATGCCGAGCTGCTTACTGGTGTTGGCGATCCCCGCGGCTGCACCGGCTCGGTCCCGCGGCATACCGCTCACCGCGGCGTAGTTGACCGGCACCGAGACCATGCCGAAGGTGATGCCGACGGCGATAAAGATCAGCATCAGTAGCCACCGGGGTGCGGTCGGCTCCAGAAAGGCCAGCATCATCGACGCCACGGCGGTCATCAGCCCGGCGATGAGCAGCGACGGCCGGTTGCCGAACCGGCCGACCAGGCGACCCGACAGCGGCGAGACCACCAGGACGGCGACCCCCACCGGCAGCATCAGCAGGCCGGCGTGCACGGCGGGGTAGTTCCGCCAGCCCTGCAGGTAAATCGACATCATGAAAAGGAACGCTCCCCAGACGATGAAGGCGCTCAGCGCGGTCGCCGTCGCCGCGGCGAACGGAATGGAGCGGAAGTACCGCAGGTCGATGAACGGTTCTGGGTGCCGCGACTCGTATCGCAGGAACCCCGCGAACGCCAGGACCGCAGCAACCGCCGTCGCGATGATCCATGGATGTGTCCAGCCCCGGCCCGGGCTCTCGATCAGGACGAATACCAAGCCGAACAGGCTGCCCGCGGCCAGCAACTGTCCGATCGGATCCAGCCCGCGAATCGTCGCCGCTCGGCTCTCCGGCACCAGCACCGCGCACGCGGCGATGGCCACCACACCGATTGGGAGATTGATCCAGAACACTGCGCGCCAGCCGAGCGTGTCGATGAGTATTCCGCCGACGACGGGCCCCAATGCCAGCGCGGCGCCGAAGACCGCCCCCCAGATGCCGATCGCGCGGGCGCGCTCTGCGGGTGCGACGAAGACCTGGGTGATGATCGCCAGGGCGACGGAATTCATCATCGAGGCGCCGACCGCCTGTACCAATCGGGCGGCGATCAGGACGTTGATGGTGGGGGCCAGGCCGCACAGCAGCGAGCCGAGGATGAAGATCGCCATGCCGATCTGGAGCACCCGGCGCCGACCGAATCTGTCACCGGCCGTGCCTCCCAATAAATACAGTGACGCCACCCCCAGTGCATAGACGGCGATGACCCACTGCGCATGCGCGGCGGTGGTCTGCAGGTCGACGCGAATCGCCGGGATCGCAAGATTGATCGCGGTGAGGTCGATGCTGGTGATCAGCACGCTCAGGCAGCAGGTCGCCAGGATGCCGGCCTTGCGGCGGTTGCTGAACGCGGCGGTCCGCGAATCCGCGCCGACGGCGTGACCGGTGCCGGCGGGGGTCTCCACTTCGCGAGGTTGTCACGCCGGACGGCGTGCGTCAATGAGCGGCACCTGGCAGGATCGCCCGATGGAATTCCGGCGGCTCACCGGCGCGCTCGGGGCTGAAGTCCTCGGCCTCGACCTGACGGCACCGCTCGACCCGACCGACACGGCAGAGGTCTACACGGCCCTGTGCCGGTACAGCGTGCTTCTCCTGCGCGCTCCCGACCTCACCCCCGAGCAGCACATGGCGTTCGGCCGCGCCATGGGCGAGATCGAGGTGCACTCGTTCTTCCCCAACCTCGGATTCGGCTACGAACACGTGACGATCCTTGATTCGGCGGACGGCGGCACGGCCAGTATCTGGCACACCGACGAGACCTTTCTGCCGCACCCGCCGCTGGGGACCATCACCTGGGCCAAAGAGATGCCGTCCTACGGCGGCGACACGATGTGGTCGAGCACGACCCGCGCCTACGACGCGCTCTCGAACCACATGAAGAGTTATCTCGAAGGCCTCACTGCGGTGCACGATTTCGCAGCCTTGACCGCGTTGAAGGCGCGCTTCGGCCTCGCCACCTACGAGCGATACGGCGAGGAGGTCCTGCAGGGCCGTCGCACCACGCACCTGGTGGTCCGGGCGCACCCCGTCACCGGCCGCAAGGGTCTGTTCGTCAATCCGACGTACACGACCCACCTCGTCGGCCTCCCGCCCGATGAGAGCGACCTCATTCTTGGTTTCCTCTACCGCCACATGATCAAGGAGCAGTTCACCTGGCGCCACTGCTGGCGGCAGGGTGATCTCGTGATGTGGGACAACCGTTCGACCATGCACCGCGTCATTCCGGATTTCACCGAGCACCGCCTGATGCACCGGGTTTCAGTCGTCGGCCGGCCCGAATAACCGGTCTGTGCACGTAACCTTGCCTGCATGGCTCGTCCACAGGATCGCACCGTCGAGCAGGAGCGTCTGCACCGCAAGCAGAACCTCGCTGCGGCCTTCCGATTGTTCAGCCGCTTCGGCTTCGACGAGGGCGTCGCCGGGCATATCACCGCACGCGATCCTGAGTTTCCCGACCACTTCTGGGTGAACCCGTTCGGCCTGCACTTCGGACATATCCGGGTCAGCGACCTGCTCCTCGTGCGCCACGACGGCACCATCGTGAAA
>NZ_JBIIOV010000102.1:0-12336 GCF_044342925.1 Mycobacterium sp. | reverse complement strand
CCGCATGCTTTGTCGGCGGGAAGGTAGCGGGTGTCGGTCATACCGAGTGGCGCAAAGACCTTGCTCTGTACGTAGACGTCCTCCGGCTCGCCGGTGATCTTCTCGATCACCGCGCCGAGCAGAATGAAGCCGATGTCGGAGTAGTGGAAGACCTCCCCGGGAGGGAACGCCAGCGGCGTGGCGAGCGCCCGGCGGATGCCCTCGGCTTTGTCGGCGCGGTCCAGTCCCCACGGCGGCCCTCCCACGCTGAGGTCCCCGGCCAGGCCGGACGTGTGGGTGAGGACCATGCGCAGCGTCACCTCGGCGCGCCGCGGGTCGTTGACCGGGTTGAAGTCGGGCAGATAGGTCTGCAGCGGTTCGTCGATCCCGACCTTCCCCTGCTCGCACAGCTGCAGCACCGCGGTCGCGGTGGCGAGGCTCTTGGTCAGCGAGGCCAGATCGAAGATGGTGTCCTCGGTCATCGGTTCGGCCGGTGCGGGTAGCCCGTCCAAACCCGGCTCGCCCGGCAGCTTGCGGGAGCCGAACGCCTGGCGGAACACGATCTTGCCGGCGTGGCCGATCTGGACCACCGCCCCCGGCATCCGGGGCGCGGCGATCGCGTCATCGACCAGTCGGGTGACGGGCGTGAAGTCCCCTTGCGGAACCACCGGGACGACGGGGGGTGTGGCCGCCGCCGCGGAGGACGTCGTGGCCGGGCTGGTGGGCGGTACGGGGGGAGGCGATACCCGTCCACACGAGGTCACGACGGCGACGACGACGGCGCCGAGGGCGCATCCGCGCAATCGGCGACCGGCACCGGCATTCATTGCTGCAGGTTAACCGAATGCATTGGGTGCTTTCGGCACCTCGACCGCCTCACGTGAGTGTCATGACGACGGTCTCGATCCGCTCCTGCAGCGAACCGCGCAGATCCAGCACCGGCAACTCGGGGTGCTCGGCGAAGATCGCCGCGAGGATCTGCTGTGACCGCGCGCGGGCGTCTGCACCGTCGCGCTGTGGGTCGGGTTGCCAGGGGAAGTCGTCCTGGCACCACAGCACGTGCTCGCTACGCGTCGTCCACTCCAACGCCTGCGGCAGCAGCGAGGCATCGTCGTGGTACTGGATGCTGTAGACCGCCGTCATCAGTGGACCGCTGTCGGAGACCACCCATGACCACCCGGCACGGGCAGCCCGCGCCACGGCGGACACCTCCGACTCGCGGTGTGCGGCCATCACCTGCGCCTGTTCGATCGGATCGGGAATTCGGCCGTCGTGCTGCTCGACCCAGCTGCGCAGGAACTCCGGGACGACGACCGCCGGCAGCTGGGCGCCCAGCGCCGCGGAGAGCACGGACTTGCCGGTGGACTCGCCGCCGAGAACCGAGATGAGGCCGGGCGGGGTCACGAAATGGCTACCGCCGGTGCGGGATTCGCCGCGCGTGCGGACCAGGCCCGCCAGCCGGTGACAGCCATCAGGATCAGCACCGCGTAGAACAACGACGTGAAGTACAGACCTTGGCTGGCGTAGAGCACCGCGCCGACGGTGTTCACCGCGATCCACATCGGCCAGGCCTCCACCTTCTGCAGCACCATCAGCAGCTGCGCTGCCATCGAACCCACCAACATGAACGCGTCGCCCCAGGTGGCCGCTCCGCCGATGCGCTGCAGCAGCGGCGCCAGCAGAACCCACATCAGAAGGACGCCGACGATTCCGCGGATCCGGAAGGCGGTGTCGAGCCGACCCGGGACCCGAGCCCCGTCGCGCCCCCAGGAGAACCAGCCCCAGACCGCCGCCGCCATGAAGATCAACTGCATGGCGGCGGAGGCGAACAGGTGGAACTCCACGAACAGCCAGGAGTACAACAGGCTGGACAGAAAGTAGGGCGGCCAGGTCCAGCGGTTGCCGGAGATGCCCAGGGCGATGGCAAGGAAGGCCAGGATCACCGAAGCGAATTCGATGGCCGTGACGCCGTAACCCCACACAGTGAACAGCACCGTCATGTGCGCGCTCCCTGCCCGGCATTACCCGGACGGTCATGCGGTCGGCGACGCGGTATGCCACCTTCTCAGACCGGTTGCCCCGGCCTCCCGCGGTGAGTGATTCTGCGGCTACCAGGTTATCCCCGTGAGCACGCGGAAGCCTATGTTGGGTGATGTCATGAGCGACAGTCAGGCCGGTACGCGTCACGTCTTCGACGCCCACCTGCACATCATCGATCCCCGGTTCCCGCTGCAGGAGAACAACGGTTACCTGCCGCCGCCGTTCACCGTCGAGGACTATCGGCGCCGGGTCGCCGGTCTCAGCGTCGTCGGAGGTGCCGTCGTATCGGGCTCGTTCCAGGGCTTCGACCAGAGCTATCTGAGGGCGGCGCTGGCGGCGCTCGGTCCCGGATTCGTCGGAGTCACCCAGATACCGCCCGACGCCACCGACGAGGACATTCGGCGACTCGACGCGGCCGGAGTCCGGGCGGTGCGGTTCAACGTCCGCCGCGGCGGCTCCGCGCATCTGGGCGATCTGGACCGGCTGGCCCGTCGGGTCCACGAGATCGCCGGCTGGCACAGCGAGCTCTACATCGATGCCCGCGACCTGCCCGATCTGTTCGACACCCTGACCGGGTTGCCGGTCATCAGCATCGACCATCTGGGGTTGAGTGCCGAGGGTCTGCCGCACCTGCTACGCCTGGTCGAACGGGGCGCCTACGCCAAGGCGAGCGGGTTCGGCCGCCTTGACGTGGACCGGGCCGAGGCGATGAACCGCATTCTGGCCGTCAATCCGCACAGCCTGGTCTTCGGCACCGATCTGCCGTCCACCCGCGCTCCCCGGCCGTTCTGCGACGCCGATCTCACCGGGCTCGGGGAGCTCATCGGCACTGAGCACCTCGACAACGTCGTCTGGCGAAATGCCGCCCAGCTGTACCGGACCGAGTCGCCGCGGCGATGACCCGGTGGACGAGTGTGTGCGACGATCAGGGCCGTCATGTCGCTCACCGGGTTGGGCGTGACAGAAACTGTGGGCGTGAAGAGACTGTGGGGAATCTGATGGTTCAACGGCACGGCGCGATCACGACGGTCTTGACAGGACTGGCGGTCTTGGGTGCCGCGCTGGCCGGGGCGGCGCAGGCGTGGGCCGATCCGGCTGAGCCGGCGCCGGCGCCGATAACCACCCTTCCGGTGCCTCCACCGCCTCCACCGGTGTCCAACGACCCGATGACACCGCGCCAGCCTCCGGTACCGGTGGCTCCGGCCGTCCCGCCCGCAGCGGCCCCCGCCCCGGCGCCCGGCCCGCCGGCGGCTCCCCCGCTGCTGCCCGCCGACACCCCCGTTCCGCGGCCGTCGGTTCCCGAGGTCCCCCAGCCGGCGAACAACTCAGGCGGCGGCATCCTGGGATCGATCATCGACATCTGGCATCAGGCGCAGAACCCGTTCCTGGCCCCGGGTGCTCCGGTGGGTCCTGCGGGCGCGCCGGCACCGCCGCCGGGGGCCGGTCCCGCTCCGGCGCTGCCGCCCGGATACATCTCGACCAACGCGCCCGGCTCGGAGACACCGGCGAGCTCGACCGGTCCGGCAGGTGCCGCCGCCAACCGCCCCGCCCTGCCGCCCGGCTACTACCCGATCGACGGCCCCGCGCCGCCGTGGCTCACCGATCCCGCTGCGCCCGTTCCGAATCCATAGACTCGGTAACCGGGCAATCATCGACGCGGCCGCCGACCTGTTCGGAGAGGTCGGCTACGGCGATACCGGCATGATCGACGTGATCGAACTGGCCGCGACCACCAAGGGCACCTGCTACTACTACTTCCCCACCATCGAATTCGATCTGTTCAATCAGGGCGTCGTCCAGCGCGTCCTCAAGCCGCGCTGAACGCCGACGTCAACGCCGGAATGATCTGCGCCTTGCGTGACACCACACCCTTGAGCAGTGCGCGGTTGTCTTCCAGTTTGACGCCGAATGCCGTCTCGACCTTCGAGGCCTGGGGGCCGACCGCAATGCCCACCGAGTCGCCGCTGAGAATGTCGGTGGCCACGAACAGGAACAGGCCGAGCCCTTTCGCTGCGCTGACCTCGTTCATCGCCGTCTCCAGCTCGGCCTGGCGGGACATCACATCATCGAGGTCGACCGCATTGACCTGGGCGACTTCGATTTTAGTGTCGCCCATCGAGAATTCTTTCGCGTCCAGCGAAATCAGTTCGCCGGGCGTCTTCTCCGACAGACCGGCGCCGGCCTTCAACAAGTCGACACCGTAGGTGCTGATATCCACACCGGCGATTTCGGCAAGCTCGTGGGCCGCGGCCACATCCTCGTCGGTGCAGGTCGGGGATTTGAACATCAAGCTGTCCGAGAGGATCGCGGACAGCATCAACCCGGCGATGTCCGGGCTCACGGCGACGCCCTTCTCTTTGTGCATCTTGTTCAAGATGGTGGCGGTGCAGCCGACCGGCTCGGCGCGGTAGTAGAGCGGACCCGCGGTTTCGAAATTCGCGATCCGGTGATGGTCGATGACCTCGGTCACCGTGACCTTTGCGATGTCGAGGGCACTCTGCTGGAGCTCGTTGTGGTCGACGAGGATCACTTCGGATGTCTCGGCGGACACCGACTCGACGAACCTCGGTGCCGGCACGTTGAACGTGTCGAGGGCGAACTGCGTTTCCGCGCTCACCGGCCCCAGCCGCACCGCCTCGGCGTCGGCGCCGATCTTCGCTTTCAAGCTTGCGTAGGCGATCGCCGAGCAGATCGAGTCGGTGTCGGGATTCCTGTGTCCGAAAATAAGAACCGTAGCCATGCTGGCAAACATAGCGACTTCGGCGATTCCAGTAACCCGATTGGGGAATTGTCCCTCAATCGGCGGACTTGACCTTGGTCCCGGTTGAGGTCCGTGCGGGGGACGTCGGTGGTCGGTCGTCGGCCCGGCGGCGGCAAGGGCAACCCGGCCAGCGGCCCGATGCGCGGATGGGTGGCGGCGGCGGCGCGGGCGGAGTCGGCCTCGACGCGGATCACCGCGTTGTGGTCGTCAGCGGCGATCCGGCGCAGGCTTTCCTCCACCAGGTCGACAGGGTCGATCCGCCCGGAACGGACCTGGCCGGCGAGTTCGTCGAGCATTCGCCGAACGGTACCGGTCAGCGGAAACGCACGTCCAAGGTTGCCAGGCCGAAGATCTTCTTGCCGTCGGACTTCGCGTTGACCAGGATCACGCCGGTGCGGGTCTCGGGGTCCAGCGACTTGACCTTCCCACTGAACTCGATGTCCGCGCCCTCATTGGCCGGGACGACGGCGGGCGCCGACAGTCGCACCGCATAGCGGGTGACCGCACCGGGGTCACCGGACCACGCGGATACGAATCCGGCGCCCAGCCCCATCGTCAGCATGCCGTGGGCGATGACGTCGGGAAGTCCGGCGAGTTTGGCGATGGACTCGTCCCAGTGGATCGGGTTCGCGTCGCCGGCCACGCCGGCGTAGTTGACCAGATCGCCGCGGGAGAGCCGGGTGTGGTGCACGCCCAAGTCGTCGCCGACTTTTAGGTCATCGAAGGAGAGCGTGGCCAGGGGGCGCGTTCCGCCGGAGGCGATGCGCATCTCGTCCGGGGGTCGCACTGTCTTCTCATAGTCGGACGTGCCGACCGACATGATGTCCATGTCGTGCATCATCATTTTCTGCACGGCCGCCTTAACGCCCGGCCCGATGTCATCGGAAGTGACGCCCACGACGGTGGTGTGCAGAGTGTGTACCCGCTCGCCGGCCGCGTCGGTGAAGGTATTGGTGACGGTGATCAGATCCCGGCCGGCGATACGGCGCACCGACGTCAACTCGACGTCGATGTGCAGTTCGTCGCCCTCGACGATCGGCCGGTGCTGCTCGAAGACCTCTTCGGTCTGCACGTAGGTGTCGTAGCCGACGACCACCGACTCGAACATCCGGCGATTGCACGACATGCCCGGGGTGGAGGTGAACGTCAACGGCGCCACCAGGCCCGAATAGCCGAGTTCCGCGGCGGCGTCGACATCCCAGTGCGCGGGGTGATAGTCCTGAACAGCGCGGGCGTACTCGCGGATCTTCTCGCGGCCCACCAGGTAGGTGCCGTCCATCTGGTAGTAGTGGCCGACCCGGGATTCGAGATCCGGCGCCTCGGATGCTGCAGTCATGAATTCGCCCAACTGTTCTGCCGGCGTGTTCGTTGAGGCCGACCACAGCACCCTAATGCCGCCCGCATGCCGCGGTCGGAGGGGAACCGGCGGAATGGGAGACATCGACGACCCCTTCGAGTACGGCGGAAACAGCAGGGACGGCCAGCAGCAGGGGAGTTCCGAGGTTCCGCTGTTCCCCCTCACCGAATACCTGGATCGTTTCGACAGCCGCAACGCCGCGTCAGCGCCGGGCCTGCCAACGGCGGTATCCGCGGTGCGCCGCGACGGCGCCGATGATCGCGGTGACGCACCAGACGGCGATCGCCGCATAGGCCAGCGGTGAACTGAGGTCGGAGATCGACGCACCGAGGGCGGTGTAGACGAAAGCCCGCGGAGCCGAACCGATGAGGGCACCCACTGCCATCTGCCACAGTGGCAGACCGAACGCGCCGAAGGTGTAGGAGGCCAGCGCGTCGGAGATTCCCGGGATGAACCGCTGGCCGACCACCGCCCACAGCCCGCGGCGCTGGATCGCAGTGTCGATGCGGGTGGCCCACTGCGGCCCGATCAACGCGCGTGCGCTCTCTCGCCCGGCGCGTCTGCCGACCGCAGCGGCGATCACCGCCGTTCCCGTCGCCGAGCTCAGCGTGACGACGGTGCCCAGCAGCGGCCCGAACAACAGTCCGCTGCCCGCGGCCAGCAGGGGACCCGGAACGAACAGCGCGGCCAGGACGGCCGACGCCACGACGTAGGCCAGCGGAGCCACCGGACCGGTTCGGGCGACGGCCCCGCGGACCGCCTCGATATCGATGACGCGCTGGACGGCGACCAGATAGAACATCACCAGGAGGAAGGCGACGAACAACGCCAACCGGAGGGCGTGCGGGCGGCGGCTGACGGCCGGTACCAAGTCGGCTGGGCCGCCCTCTTGGACCTCGTCGGGGCCGTCGTCGGGGCCGTCCGGGACGCTCATCCACCGCACGCTATACCGCGGAATCTGGTGTTGCTGAGGCTGATGGTGCCGATGATACGGATGCGGCATCCACGAGGCCGTTGCGGTGCGGCAAAAAGTGACGATCGGCGCTGCTTCCCACTATTTTCTGGGGGTGCGTTCCTCAGTAGCCGGCATCCTGTCCCGATCCGTCGCACCGCTGCTCGCGGCCGTGTCCGTTGTTTGCGCGGGCGTCCTGGCCGAACCGGCCGCCGACTCAGTCCGGGTGGTCCCCGCTCCGCCGATGCGGTTGGTCGACGACTCCAATCCGTTGGCCGGGCGGCCGTTCTACGTCGACCCGATCTCCTTGGCCATGGCGGCTGCGCGCCGCAACCCGTCGAGTGCCGAACTGCAAACCATCGCCAACACCCCGACGGCCTACTGGCTCGACCAGGCCTTCCCGGCCGGCACCGTCGCCGGTACGGTGTCGCGGTACGCCGGCAACGCCGCGGCGGCCGGGGCGACCCCGGTGTTCGCCATCTATGCCATTCCCCACCGTGACTGCGGGAGCTACGCGGCCGGCGGGTTCTCCACCGGCGAGCAATACCGGCAGTGGATCGACGCCGTCGCGGCGGGACTGGGCTCGCTGCCCGCGGCGATCATCCTGGAACCCGACGCCATCGCGATGGCGGGCTGCCTGTCACCCGAACAGCGCGACGAACGGTTCGCCCTGATGCGTTACGCCGTGGACGCCCTGACCCGGGATCCCGCCGCCGCGGTGTACGTCGATGGTGGCCATTCCCGCTGGCTGAGCGCCGAGCAACTCGCCGCCGGGCTTCGTGACGCCGGCGTCGACAAAGCCCGCGGCTTCAGTCTGAACACGGCGAACTTCTACACCACCGAAGAGGAAATCGGTTTCGGCGAGACGGTGTCGGGGATGGTCGGCGGTAAGCACTACGTGATCGACACCTCGCGCAACGGCGCCGGGCCGGCATCCGCCGACGACCCGCTGCACTGGTGCAACCCCGATGGCCGCGCCCTGGGCGTGGCGCCCACCACGGCGACGGCGGGCGCCCATGCCGACGCCTACCTCTGGGTCAAGCGTCCGGGCGAGTCCGACGGCGCCTGCGGCGTGGGCGAGGCCGGCGCCGGACAGTTCATCACCCAGTACGCCGTCGAACTGGTGCAGAACGTCGGCCGGTAAGCACCCGTGAAGCCGATGCGCACAGATCGCCGCTCGGTGCTGATCGGCGGTGCCGCGCTGGCGGTCGCCGCGTTCGCACCCAGTGCGTGTGACAAAAGCCAGGGTGTCGCCGACGACGTTGCCGCAGACGCCGCCCCGCCGCCCCCGGCCGCGACGTCGGCGATGACCTCGACGCCAGCCCAGGCCGCGGGCGCGCCGGCGGCTGAGGCACCCGGCATACCCCGGCGGGAGAGCTACACCTTTCCGTCGAATCTCGAGGAACCCGCCCGGGCTCTGCAGCAGGCCGGTATCCCAATCGTGTTCGGGCCCAACACGGTTCCGGCGCCCGCGGGCATCAGCGCCCAAGCCAAGGCGGCGTGGGCCAACCAGCTTCAGGTGCCGCTGCCCGTCGACGACCCCGCCCAGCTGGCCGCGGTGCGCCAGTTCGGCAACGCCGGCGACCAGACAACGTTCGACGCAGTGTCGGCGACACGCTCAGTCGAGGACCGCCAGATCAACGGCATCACCGTCCAGCGGGTCGATCCACAAGTGCTGAGTCATCCGGACAAGGCCGTCGTCTTCATCCACGGCGGCGCCTGGGTGCTCAACTCCCGGCGGACGCAGTTGCCGCTGCAGTGCGCGATCGCCGACGCGCTGGGCGTGCCGGTGCTCTCCATCGAGTACCGGTTGGCGCCCGAGCACCCCTACCCGGCCGCCCTGGATGACGTGATCGCCGCGTACACCGGCATCATCGAGGAGTTTCGTCCGGAAGACGTTCAGCTCCTAGGGGTTTCGGCGGGGGGCGGCCTCACGTTGGCCACCCTGCTGCGGCTGAAGAAGGATGGGCTGCCATTGCCCGGGGCCGCTGCCGCGCTGTGCCCGGGCGCGGACATGACCCACAGCGGCTACCTGTTCACCGCCGTCGGCCTCAACGATCCGGTGCTGTCGCCCTACGACATCGACCTGTCGATGCGCGCCTACGTCGCCGGTGCGACGCCCACCGAACCGCTGGTGTCGCCGGTGTTCGGTGACTTCGCGGGATGCCCGCCGCTGTTCCTGCTCGCCACCACCGCCGAGATCATCGGCTCCGACGGTATCCGGGTGGCCCAGAGCGCCCGGACCTCCGGGGTGGACGTGACTCTGGTCGTCAGCGACGGCATGTGGCACGTTCCGGTCGCCGACGGAACCGGAATCCCGGAAGTGCAGCAGGCCTACGACCAGCTGATCGGCTTCTTCCGTCGGCGCCTTCCCGCCTAGGACCGTGACGACCGGAGCGGCGTTCGTCAAGCGTTTACCGGGGATATCAGTGCGTGCACCCGCTGACACCCCGCTGGCGCGATCGCCGTCCACTGCACCAGCTGTATCCGTTGCTGGCCCACGTCGCTTGGTTCGGCGGAGCCTACGTCCGTCGCTTGGTTCGGCGGAGCCTACGTCGGGCAAATCTTTGTCGCGGCGCGCGCGGCACCCGTGCTGATCTGGGCAGACCTCCACGGGCGGCCCCGCCGATGCGGTAGAACGGACAACAGTGTGTCGTTCATCACATCGGGAGGAATCAGCATGCAGTCCGTCAAGGGAAAAAACGTCCTGATCACCGGCGGTGCCATGGGGTTGGGCAAGCTGTACGCCGCGCGCGCCGTCGCGGAGGGCGCCTCCGCTGTCGTGCTGTGGGACGTCAACGAAGAGGCGCTGAGGACGACCGCCGCCGAGCTGGAAGCAGCTGGCGGCAAAGTCCGGTACGACGCGGTCGACGTCACCTCGCAGGACGCGGTGGCCGCGGCCGCCGCGCGGGTCCTGGCCGACACCGGCACGATCCACGTGCTGTTCAACAACGCCGGCATCGTCCGGGGTAACTGCTACTTCTGGGAGAACGATCCCAAGGACTTCCTGGCGACGGTGAACGTCAATTCGATCGCGCCCATGCTGGTGGCCAGGGAGTTCCTGCCGGCAATGATCAAGTCGGGCACCGAGTGCCGACTGGTCAACATCGCGTCCTCGGCCGGCCTGAACGCCATCCCGCGGATGGCGGCCTACGTCGGCTCCAAATGGGCGGCGGTCGGCTTCTCCGATTCGGTGCGTCTGGAGCTTGAGCAGGCCGGCTATCGCCAGGTCAAGGTGACCACCGTCTGCCCGGCGTACATCAACACCGGCATGTTCGACGGTGCCAAGGGCATCCTGTTCACGCCGATGCTGGAACCGGAGAACGTGGTCAAGGAGTCCTGGGCCGGGATGCTCACCGGGGAGCCGTTCGTGATCATGCCGTGGACGGCGCAGCTGACCAAGGTGCTCGGTGGTGTGCTGCCGGTCAAGCTGCGTGACATGTACATGCGCCGAGCCGGCGTCTACAACTCCATGGACGAGTTTGCGGGGCATTAACGGCCGCTAGCTGGCCGGAGGCCGGCCCACCCGACCATTAGCGCCAACCGCTACCGGTTCTACGGCAGGATGAAGCGGTGTCCGGATCTCTGCTGCCACCGCTGGAATCGTTGCGCGCAGCGCTGGGGCAGGTGCGGATACCGCTGCCGGTCGCCGGTGCGGACGCTGCCCGCAGCCTGACCGGGAGCTTCACCAACCAGCTCGACGATTACATCCTGCCCCGGTTGCGGGATGCCGACGCCCCGTTGCTGGCAGTTGTCGGCGGCTCCACCGGCAGCGGCAAGTCGACCTTGGTCAACAGGCTCGTCGGCCGGCCGGTCACCACCCCGGGTGTGCTGCGCCCGACCACCCGGCACCCCGTGCTGGCCTGCAACCCGGTGGACGCCGACTGGTTCGCCTCCGACCACATCCTGCCGCGGCTGCCGCGCATCACCGGTGGGGCTTCGCTCGGCGGCGTTGACGACGTCTTCGGCCTGCGGCTGGTTGACGTCGACGAGGTGCCCGGCGGTGTGGGTCTGCTCGACGCCCCCGACCTCGACTCGGTCTCCCAGACCAACCGGGAGATGGCGGGCATGCTGATGTCGGCCGCGGACCTGTGGTTCTTCGTGACCACCGCCTCGCGGTACGCCGACGCCGTTCCGTGGGCGGCGCTGCGGGCGGCGGTCGATCGCAACGCGGCGGTGGTTATCGTGCTCAACCGTGTTCCGGCCGAGGCGATGGCCGAGGTGACCGCCCACCTGAGGGAACTGCTCGCACAGGAGCGCCTGGCCGGTGCCCCGCTGTTCGTGATCCCCGAGTCGCCGCTGGTCGACGGCATGCTTCCGGCCGACCGCACGGCCGATCTGCAGACGTGGCTGAACAACCTGGTGGCCGACGCGGCCATGCGCGCCGCGGTGGCGCGGCGCACCATGGACGGTGCCGTCGGGCAGATCGTCGTCGACATGCCCGCCATCACCGATGCCGTCGGCCAACAGCTCAACACGGCCAACCGGCTGCGCGAGTCGGTGGACCAGTCCTACGCCCAAGCTGTGGCCAACCTGGAGTCCGCAGCCTCTGACGGCTCGCTGATGCGGGGCGAGGTGCTGGCCCGTTGGCAGGAATTCGTGGGCACCGGGCAACTGCTCAAACGACTTGAGGAAGGCGTAGGCCGGCTGCGGGACAAGCTCAGCGCAGCTGTCCGCGGGGAGCCCACCCCACCCGAGCGGGTCACCGAGGCCATCGAGTCGGGGTTGGCCAGCCTGCTCGTCGACTCGGCCAACGAGGCGTCACGGCGCGCCGAGCTGGCCTGGCGCCAGGATGCCGCCGGGCGTGCACTGCTGGGCGGCTCGGATCTGGCGCGGGCGTCCGCCGACCTTCCCGACCGGGCCGCGGCCCTGGTCCGGTCCTGGCAGGACGACCTGCTGGACATGATCCGCACCGAGGGCGCCGACAAGCGCCAGACCGCACGGGCGATGGCTTACGGCGTCAACGCCGTGACCCTGGCGTTGATGGTGGTGGTGTTCTCGGCGACTGGTGGGCTGACCGGCACTGAGATCGGCATCGCCGGCGCGTCCACCGTGCTGGCGCAGAAATTGCTCGAAGCGGTGTTCGGCGAGGACGGTGTGCGCCGCATGTCGAAAATCGCGATGGACAAACTCAACGTTCGTGTCGAGGGGCTGATGGACGAGGAGATGAGCCGCTTCCTGTCCCGCCTGGACGCCCTCGAACTCGACGCGGAGTTGCCGGCCCGGCTGCAGGCGGCCACCCGCCAG
>NZ_JBIIOV010000101.1:0-12497 GCF_044342925.1 Mycobacterium sp. | reverse complement strand
GGCCACCGGGCCAGGAATGACGTTGTTGCGCACCGCGGTCGACGCCGTGCCCGGACTGGCGGTGCTGCGCGACGGGCAGAAGTGGGTGGCGCTGGCGATGCCGGGGTACGCCCTCGCCGGGGCGGGAGCGGTGCTGCTGCTGCGGCACCGGATACGCGCCGGCGTTGCGGCGCTGCTGTGTTGCGCCGTACTGCTGGTGGCGCTGCCCGACCTGGTGTGGGGCGTCGGCGGCCGGCTGCGCCCGGTGCACTATCCGCCCGGCTGGACGCAGGTGGCGGGGATGATCAACGCCGAACCGGGCACCGTCGCGGTGCTGCCCGCCGGCACGATGCGCCAGTTCGCCTGGTCGGGCAGCGCCCCGGTGCTGGACCCGCTGCCGCGGTGGCTGCGGGCCGAGGTGCTGACCACCGGGGACCTTCAGGTCGCCGGACAGATCGTGGCGGGTGAGGGCAGCCGGGCCCGTGGGGTGGAGCGCCAACTGCTCGCCGGCACCGATCCACGGACCCTCGGGGCCAGCTGGCTGGTGGTGGAACGCGGGACGCCCGGCACGATGGGCGCCGCCGAGCAAGCCCTGGCGGCGCTGACGCCGGCGTACACCGACGACGATATCGCGCTCTATCGACTCAGCGGCCCGGAAAAGACTGCGGCACTGGGCAACCGGAGCCTGGTGTTGATCGCCCATCTGCTGTGGGCCGGAATGCTGATCGGCAGTGCGGTGCTGCTTGCGGCTCAGGCCGCTTCGTCGTCCCCGCGGCCGTGGCGGCGCTCGTAATCCTCCCGCATCTGCGCGTCGCGGTTGCGGGCCCGTTGGTCGACCAGACCGGGATCCAGTCCGTGCTGCCGCAACCGGTGGGCGCGCCAGATCTTGTCCAGCGCATGGGCGAAGTAGACGAACGGGATCAGCAGCAGCGTCGACATGGCCAGGTGCATGCCGACTGAGGCGGGGATGAGCCATAGCGGCGCGACGATCAGCACGGCCGGAATGCTCACCCTGATCAGGGTGCGGGTCCAGGCGCCGGGCCCGGTGAGGTCGTGGCGCACCCAGTCGTCCATCTCCGGCGGCAGCACCTTGCCGGCGCAGTAGCCGATGTATTGCATCAGATTTGGCCGTGCAGCGCTCATGGCTGGATCATCGCTTCGCTGCGCTGCGCTCATGGCTGGATCACTCCGCTCACCCGTCGTCCGTCGTGCACGGTCTCCAGGACCGTCCGCATCGCCGCCGCGCTCTGCGGCCAGGAGAACTCCCGGCTGCGGGCCTCGGCCTTGGCGCCCATCTCCTCGCGCAGCACGGCGTCGCCCAGAAGTTCCTCGATCCGGTCGACCATGTCGTCGCGGTCGTCGACCAGCAGGCCGGTGACCCCGTCGACAACGGAGTCGGTCAACCCGCCCGAGGAGCGGTACCCGACGGTCGGCACCGCGTGCTGGGCGGCCTCGACCACGGCCAACGCCCAGCCCTCCTTGCGGGACGGCAGCACATGCACCCAGGACCGTTGCACCACAGCATGTTTGGTGGCTTCGTCCACGTGGCCGTGGAAGGTGACCGCCTCGGCGATGCCCAGGCGCTGGGCGTGTTCCAGCAGCCGGTCCTGCCACCAGCCGCCGCCGACGACGTCGAGATGCAGGTCCGGAATCCGGGTGCGCAGCACGGCGACCGCGTCCAGGGCGTCCTCGATCTGCTTGTGTGGAACCAGCCGGGACAGCACCACCACCCGTGGGGTCGCCGACCGCCCGCCCGCGGGCGTGCGGGCCGGCAGCTCGTCGAGACCGTTGCGCACCACCGCGAGCCGGTGGATGTCCACCCCGAGATCGGCGAGGTCGCGGACCGAGGGCAGTGACACCGTCACGTACTGGTTGTGTCGGTGCAGCCGGGGCGACAGTCGCGACTCCACGAACCAGCCGACCCGGCCGAGAACCCGGCCGGCCACCGGCCACTGCTCGCGGTGACAATGGTGCACCAGCAGCACCACCCGGCGGCCGAACGCCAGCCGGGCCAGGAACGGCAGGCCGTTCTGGCTGTCGATCACCACGTCGGGACGGATTCCGCGCAGCGGCCCCAAGCCGACCCGGGAGGCCACCATGGCCAGGCCGGCCCGGATGTAGACCGTGTAGCGGCCGCCGGCGCGGCTGATGCGCACCCCGTCGATGACGTCGCGACGGGCGGCGCCGTCGTAGCGCGCGGTGCGCAGGGTGACGTCGACGCCGGACTGGGCCAGCTGCGCGCCGATGCGCTGCAGGTAGGTCTCGCTGCCGCCACCCTGGGGGTGGCCGGTGTCGCGCCAGCACAGCATCAGCACGGAGCGGACGGGGCTTGGCGTGGACATCCCCGCCAGCGTATCGCCCTAGGGTGAGCGGGTGGCCGGGACCGGAGGGCAGGAGCGCAGCGACCCGGGAATGATCCCCGGAGGGCAGGAGCGCAGCGACCCGGGAATGATCCCCGGAGGGCAGGAGCGCAGCGACCCGGGAATGACTACCCGTCTGTTCGCCCGCCGGGCGACGCTGGCCCGGTCCACGCGGCTGCTCGGTGAGTTCCGGTACGAGCAGAGCGACCCGGCCCGGTTCTACGGCGCCCTGGCCGAGGACACCGCAGCAATGGTCAGCGACCTGTGGACGGGGCTCAACGGGGGGCCGCGCGGCGGCACCGTCCTGGATATCGGCGGGGGCCCTGGCTATTTCGCGACCGCATTCACCGATGCCGGCTGGCGTTACGTCGGCGTCGAGCCGGACCCGCGGGAGATGCACGCCGCCGAGCAGCCCGTCAGCGGCGGACCCGGCACCTTCGTGCGGGCCTCCGGGCTGGCCTTGCCGTTCGCCGACAGCAGCGTGGATGTCTGCCTGTCGTCCAACGTCGCCGAGCATGTGGCGCAGCCCTGGCGCCTCGGCGAGGAGATGCTGCGGGTCACCCGCCCTGGTGGCTTGGCGATCCTGTCCTACACCGTCTGGCTGGGGCCGTTCGGCGGGCACGAGACCGGCATGTGGCACTACCTGGGTGGAGCGCGCGCGGCGGCGCGCTACACCCGGCGGCACGGGCATCCGCCGAAGAATCACTACGGGTCGTCGTTATTCGACGTCTCCGTCGCCGACGGGCTGCGCTGGGCAGCCGACACCGGCGCGCTGGTGGCCGCATTCCCCCGCTACCACCCGCGATGGGCGTGGTGGCTGACCCGGGTGCCGGGTGTGCGGGAGTTCCTGGTGAGCAATCTGGTCTTGGTGCTGCAGCCAACCTGACACCTGTTCTCGGTGTCCCGCGATGGGTACTGTGACCCACATGACACAGACCGCATACCGGACCGAATTCGACAAGCTCTTCATCGGCGGTAAGTGGGTCGAACCGTCCACCAGCGACGTCATCGAGGTGCACTCCCCGGCCACCGGCCAGTACGTCGGGAAGGTGCCGTTGGCCGCGGCCGCCGATGTCGACGCGGCCTGCGCGGCGGCCCGAAAGGCCTTCGACGAAGGCCCGTGGCCGCGGATGACCCCGCAGGAACGTCAGGCCGTCATCGCCAGCGCCGTCAAGCTGATCGAGGACCGCGCCGACGAGTTCAAGTTCCTGCTCAAGGCCGAGACCGGTCAACCGCAGCTCATCGTCGACATGATGCAGTACGGGGCCGCGCTGTCCGGTCTGCAGTACTACGCCACCGCCGCCGACAAGTTCACCTGGAAGGACATCCGCGACGGCATCTACGGCCAGACCCTGGTGCTGCGCGAACCGATCGGCGTGGTCGGCGCGGTGGCGGCCTGGAATGTGCCGATGTTCCTGGCCTGCAACAAGCTGGGCCCCGCACTGCTGGCCGGTTGCACGGTGGTCCTCAAGCCGGCCGCGGAAACCCCGCTGACCGTCAACGCGCTGGCCGAGGTGTTCGCCGAAGCGGGGCTACCCGAGGGCGTGCTGTCGGTGGTGCCCGGCGGGGCGGAGACCGGTCGCGCACTGACCGCCAATCCGCTGGTGGACAAGTACACCTTCACGGGCAGTTCCGCGGTGGGCAAGGAGGTCGGCAAGCTGGCGGCCGACAAGCTCAAGCCGTGCACGCTGGAACTCGGCGGCAAGTCCGCGGCGATCATTCTCGAAGACGCGGACCTGGACTCCAGCCTGCCGATGCTGCTATTCGCCGGCCTGATGAACACCGGGCAGGCCTGCGTGGCACAGACCCGAATCCTCGCGCCGCGTTCCCGCTACGACGAGGTCGTGTCGAAGGTCGGCGCGGCGGTGGCCGCAATGCCGGTGGGCCTGCCCGATTCACCCGGTGCCTTCATCGGACCGCTGATCACCGAGAAGCAACGCGAGCGGGTCGAGGGCTACATCAAGAAGGGCCAGGAGGAAGGCGCTCGACTGGTCACCGGCGGCGGCCGGCCCGAGGGCCTCGACGGCGGCTACTTCGTGCAGCCGACGGTGTTCGCCGACGTCGACAACTCCATGACGATCGCCCAGGAGGAGATCTTCGGGCCGGTGCTCTCGATCATCGCCTACGAGGACACCGACGACGCGGTGCGCATCGCCAACGACTCGGTGTACGGCCTGGCCGGCAGTGTGTGGACGACCAACTACGACAGGGCGATTGAGATCGCCTCACGGATCCGCACTGGCACCTACGCGGTGAACATGTACGCCTTCGACCCTGGCGCGCCGTTCGGCGGGTACAAGAACTCCGGTATCGGCCGGGAGAACGGGCCGGAAGGTATCGGCGAGTACGTCGAGCACAAGAGCGTGCTGCTGCCGTTCGGCTACACGCCTGCGATTTAGGGGCGGTTAGAAGACCGCGCGGACGATCATCTCGGCGACGGCGGCGGGCTTCTCGATGCCCTCGATCTCGATGGTGTGCTTCACCGTCAAGTCGGCCGAACCGGTGCCCGGCTTGGTCGCGACATCGATGAGTTCCACACGGCTCCGGACCCGGCTGTCCACCGGCACCGGGGTCAGGAAGCGGACCTTGTTCAGCCCGTAGTTGATGGCCAGCTTGGCGTTCTCCAGCCGGAAGGTGTCCTTGCTCAGCACCGGGATCAGCGACAGGGTCAGGAACCCGTGCGCGATGGGGGTCTTGAAGGGGCTCTCGGCCTTGGCGCGTCCGACGTCGACATGGATCCACTGGTGGTCGCCGGTGACGTCGGCGAAGTCGTTGACCCGCTGCTGGTCGATGGTCAGCCACTCGCTGACGCCGAGTTCCTGACCGACCAGGGCCTGCGCCGCGTCGACGGATCCGATCACCTTCATGGTTGCCTGCCTTCCCTGCTCCGGCCTGGATTAACTATGAAATCGATCATATCCACGACCGTCACCGACCTGTAATCGGCTGGCGTTGCCTGTGTTACCCCGAAGCAGACCGGTCTGATTATGTTGATAACCATAGTTACGCCAGGAGGCTCCCATGTGGGTTGTCGAACTCAAGGTCGCCGGCTTCACGGTCCGCAGATGGACTCGCAAGCGGCGGCACCTGCTGCGGCCCGGCGCCAGCCCGCTGGAGCAGTGGCTGCGGCCGTCCCACGCAGCCTGATCGGCGCTGACATGACTGCCCGCGGATCAACCCGGACCGCGATGCTGCACAGCGCCGCCGAGCTGCTGCGTGAGGGCGGCACCGCCGCCGTGACGATCGACGCGGTGCTGGCCCGCAGCGGCGCACCCCGCGGATCGGTGTATCACCACTTCCCCGGCGGCCGCGCTCAGATCCTGCGCGAGGCGCTGCAGTTCGCCGGCGACGAGATCGCCGCCACCATCGACGCGGCGGCCGGAGCCGGCGGGACGGCCCTGTTGCGGCAGTTCGTCGAGATGTGGCGCGACGCCCTGACCGCCAGCGACTACACCGCGGGCTGCCCGGTGCTGGCCGCGGCGATCGGCTCCGGGCAGGACGAACAGCAGTTGGCCGCGCTGGCCGCCGACATCTTCAGCCGGTGGCGCGACGCCACCAAGCAGGCGTACATCCGGGACGGCTTCGAGCCCCCCGACGCCTCCGCACTGGCCGACACGTCCATCGCCGCGATGGAAGGCGCCGTCGTGCTGTGCCGGGCGGCCCGCAGCATGGAGCCGCTCGACGACGTGGCCGCCCAGCTTGAGTTTCTCGTCAGGGCAAAGGAATTCGTTTCCACGATGAAGGTGCCCGCCGCCAGTGGGTAACGGGGCGCGGAATGTGGTGGGCCTGGACCCGGAGACGCCGCTGAGTGTGGTGCGCCGGTTCGGCATCACCACGCTGGAGCAGACGGGCTCCGCTGTGGTCGCCGAGATGCCGGTCGCCGGCATGCACAACCCGCTGACCGGCCTGCCGTCGGTCGCTGCGTTGGCGGTGCTGATTGACGACGTCGGCGGCCGAGTCAACTTCTACCGGCGCGGTGTGGACCAGTGGACCGTCTCCAGCGAGCTGACGGTGGACCTCAGCCCCGGCGCGCTGGAGATGCTCGCGGTCGCTCCGGATGATCCGGTGCGGGCCAGCGCACGGCCGGTCGGGCAGGCCGGGTCGACCCTGCTGTCGCTGTGCACGCTGACCCATCGCGGCATGGTGATCGGCGGCGGAACCGTGCGGACCATGCCGCTGCCGGGCGGCCCGGACGGCCCCGCCCGCCGCGGTGACGATCCGGTGCTACGCGACGGTCACCCGACCCTGGCTGAGTTGATGGCCGTCGAGCCGCTGCCGGCCCACGGCGGCACTTACCGGCTCCTGCAGCGCCCCGACCCGATTGTGAACAACCTCATCGGCATCGTTCACGGCGGGGTGAGCAGCGCCGGACTGGAACTCGTCGCGGCGGCGGCGTTCAACCACCAGCAGGACCGTCCGCTGCTGACCGAGTCGATCAGAGTCAACTTCCTACGGCCCTTTTTCGCCCGGCCGCACTCCGACGGCGACGCCGGGGCACAATCCGTCTATGAGGCAACCGCGGTGCGCATCGGCCGGACGTCCGCGGTCGCCGATGCGTCCGCCGTCGGAGCCGACGGCAAGACGGCGGTCATCGCCCGTGTCACGGGTTACCGGTGAGTGCCGTGGCTGACGGCTTCGCGGACTTGTGCGTCAACGAGCCGGAGCTCGCCACACTGCGCGGGTCGCTGAGGGAGTTCCTGGTCGCCGACCGCGCCGAGTTCGGCTGGCAGCCCCGCGTCGACGCGTGGCTGTCCAGCTGGGACGAGGCGTTCAGCGCCCGGCTGGGCGACGCCGGGTTCCTCGGCCTGACCATTCCGAAGCAGTACGGCGGGCAGGGCCTGGGGCATCTGCACCGCTACGTGGTGACCGAGGAACTGCTGGCGTGCGGCGCCCCCGTCGCGGCGCATTGGATCGCCGACCGCCAGGTGGGTCCCGGCCTGCTGTCTTACGGCACCGAGGAGCAGCGGCAGCGGATTCTGCCGAGAATCGCTGCGGGACGGTATTTCTCGGCCATCGGCATGAGCGAACCGCAGGCCGGCTCCGACCTGGCGGCGTCGATGGCCAAGGCCACCCGCACCGACGGTGGTTGGGTGCTGTCCGGAACAAAGGTGTGGACCAGCGGTGCGCACCTGTCCCACCAGGTCGTGGTGCTGGCCCGCACGAGCCCGTTCGACCCGGAGCGACGGCACGCCGGTTTCAGCCAGTTCATCGTGCCCACCGACTCCCCCGGCATCGACATCAGCCCGATCGTGCTGATGACCGGCGAGCACCACTTCAACGAGATCACCTTCAACGAGGTGTTCATCGACGACACCAACCTGCTCGGCGAGGTCGGCGACGGCTGGCGGCAGGTCACCGCGGAGCTGTCCTTCGAGCGCAGCGGACCGGAGCGGATTCTGTCCACCGCACCGTTGCTCACCGCGCTGGTGCGGCTGCTGGCCGCCCACGGCGATCTCGACCGGTACACCTGCGCTGCGGTGGGCGGGCTGCTGGCCCGGGTGATCTCGCTGCGCCAGCTGTCGGTGTCGGTGGCCCGGGCACTGGCCGACGGCCAGGCACCGGTCAATGAGGCGGCGCTGGTGAAGGACCTCGGTACCCGGTTCGAGCAGGAGTCGGCCGATCTGGCCGCGGACCTGTTGTCGTACGTCGACGCCGGCGCGGACGGCCGCGCGCATGTGGCGGCGCTGGTGGAGGTGGCACAGGTGCACGCCCCGATGTTCACCCTGCGCGGCGGGACCAATGAGGTCCTGCGCGGCATGGTGGCCCGCGGGATGGGGTTGCGATGAGCGCTTGCGCGAAGAGCCGAGGGCAGCGATGAGCGCTTGCGCGAAGAGCCGAGGGCAGCGATGAGCAGCACACTCAGCGGCGGCGTATTCGCCTCCGGCACCGATGATCTCACCGATCTACGTAACCTCGTCGGCGAGATCGGGGAACGCTCCTTCGACGCGCGCATCGGCCACCGGGCCCTGCCCGATGCGTTCGACGCCTCCGCGTGGCGGCATCTGGAGGACGCCGGGCTGACCCGGTTGGTCAGCACCGACTCCGGTGGCGGCCCGGCGGAAGCCGCGGTGGTCCTGCGCTCGCTGGCCCGCCACGCCGTGACGGTGCCCGTCGCCGAGACCGACGTGCTGGCCGGGTGGCTGGCCGCCACGGCGGGCATCGACGTGCCGGACAGCGGCCCGATGACCGTCGCGATCGGGGACGCTGTCCGCTCGGGTGACCGGGTGACGTCGACGATCCCCGGCGTTCCCTATGCGTCGCCGGCGCGCGTGGTACTGGCGCTGCGCGACGGCGAGCATCTGCTGGTGGCGGCCCGCGACCCGGAGTCACTGTCGATCACCACGGGATACAACGCCGGTGGCGAGCCGCGCGATACCGTCACCATCGACGAGCCAGCTGATGCGTTCACCGCGATCCCGGACGCGACACGAGAACTGATGCGCCGGGGCGCGTGGGCGCGCTGCATGCAGATGATCGGCGCACTGGACGCCGCGGTGGAGTTCTCCGTGGCGCACACCCGGGAACGCCAGCAGTTCGGCCGCCCGCTGAGCGCCTTCCAGGCCGTTCAGCACACCCTGGCCGGCATGGCCGGCGAGGTCGAACGGGCCAGGGCCGCAGGGAATCTCGCCGTGGCCGCGGCGGCGGATTTCGGCTTCGCTCACCCGCGCACCGACTACGCCGTCACGGTCGCCAAGGTCACCCTGGGTCAGGTGGTTCCGACCGTGGTCACCGCCGCCCATCAGCTGCACGGCGCGATCGGTGTGACGATCGAACATCGGTTATGGCTGGTGACCATGCGCGCCCGCGGTTGGGTCGAGGAGTTCGGCGACACCGCGCAGTACGCACAGCGGCTCGGCCGGTTAGCCCTGTCGGGCGCGGACCCGTGGGACGTCATCATCGGGGCCGCTGCGGATCGTCGCGACTGAGCATCCGCTCCGGGTGGTGGAAGGTGTTCGCGCCACCGGCCAGCGGCAGGTGTGGCGGCGGTAACCATTGCGTGCTGCCGTCTTGGTGTTTTCGGGTTGTCCAGCCACCGGGTTTGATCAGTCGGTGGTGAGCGCCACAAGCGAACGTGAGCCGGTCGATGTTGGTATGGCCGCCATCGGTCCACTCGTCGACGTGGTGGACTTCGCAGAGGTAGCCGGGCCTGTCACAACCGGGTGCGGTGCAGCCACGGTCTTTTGAATGCAGCACAATCCGTTGGTCGGCCGAGGCGATCCGACGAGTCCGCCCTAGGTAGAGAGCTTGTTCGGTATGCCGGTCGAACACGCACAGGTAGTGGTAGGCGTGCGACGCCATCCGGATGACGTCACGCATGGGCAGTAGCGAGCCACCCGCAGTGACCGCGACGCCGCTGGCGGTCTGCAACTGGTCGAGCGTTGCGGTGACGATCACCGTGACCGGTAAGCCGTTGTGCTGTCCGAGTTTCGGATCGCCCAGCTGTCCGCGCAGCAGCGCGGCTAGGGCATCATGCTGGCGTTGGGCATGGCCGCGCACGTCGCGGTCGATTACCTGATGACTCGGTTCGCCTGCCACGGTGGGGGTTTGGTCATCGGGATTACACATCCCCGGCGCCGCGAATTTCGCCAGCCACGCATCGAGCATCGCCCGCAGTTCCGGCGTGGCGATCAACCTGCCGACGCTCATCCCGTCCGAGCGCTGCCTGCCACACCAGGTGAATCCGCGCTTGCGGGCGCGATCGGCATCGGAGAACTGGCCATCGGGGTTGAGCCGCACCGCCAACTGCCCGGCGAGTATCTGCAACTGGTCCGGTCGCAGCAGCGCCGCCTGTTCGACGAGGAAGGCCTCGGCCTTGACCGCCTCCATCGGAGCCACATGCCCGGGTAACTCCCGCATGAAGCCCTGGATGGCGCGCAGGTGATCGGAGTCCAGCACGCCGCCGCGCCAGGCGTCCGCGGTGGCCGACAACTCCGGGGGCACCGCCTGCCCGGCCAACGTGGTGCGCGGTTCGAGTTGCGCCGCGTCGCGGATACGCCGGCGAGCCTCGGCACGACTGATCCGCAACACGTCCGAGATCGTCGCGGCCACCGGGGCCCCGACCGCGTCCTCGTCCAACCCGTGAATCACCGAGTGCGACAAAGCCCGCTGCCGGCGAATCGCGTTCTCCAACCGGTCCAGGCCCTCCAACCGGCCCCGAACCGCAAGAACCGACCAGTCCTCAGCGCACAGGGCCTCGACCGCCGCGTCGAGCGTCTCCAACGCCTCGGCAATCGAACTCATGTTCGACAACCTACGCAGGCACTACGACATCCGTCGACAACAGAAAAGAAAGCTGTGGATCAACCGCGCACTGTGCATAACCCCTACGTCCCAGTCCAATTCGGCGCCCGCTTCTCGGCGAACGCCACCGCGCCCTCGCGGGCGTCCTTGGACCCGAACACCGGCATGATGATCGCCAACTGCTCGCGCCACTGATCCTCGGGGCTCCAGCCGCGGGACTCGACGATGACCCGCTTGGTCGCGGCCACCGCCAGAGGCCCATTGGCGGTGATCCGCTCAGCCAGTTCCAGCGCCGCCTCCAACGCATGGCCGGGCTCGGCGAGGATGTTGACCAGCCCCAGTTCGTGCGCACGGGAGGCCGGCAGGGGGTCGCCGGTGAGCGCCAGCTCCATCGCGATCGCGTACGGGATGCGCTGCGGCAGCCGCAGCAATCCACCGCCGGCGGCCACCAGACCACGTTTGACCTCCGGGATGCCGAACGCCGAATCCGACGCCGCCACAATGAGATCCGTCGCCAACGCCAATTCCGTCCCGCCGGCCAGGGCATAGCCCTCGACCGCAGCGATCAGCGGCTTGACCGGCGGCCGCTCGGTGAACCCCAGCCCGCGCCCCTCCACCACGACGTTCTCGCCACGGGCGAACGCCTTGAGATCCATACCCGCGCAGAAGGTCCCGCCGGCACCGGTCAGCACACCCACCGACAGGGCAGGGTCGTCGTCGAGTTGGTCCATCGCGGCGGCCAGAGCGTGGCTCGCCGCGGCGTTGATGGAGTTCTTGGCCTCCGGACGGTTGATCGTGATGATCAGGATCCGCCCACGCTGCTCGGTCAGGACCACATCACTCTGCGTTGGTTCCTCGTGCTCACTCATGGGGGGATCGTAACCACCGGCGGCATGATGACGGGCAGGTCTGACGCGGACTGCGCCAGCCTGCGGCGCGCGATGGCTATGGTCGAGTGATGACAGTGTCGTCGAACGCGTCATCCACCGAGTCCACCGCGTCCACCGCACTCACCTCCGAACAGGACGACTTGCGCGGCGCCGTCGCAGACCTGATGGCCAAACGCTCACCGGAGTCCGCGGTGCGCCGGCTGATGGCTGAGGACGCCGGCTACGACACCGGGCTGTGGGCTGAGATGGCGGAGATGGGCCTGCTCGGGCTGGTGATTCCCGACGAGTTCGGCGGATCCGGTGCTGGACCAGCCGAACTCGCCGTGGTGAGCGAACAGATGGGCCGAGCGCTGCTGTGCGCGCCGTTCCTGTCGACCGCCGTCCTGACGCCGTATCTACTGCTGGCCCTCGACGACCGGGCCGAGTGCACCGCGGTGCTGCCCCGGATCGCCGCCGGCGACATGATCGCCACACCTGCGTTCGCCGAGGCCGGCTCGGCGCGACCGCCGCAGCACCCGGACACCACCGCCACCCCCGACGGGACCGGCTGGACGTTGACCGGGGAGAAGACGTTCGTGCTGGACGCCGCCACCGCCGAGCGATTCTACGTGCTGGCCCAAACAGACTCAGAAACAGCCATTTTCGCGGTGGACCGCGACGCTCCGGGTTTGACCGCCACACCGCTGAGCACCATCGACCAGACCCGCAAACTGGGCCGGTTGACCATGACCGGCGCCCCGGGCCGCATGATCGGCTCCGGCGGCACGAAAGCCCTCGACACGGCACTGGATCACGCGGCGGTGGCGCTGATCGCCGAGCAGGCCGGCGGCGCCTTGCATGTCACGCAACTGGCCACCGACTACGCCCGCACCCGGTATCAGTTCGGGCGGGCGATCGGCAGCTTCCAGGCCGTCAAGCACCTGTGCGTCGACATGCTGCTCGACGCGCAGTCCGCACTCTCGGCGGCCCGGCACGTTGCGGCGTCGTTCGACGCGGGCGAACCGGACCGGTTGGTCGATCTTGCTCT
>NZ_JBIIOV010000004.1:0-44324 GCF_044342925.1 Mycobacterium sp. | reverse complement strand
TGCGCTCCCATGCCTGCCACAGCGTGAAGCGCGGGTCGCGGTGCCGGCGATGTCCCTGGCCGGCGGCGGCCAGCACCGCCCGCACCCGGTTGACCGGTCCGGCCAGCGCGGCCGGCAGGTGCGGGGCCGGGCCGGTGAGCGCGCTGACCAGCAGTTCACCGGCCGGGCGGTCGGTGTCGCCGGACAACCGGCGCAGCGCCCGGCGCAGCTGCCGCAGCGACACCGGGTCGACCCGCCCGATCGGGCCGGTGAGCAGAGCCTCGGCCCGGTCGGCGTCCAGGCCGCGGGCGGTGGCGGCCAGCACGGTCAGCAGCGCCCGGGCCGCGGGCTGCTCGGCAATGGGCCCGCCGACGGCCGGCTGGTCGACCGGCACTCCGGCTACCGTCAGCGCCCGGCACAGTGCCGCGGCCGCCGAGGCCGACCGGACGATCACCGCCAACTGGGACCACGCCACCCCGCCGTGCAGATGGGCGCGGCGCAGCGCGTCGGCGATCACCGCGGACTCGGCGTGCGCGGAGTCGGCCACCAGCACCGACACCGCGCCCTCGTCGCCGTCGGCGCCGTCCAGGCTGCGCCACGCGGTGCCCGGCAGGGCGGCGGCCATCCCGGCGACCGCGCGGGCGACCGCGGGCGCGCAGCGATACGAGCGGCCCAGCCGGACCACCGGACCGTCCCCGGAGCCCAGCAGCTGCGGGTCGGCGCCGCGGAACCCGTACACCGCCTGGTTGGGGTCTCCGGCCAGCAGCGCCAGATCGGCGCCGGCCGCCAGCACCCGGACCAGCTCGGCGGCCAGCGGATCCAGATGCTGGGCGTCATCGACGAGCAGCAACCGGACCCGCAGCCGCTCGGCGGCCAGCTGGTCGGCGTCGGCGGCCAGCGCCTCCAGCGCCGCCCCGACGAGTTCGGCGGCGCCCAGGGCGGGCACGCTGGCCTGCGGGGCGGCGGTGCCAACAGAGGCCCGCAGCAGCATCACCTGCTCATACTGCTGGGCGAACCGCCCGGCGGCCGTCCACTCCGGCCGGCCCTCCGCCCGGCCGAGCCGCTGCAGGGCCAGCGGGTCGACACCGCGTTCGGCGCAGCGGGCCAGCAGGTCACGCAGTTCGGTGGCGAACCCCGCGGTGGTCAGCGCCGGCCGCAGTTCCCGCGGCCAGCCTGCCGCGCCGTCCTCCAGGTCGCCGGCGAGCAGATCGCGGATGACGGCATCCTGCTCGGCTCCGGTGACCAACCGCGGCGGCGGGTCACCGGCGCGTTCGGCGGCCTTGCGTAGCACGCCGAAGGCGTAGCTGTGCAGCGACCGCACCAACGGTTCCCGCACGACCGTCAACTCGCGCGACCCGGCGTTGAGCAGCCGCGCGGTGAGTGCGCCGCGGGTTTGGGCGGTCAAGCGGCCCGACCCGGTCAGCAGCAGCACCGACTCGGGGTCGAGCCCGCCGGCGATCCGCGCAGCCGCAGCCTCGACCAGCAGGGCGCTCTTCCCGGTGCCCGGGCCGCCCAGCACCCGGACGGTGCCGCGCGCATCCGGGCGCAGCAGGTCGGCGGGCTGGGGAAGGCTCACCCCCGCATGACACCACGGGGGTCCGACAGATCCGCGCTACGACACCGCCGAACTAGAGATCACCGCCGAACTAGAGATCGAACACCTGGTTGGGCCTGGGCACCGTTGCCTGCCAGCTCAATTCACGGTCCAACCGCCGGCGCAACGCATCCGCCGCCGGTGGCTCACCATGCACCACGAACACCTTCCGCGGCGGGGCGGTGAATCCCGATGCCCAGCGGATCAGTTCGTCGGCGTCGGCGTGCGCCGAGAGCATCTTCAGATCGGCGACCTCGGCGTTGATCCGGACCCACTCGCCGAAGATCCTGATCTGCCGCTCCCCGGCGGCGATGGAGGCGCCGCGGGTGCCCGGCACCTGATAGCCGGTGACCGCGATGGTGTTACGCGGGTCCGGGGCAAAGGCCTTGAGGTGATGCAGAATGCGGCCGCCGGTGGCCATCCCGCTGGCCGAGATGACGATCTTGGGTTCGCGGCTCTCGGAGATCTTCTTGGACTGCTCGGCGTCGCGGGTGTATTTGGCCATGTCGCACATGCCCTCGTAGATCTCGGGCCCCAGGCGGTGGTCGTCGGGGAACCGGCCCAGCAGATCGCTGGCGTTGATCGCCATCGGGCTGTCCAGGTAGACCGGGACGTCGGGAAGCCGGCCGGCGCGGCGCAACTGCCACAGGTAGTAGAGCAGGGTCTGCGCCCGGCCCACCGCGAAGGCCGGCACGACGACGGTCCCGCCGCGCTGCACCGTCGTCGAGACCACCCGGCCCAGCGCCTCGGCAGGGTCGGTGCGCTCGTGCACACGGTCGCCGTAGGTGGATTCCATCACCAGGTAATCCGCCGCGGTGACCGGATCGGGGTCGAGCATCACCGGGTCGTCGTAGCGGCCCAGATCGCCGGTGAACACGATGCGGCGGCCGTCCCAGTTCAGCTCCACCGTCGACGCCCCGAGGATGTGCCCGGCCCGCCGGAACGTCACGACAGCCCCGATGTCGGGAAGTTCCGAGGGCGCGCCGAACGGCCGGGTGGTGAACAACGCGAGGGCGTTTTCGGCGTCCTCGGTGTCGTAGAGCGGCTGAGCGGGGTGATGCTTGCTGGCCTTGTGCTTGTTGAGGAACGCTGCGTCGCGCTCCTGCAGGTAGGCGCTGTCACGCAGGATGATGTCGGCGACGGCGGCGGTGGCCTCGGTCGATACGATCGGCCCGCTGAACCCCTGGCGGACGAGCCGGGGCAGGTAGCCGGTGTGGTCGAGATGGGCGTGGGTGATGACGACGGCGTCGATGCTGGCCGGCTCGACCGCCAGCGGATCCCAGTTGAGTTCACGCAGGTTTTTCACACCCTGGAACAGGCCGCAATCCACCAGGATTCGGCTGCCGTTGCTTTCCAGCAGGTGCTTCGAGCCGGTGACTGTGCTGGCCGCGCCGAGGCTAGTGAACGTCAAATCCCCCATCCTGGCAGCATAGGGCCCGTGCTTGAAGTCAGCCGATACGGCCCGCCCGGCGCGGCGCGGGTGCTGATGATCCACGGGCTGACCGGGCACGGCGCCCGCTGGCGCACCCTGGCGACGACGTACCTGCCCGAATACGGCGTTCTGGCACCGGATTTGATCGGTCACGGCAGGTCGTCGTCGGCGGCGCCGTGGACCATCGACGCCAACGTCGCGGCGCTGGCGACGCTGGTGGAAGAGCAGGCCGACGGACCCGTCGTGGTGGTGGGCCATTCCTTCGGCGGCGCGGTGGCGCTGCACCTGGCCTCGGCGTGCCCGGACCTGGTGGCGGGCCTGGTGCTATTGGACCCCGCGGTGGCGCTGGACGGGCAGTGGATGCGGGAGATCGCCGAGGCGATGATGGGCTCCCCCGACTACGCCGACCCGGCAGAGGCCCGCACCGAAAAGGCCACCGGCGTATGGGCCGACGTTGCGCCTGCCGAACTGGATGCCGAGATGGAGCAGCATCTGATCGCACTGCCCAACGGCCGCTACGGCTGGCGGGTGTTCATCCCGGCGATGATGTCGTACTGGAGTGAGCTGGCGCGCGATATCGCTCTGCCGCACAAGGGAACCCGAACGGTGCTGGCGCGCGCGGAGTTCAGCGAACCGCCGTATGTCACCGAGCAGCTGATCGGTGCGCTGTCAGCGCAACTCGGCGCCGACTTCACCCTTGCGGAGTTCGGCTGCGGGCACATGGTGCCGCTGTCCAAGCCTGCGGAGACCGCGGCGCTCATTCGCGACCTGCTGGGCTGACGTGGGTGAAGATCACCGACGAGCAGGTGGAGTCGGTGCGGGCACTGGTCGCCTCGATTCCGGTCGGCAGGGTGGCGACCTACGGTGACATCGCCTGCGCCGCAGAGCTTTCCAGCCCGCGGATCGTCGGGTGGATCCTGCGGACGGATTCCCACGACCTGCCGTGGCATCGGGTGATCCGGGCGACGGGACGGCCCGCCGAGCACCTGGCGTCACACCAGTTCGAACTGCTGCGCGCCGAAGGGGTGCTCGCGCACGACGGACGAATTCCGCTGACCGGGCCGGACTCGGCCAGGTACCAATTCCCCGGCTAAACCGTCATCCGCACCAACGAGGCGGAGCGGAGCAGACCGGCGAACGCCTCCGGCGTCGAGCGCGGGTGCAGCGTGTGCACGGCCAGCCGGAACATCAACGCCCGCAACAACATCTGCGGCCACTCCGGCAGGTCGGTCCACCGCTCGATCAGCTCGTCGTCGGCCTCGCCCCAGGAGAGCGCGTCGACGACGGCCACCCCGGCCGCCCACGGCGCGGGCCGCCAGTACGGGGTGATATCGGTGATCCCCGGTGCGGCGCTGCCGGCGAACAGCACCGTCCCGTAGAGGTCGCCGTGCACCAGCTGATTGGGGCTGGTGGTGGGCCGGCGCAGCCCCGCCAACTGGGTGAGCAGTTCCATCGACTGGGTGCGGTCCTGCGCGTCGGGCAACTGCGGCGCGCCGGGCGGAAGCGACTTCAGCGGCCGGTCTTCCCACGCCGCCCGGTCGGCGACGGTGAACACGTCGACTTCGTTCCACGGCGGCACCGGCGCCTGGGCGAGAAAGCGGGGACGCTCCAGCGTCGCGGTCACCTGGTGCAGCCGTATCCCCACCGACACCACCTCGTCGTGGCGTGCCTCGGGGGCGCCGGCGACGTGGGTGTCGGCCCGCCAGCCCGCGACCACGTAGCGGCCGTCGGTCGAGCGCACCGGCCGGGCCAGCCGCAGACCGTCGACGAACATGGTCTCGCGCACCTTGGCCGACCAGGCCGCGCGGGGATGGTCGGCGATCAGCGACAGCACGATCTCCCCGCAGCGCCAGCCGCCGTCCCAACCGGACTCCAGTGGGACCGGCTGCGCGCCCTTGAGACCGAACGCGACCAGCACATGGTCCGGCGGCGACTCGTCGATCACAAGGTCAGGGTAAAGCGTGCCGTCACCGGCAGACCGTCAGTACGTGGCCATGTCGGGATCGAATTGCTGGGCCCATGCCGTGATACCGCCCCGCAGGTGCCGTGTGCCGGTGACTCCGGCCGCTGTGAGCGCGGCCACGGCCTGCGCCGAACGCGCCCCGCTCTTGCAGTACAGCACCGGAATACTGCCCGCAGGCAGCAGCGCCGGGCCGCCGGCGGACTCCAGCACCGACTTGGGGATCAGCCGGGCGCCGTCGATGCGGTTGATCTCCCACTCGCCCGGCTCCCGAACGTCGATCAGAGCCACCGGGGCCCCGGAGTCCAGCAGGTCCTTGAGTTCGCTCGCGCTGAGCCCGGCCCCGGCATCGGCGGCGTCATCGGCGGCGGTCCCGCAGAGCACGTCGTAGTCGGCCAGCGCGGTGATCGGCGGGGCCTGCGGGTCCTTGCGGATCGCGATGGTGCGGTGCGACATCGCCAGGGCGTCGTAGATCAGCAGCCGGCCCAGCAGCGATTCGCCGATGCCGGTGATCAGCTTGACCGCCTCGGTGCCCATCACCGAGGCAATCGAGGCGCACAGCACGCCCAGCACACCGCCCTCCGCGCACGACGGCACCAGCCCGGGTGGCGGCGGGTCAGGGTAGAGGTCCCGATAATTCAGGCCCCGACCGTCCGGGGCGTCCTCCCAGAACACCGACACCTGGCCGTTGAACCGGTAGATCGAGCCCCACACGTACGGTTTGCCGGCCAGCACCGCAGCGTCGTTGACCAGGTACCGGGTGGCGAAGTTGTCTGCGCCGTCGATGACGAGGTCGTAGTCGGCGAACAGCTCGACGGCGTTGTCCGGCTCCAGCCGGTACGGATGCACCCGCACGGAGACCAACGGGTTGACCTCGGCGATCGCGTCGCGGGCGCTGTCGGCTTTGAGCCGACCGATGTCGGACTGGCCGTGGATGATCTGGCGCTGCAGGTTGGATTCCTCGACCACGTCGAAGTCGACGACGCCCAGGGTGCCCACACCCGCGGCCGCCAGGTAGAGCAGGGCGGGCGAGCCCAGTCCCCCGGCGCCGATGACGAGGACGCGGGCGTTCTTGAGGCGTTTCTGCCCTTGCGGGCCGAAGTCGGGTAGCAGCAGATGCCGGCTGTAGCGAGCGACTTCCGCGCGGCTCAGTTCAGCGGCAGGCTCGACCAGTGGCGGCAGGGGCACGGTTTCCATTGTGCGGTGTCGTGCGGGACACGCCGGGCGGGCGGACAAATCCGCACACTCGGCGGGGAGAACCCGACCTACGCGATCGGATACGGCCAGGAGTTGAACCGGCAGGTCTTCCCGTCCGGTTTCACCGAACCCGGGTCGAAGCGGGAGGCGTCGTTGTCGGAGGTGGAGAAGGTCTGCTGCATCATGATCGGCGCCAGAGCACCGTTGCGGTCGCATGGCTCGTGGCTGGTGTAGCCGATGGCGTGGCCCACCTCATGGTTGATCAGGTACTGCCGGTAGGAGCCGATGTCGCCCTGGAACGGCACCGCCCCGCGCACCCAGCGAGCCAGGTTGATGAACACCCGCGGCTCGGCGTCGGCACCGTAGATCGGGTTGTAGCACGAGGTTTCGAGTTTAATCTCGTAGCCGCAGCCCTCGCGCACGGTCGTCGGGGAGGTCAACGACACCCGGAAATCGGGCGTGGCAGCGGGGTCGTCGGTGCGCTGAAAAGCGAACTGCGGGTTGTGCGCCCAGCTCTTCGGGTTGGCCAGCGTCTCGGTCACCATCCGGGCGAAGCCCTCGTCGCCGCCGAAGGACGACGTGTCGACGCCGTCCTCCACCTCGACGGTGTAGGTGAACGTCTTGGCGGTGCCCTCGCCCACCTTCGGCGAGGTGCCGGGGACCATATGCCAGGTCTTGGCGCCCGACTCGGTGAACGGCCCGCCCGCCGGCAGGATGCCGGTCGGCAGGCTGGCGTCGAACTCGGTCAGCCCGCGCGGCGGGGCGCCGATGATGCTGGTACCCGACGAGCCGATGGTCGGCGGACTCTTCACCGGCTCGTCGGCGACGGGGACCACCGTGCCGGTCATGGTCTGGTAGAGCACCACACCGGTGAGCACCACCAGCAGCGGCAGGGCGTAGGCCCGCCAGCCGTACGTGGAAAGGAACCGCCCCAGCCAACTCTGTTTGCGCGCGCGCTCGTCACGACTGTCGCGGGGCTGGCCGGTGCCTTCTGCCATCGGGTCGGCCATCGGGTCGGCCATCGGGTCGGCCATCGAGTCGGCCATCGGATCGCGCAACGCGCGCAGCGGCTGATTCCATTCGCTGTGCAACACCGGCACGCCGCCACCACCACGCGGCCCCGACTCGTTTGTCACAGACCCAGGATGGCATAACCCGCGATGTGAGGACTCCCGGGCGCGCCCGTGTCGAGGCCTCGACGCACGACGACGAGGCCCTAGCGGGGCGGATAGACGAGGCCCTAGCGGGGCGGATAGTAGTGTCAGTGATCGATACTCCTAGGGGAACGATGAGCAACCTGACCGACGCGGCTGCGCGTAAGCACGCCCGCGGCGGACGGCTGCCCCGGGGTGAGCGTCGAGATCAATTGCTCGCCATCGCCAGCGAAGTCTTCGTCGACCGCGGCTATCACGCCGCCGGCATGGACGAGATCGCCGACCGGGCCGGGGTCAGCAAACCGGTGCTCTACCAGCACTTCTCCAGCAAGCTCGACCTGTACCTGGCGGTGCTGCAGCAGCACGGCGACATCCTGATGGCCGGGGTGCGCCAAGCGCTGCGGACGACCACCGACAACCGGCAGCGGCTGCGCGCCGCCGTGCAGGCCTTCTTCGACTTCATCGAGCACGACAGCCAGGGCTACCGGCTGATCTTCGAGAACGACAACGTCACCGAGCCGCAGGTGGCCGCCCAGGTGAAATCCGCCATCGAGGCCAGCACCGACGCGGTGTTCGATCTGATCAGCCAGGACTCCGGGCTGGATCCGCACCGCGCGCGGATGATCGCCGTCGGCCTGGTGGGTATCAGCGTGGACTGCGCGCGGTACTGGATCAGCGCGGACCGGCCGATCTCCAAGGAAGACGCCGTCGAGGGCACGGTGCACTTCGCCTGGGGCGGACTGTCCCACGTGCCGCTGGCGCGCGGCTAGAAACTGCGCGGCTGGAAATTAAGACGGCGAGGCGACGCCGAAGCCGACCCGCCGCACGTCCGCGGCACCGATCTCGACGTAGGCGATCTTCGCGGTCTGCACCAGGAATCGGCGGCCCTTGTCGTCGATCAGGCTCAGCACTCCCGCGTCCCCCTGGGCGAGAGCCTCCTTGATCTGGTGCTCGACCACCTCGGGCATATCCGCGCTGTTGAAGATCAGCTCCCGCGGGCTGTCCGAGACACCGATCTTGACCTCCACGCCGGCCCCTTTCCTCAAGCTTGTCTCCCAGCAGGCTAGTGGACGTCGGACCACGCTGGTGCGGCGTGCCGCCCGGGAACGCAAACAACGTGGTCAAGCTGCGGTAACAGCATGGCCACGCTGCGTGCGCCGTGTCGGGGCGCGGACCGGGCCGTCCTTAGCCTGGCGTGGTGATCGAGGATCGACGCACACACTGGCCCCGGGTGGCGATAACCGCGCTCGGCGTCGCGGCGACCGCCGCCGCGGTCATGTGCGTCATCACGGCCGGCGACCCGGCCCCCGGCGCGCTGACCGGCACGGCGATCCGGACCGTCGTCGCCACCGCCGGGCCGGAAACCCCGCACCCGGCGGTGCAGGCCGTCACCGTCACGGTGCAACCGCATGCCCAGCCGGAGGTGCCGGTACGGGTGGAACCCGGCCCAGCCCCTGCCGCGCAGCCGCCGGTGGATCTGCGCCAGATCGTCTACACCGTCGACGGCAACCAGCGGCCCGACGACCCGGTAACCGTGGTCTACGCCGACGAGACCGGCGCACTGCGCACGCTGGAGAACGTGACGCTGCCCTGGAGCATGGCGATCATCCCCACCCTGCCGGTCAACTACGTCTACGCCACCAGCCGGGGCAGCCAGCTCAACTGCTGGATCACCGACGCCGGCGGCGCGGCCGCGGTGTTGCAGACCGACTACGGAACGTCGACGGCCTGCAACCGCTGATCGCCCTAACGCAGACGCGCGAGACAGCGACGGGTCTTTTCGCGAATGGACACCCGCGGTCCGGTCAGGACAAACCCAACTGGTGCATCCGCTCGCTGTGCGTGCGCTGCAGCCGGTCGAACAGATCGGTCACCTGAGCCAGGCCGCCGCCGGCCATCACCAGGTCCACCAACTCGTCGCGCTCGGCCAGCACGAACTGCGCCTGGGTGACGGCCTCGCCGAGCAGCCGACGCGCCCACAGCGCCAACCGGCTGCGCTGACGGCCGCTGCCATTGACCGCGGTGACCACCTCGGCGACCACGAACTGTGAGTGCACGGTCTCGGCCAGAACCGAGCGCACCACGTCGGCGACTTCGACCGGCAGCGACCCGGCGATGGCCAGGTACAGGTCGGCCGCCATGGCGTCGCCGACGTAGGTCTTGACCAGAGCCTCCAACCAGGTGCTCGGGGTGGTCAGCCGGTGGTACTGCTCGAGCGCCGGGGCGTAGCGGACCATGGCGGGCAGCACGTCGACGCCACGGTGTTCCAGCGTCGACCGGAGCAGTTCGTAGTGGCCCATCTCGGCGGCGGCCATCCGCGCCATGTTGATCCGGCCGCGCAGATCCGGCGACATCCGGGCTTCCTCAGTGAGCCGATAGAACGCCGCGACCTCGCCGTAGGCGAGCAACGCGAACAGTTCATTGATGCCGGGATGGTCCACCGGGACGACCGAAGTGGATCTGCCTTGCCCCGTCACCTGCGCCGTTCCCGGGGTCGCTTCCATGCCGTCAACTGTAGTCCGAGCAGGTATGATGAACCTCGGTAATGTGCGTGCACGCAGTGGGCCCGCCTCCTCGGCGCGAGGCCCGCATTTTTCGAAATCGTCATCTCGTGCGCGCGTGAAGCAAGTACGAGGAAACGACAACGGAAGAACGTTTAATGACCCATTTGCACACCCATACCCCAATCAGCTTCGCCCAGTTGGGCGTCCGCGACGAGATCGTCCGCGCACTCGCTGAACAGGGCATCGAGAACGCCTTCGCCATCCAGGAACTGACCCTGCCGCTGGCGTTGGCCGGCGACGACCTCATCGGCCAGGCCCGCACCGGCATGGGCAAGACCTTCGCCTTCGGTGTGCCACTGCTGCACCGCATCACCGGCGACACCACCCGCCCGCTGACCGGAGCCCCCCGCGCCCTGATCGTGGTGCCCACCCGCGAGCTGTGCATCCAGGTCTACGAGGACCTCAAGCACGCCGCGAAGTACCTCAAGGCCGGCGAAGCGGGCGAACGGCCGCTGAGTGTGGTGTCGATCTACGGCGGGCGCCCCTACGAGCCGCAGATCGAGTCGCTGCAGAAGGGCGCCGACGTGGTCGTCGGCACCCCGGGCCGGCTGCTGGACCTTGCCCAGCAAGGCCACCTGCAGATCGGCGGGCTGTCGGTTCTGGTGCTCGACGAGGCCGACGAGATGCTGGACCTAGGCTTCCTGCCCGACATCGAACGCATCCTGAGCCGCATCCCCGACGATCGGCAGTCGATGCTGTTCTCGGCGACCATGCCGGGCCCGATCATCACACTGGCCCGCACGTTCATGAACCAGCCGACCCACATCCGCGCCGAAGGCGTGCAGGGGTCGGCCACCCACGACACCACCGAGCAGTTCGCCTACCGCGCCCACGCGCTGGACAAGGTCGAGATGGTCGCCCGCATCCTGCAGGCTGAGGGCCGCGGCGCGACGATGGTCTTCACCCGCACCAAGCGGACCGCCCAGAAGGTGGCCGACGAACTCGCCGAGCGCGGTTTCAAGGTCGGCGCGGTGCACGGCGACCTGGGCCAGGTGGCCCGGGAGAAGGCGCTGAAGTCGTTTCGCACCGGTGACATCGACGTGCTGGTGGCGACGGATGTCGCGGCACGAGGCATTGATATCGACGACATCACGCATGTCATCAACTACCAGATCCCCGAGGACGAGCAGGCCTACGTGCACCGCATCGGGCGTACCGGCCGGGCCGGCAAGACCGGCATCGCGATCACGCTGGTCGACTGGGACGAGCTGGAACGCTGGGCGATGATCAACACCGCGCTCAAGCTCGACTGCGCCGATCCGCAGGAGACCTACTCCAACTCCCCGCACTTCTACGAGGAACTGGGCATCCCGGCCGGGGCTGGCGGCACCGTCGGCACCCCGAGCAAACGGCCGGAGCCCCGGGAGGCCAAGGGCACGAGCCGGGTCAGCTCGACCGACACTAAAACTGACCGGCCCGCCCGCACCCGGTCGCGGCGCCGCACCCGCGGTGGCGGTGGCGGTGGCGGCCAGGGTGGCACCGGGCATGTCGAAAATGGCGCCGCACCAACCGAATCCACCGAGGCCCCGTCCGGCGAGGGCAGCTCCAGCGGACCCCGCCGGCGTCGTCGCCGCGGCCCGCGTAAGGCCGCCGAGGCCGGAGCCGCTCCGACCAACGGATGATCCGACCGGAACGCCGCACCAGAGCCGACCTGCTCGCCGCGGCGGCGATCGTCGCCGTCGTGCTGATGGTCATGGCGGCGTTCTGGTGGCGCAGTCCCGAACGGGCCACCATCAGCCGCCCGGCCGCCGGACCGGCGCCCAGCACCACCGCGGCGTCCACGGTGCCCCCGGCACTCCAGCAGCGCTGGACGGCGGCCAGCGGCCACACCCTCAGCCCCGTTCTGGTGGGCGGGGCGGTGATCACCGGCGAGGGGCGCACCATGGCCGGCCTGGATCCGCAGACCGGTGAGCAGCGCTGGACCTACGCGCGTGACACCGAGCTGTGCGGGGTCATCTACGTGTACGACCTGGCCGTCGCCGTCTACCCCGACGCGCGCGGCTGCGGCCAGGTCAGCGGCATCAAGGCCGCCACCGGCCATCGCGGCCCAACTCGCACCAGCTACGCCGACGACGTGGTGGTGCTGAGTTCCGACGGCGGCGCGGTGCTGTCCGCCGGTGCCACCCGGCTGGAATTGTGGCGCACCGACCTGGTGCGGATGCTGTCCTACGGCGAGATCGACGCGCCGGTCAAGCCCGTCAACACCAAGCTCGGCGCCGGCTGCGCCCTGATGTCGGCGGCCGCCAGCGACGCCGCCGTCGGGGTGCTGGAAGCCTGCCGGGACGAGAAGGACCTGCGCCTGACGCTGCTCAAGCCGGCCAAGGAGGAAGACGAGCCGGATCAGAAGAAGGTGGGCCTGCCGGGCGTGCCGGTGGACGCCGAGGCGCGCGTACTGGCCGTCGCGGGCACCACCGTCGCGGTGTACGTGCCGACCCCGCGCCCCGAGGTCGTCGTCTACGACGACACTGGCTCCAAGGTCTCGGGCACACCGCTGCCCGCTCCGGCGACGTTCGCCGGCGCGTTGCCCGCCGTCACCCGGGCGGGCGATCAGATCACCTGGTGGACCGGCAGCGCGGTGATGGTGTTCGACAACAAGTTGCGCTACCGATACACCCTCGATGCGACCGGCCCACTGGCCCCGTTGGGGCCGGCGACCATGATGGCCGGGCAACTGCTGGTCCCCGTCGCCGACGGCCTGGCCGTCTTCACCACCGCCGACGGCAAGCACGAGCGGACGATCCCGGTGACCCGTCCGGGCGGTTCGGGCACGATACTGCCCGCGATCAGCGGAACGACGGTGATCGAGCAACGGGGTGCCACGATAGTCGGCTTCGGGGCCTAGAAATCCCTGTCCGCCGGCCGTTACCGGAGCTAACCGCAAACGGCCCGTACGGTGGACTCAGAAAATCGGATGGGCAGGGGGTCAGTCATGGGAACGCGTGCACTCGTGGGGTTTGACGGTTCGGTAGCCGCCGCCGCGGCCGTCGAGGCGGCAGCGCTGTTGCTGCCGGACGTTCACGGCTGGATCAACTACCTATGGGTCCCGCCTTTCACCAGCGACCGGGTCCGCCGCCGGTTGCGGGAGCAGATTGGCAATGTCAACGAACTGATCGACGCGGTGGATCGGGAAGGCAAGTTCGAAGCGCAGCGGATCATGGCGATGGGAGTGAACCTCGCCCGGGCCGCCGGCTGGGAGGCCGAACCGTTGCTGGAAAAGGCCTACGGCGGCGAAGGAACGGCGATCGTCCAGGCCGCTGAGAAGGTCGATGCCGACGTGGTGATCATGGGTGCCCGCGGCCTCGGCGGCACCGACGCCGTCCTGGGCAGTGTGTCGGACATGGTGGTGCACCACTCCTCGCGTCCGGTCCTGGTGGTGCCGCATCCGTTGTTGTCGGCGGAGTTCGAATGTCTTTCCGCGGGGCCGGTGCTGGTGGGCTGGGACGGATCAGTCGGCGCCGACGCCGCCCTGGCCGCTAGCCGCCGGATCTTCGGGCAGCGAGACATCGTGGCGGTCTCGATCGGCGATGGCGACGATGTGCCGGCGCCGGCGGACAGCAGCGTCACCCACACCCACGTCCGCCCCGCCGGCGGGCGGCGTAATCGCGGAGTCGCCGCCTCGATGGTGGCGGCCGCCGCCGATCATGGCGCCGCGGTCGTCGTGGTGGGCTCACGCGGGCGTTCGGCCGCGCGGGAGATCATTCTGGGCAGCGTGGCGATGAGCACGCTGCACAACAGCCACCGGCCCGTCATGGTGGTGCCAGGCCCGAGCCGGAAGGATTAGGACGACGGCTCGAGTGGCCACGGCGCGCGCCGCTTCGTTGCCAGCCCGGTGCCGCGGGCCCGCAGCCATTTGTCTACTCCCACCAGCACGCTGATCCCCGCTGCGATAGCGAAAATCCGCAGCCACGTGACCGCGCTGATCGGCGCTGATCCGAACAGCGTGTTCATCGCGGGCAGATAGGTGAACGCAAGCTGAGCTATCACCTGGACGGTCACACCCGCGATGAGCCAGCGATTGCTGAAAAACCCTATCCGCCACACAGATCGGGTCAGCGAACGGCAACTGAATAGATAGAACGCCTCCACGACGACGAAGACGTTGACCGCCGCGGTGCGCGCCTCGGGTAGCGTGGCGCCGTTGGCCAATTCCCATTCGAACAGGTACCACGCCGCGACCACCATGAGGGAAGAGACCAGCAGGATGCGCAACACCAGCGTCCGGGTCAGCAGGGCTTGCCCCGGATCCCGTGGCGGCCGGGTCATGATGCCGACCTCCTTGGGCTCGAAGGCCAGCATCAGGCCCAGTGCGATCGCGGTGGTCATGTTGATCCACAGGATTTGGGTGGGCAGGATCGGCAGAGCTGCCCCCATCGCGATCGCCACCAGAATCACCAGGCCTTCGCCCAGGTTGGTCGGCAGTGTCCAGGTGATGAACTTGGTGAGGTTGTCGAAGACCCCCCGGCCCTCCTCGACGGCGGCTTCGATGGTGGCGAAGTCGTCGTCGGTGAGCACCATATCGGCGGCATCCTTGGCGACCTCTGTGCCGGATCGCCCCATGGCGATGCCAATGCTGGCCTGCCGCAACGCCGGAGCGTCGTTGACACCGTCCCCGGTCATCGCCACCACGTGGCCCCGGCCCTGAAGTGCCTCCACTAGCCGGAGCTTCTGCTCCGGTGAGACCCGGGCGAAAACGCACGCCCGGTCGACCGCGTCGGGCATTTCGTCGGCGGTCAGCGTGGCCAGTTCCGCACCGGTGAGAACCGCGCCCTGCGGCGACTCCGGATCGAAGACACCGACGCTGCCGGCGATGGCACGCGCCGTCGCGGCATGATCACCGGTGATCATCTTCACCGCGATGCCCGCGGAATGACACGCTGCCACAGCATTTCTGGCCGCATCGCGGGGTGGATCGAGCATCGCCTGCAGACCGGTCAGCGTGACGTGCCCCGGCAGCGACCGCTCGTCGAAACGGGCGGGGTCTATCGACGGGTCGATATCGGTGCAGACCCCCATCGCCAGCACCCGCAATCCCGCCCCCGCCAGCCGATCGACCTCGGCCACAACGGTCCCGCGGTCCAGGGGTTGCTGCGTGCCGTCGTCACCCATCTGGCTGTCGCACAGTTCGAGCATCCGCTCCACCGAGCCCTTCACCAAGAGCACAAAGCGGCCAGCGCGCTGGGCATGCAGAGTCGCCATGTACTGGCGTTCGGAACTGAACGGGATCGTCGCGACGCGGGGATAGTCGGCACGCACCTCGTCGGCTGCCAGACCGGCTTTGGCGGCCACCACGAGCATGGCCGCCTCGGTGGGGTCGCCGACGATCGTCCACTCCCCGTCATGGTGGGTCAAGGCGGCGTCGTTGCATCCGGCACCCGCCACAAGCGTCCAGCGCAGCGCGGCATCGCCGCTGATCGACACCACCTCGGCATCGGCACTGTGCAGCACCCCTTCGGGGGAATAGCCGTTGCCAGTCACACCGACGCATGAGCCCGGCGTCCAGATCTCGCGGACCGTCATCTGATTCTCGGTGAGGGTGCCGGTCTTGTCGGCGCAGATGACCGTCGTGCTGCCCAGGGTCTCCACGGCCGGCAGCCGGCGAATGACGGCGCGCCGCTTGGCCATCCGGGACACCCCGATCGCCAGCGTGATGGTCACCGCGGCGGGCAGCCCTTCCGGGATGGCACCGACCGCCAGGGCTACGGCGGCGATGAAGGTGTCCGCCGCATCCTGTCGGCGCAGCAGGCCGGCCGCGAAGGTGGCTGCGGCCAGTGCCAGGATTGCGACGGTCAGGATCTTGCTGAACTTGGCCAGCTTCGCGGTGAGCGGTGTCGCGAGCATCTGGGCCGCACCGACCAGTCGGTGGATCTGACCGATCTCGGTCTCCGCACCGGTCGCCACGACGACTCCGGCACCGTTTCCCGCGGTGACCAGGGTGCCCGAGTAGGCCATGTTGAGCCGGTCGGCGACCGGTGTCCCCTCTGGCAGAACCACTTCGTCCTTGGCGACCGACAGCGATTCCCCGGTCAGGGCCGACTCGTCGACGTGCAACTCGGTCTGCCGCAGCAACCGGACATCGGCGGGCACCTTGTCGCCCGCCTCAATCACTACCAGGTCGCCGGGGACCAACTCCTCGGAGGAGACCCGGCGTTCGCGGCCGTCGCGGATCACCGTGGCGTCGGTGTGCACCATGGCGCGCAGGCTCTGCAACGCCGCCTCGGCTTTGGATTCCTGAATGAACCCCACCAAGGCATTGATGACCACGACACCGAAGATCACGGCCGAGTCGATGAACTCGCCCAGGGCGGCGGTCACCGCACCTGCAACCAGCAGCACGTAAATGAGCGGATGGTGGAACTGCCGCAGAATCCTTACCAACAGTCCGGCGCCGCGGGCGGCGGGCAACGCGTTGGGCCCGAACCGATCGAGGCGTTCTGCTGCCTGCGCCGAGTCCAAGCCGCGGTGCGGGTCGGTTTCCAGCAGAAGCACGACCTCATGCGCGGCCAGGGTGTGGTGCGAATTCGCGGTGACTTTCGAGGCGGTCGACGCAATCGCAGCCACGTACTCAACTCCCCCGAGGATTGGCCGGGATGAGATTTGACCCCCGGCTCATAACTTCACTGTGCCAAAGCTTCGGCACCGGCGATAGGGACCATCGGGAACGCAGCTGGGTACCGAGTCAGGCTGAACCCGCCGGTCCGGTGTCAACCGTCGCCATCCAGGCGCCCGTGCGCCGGCCGGCCGGTCGGAGGAGCAGCGTGGTCACCACCGCGGCGGTTCCGCCGATGAGAATCGCCAGCGACCATGGGGTCAGCGCGTCGGTGCCGGCCAAGACGTAATGAGAGGTCGCCAGTGGCCACGCGGCGTAGGCGCACAGGTGCGCGCGACGAAACCAGCGGCGGCTGCGGCGACCGCGCAGCCTCGCCAGCAGCCATGCCGGGACGGTCAGCCAGAAGGCGGTAGTGCCGAGTGCCACGGCGAGTGTGCGCCACGACGCCGCGAACGGCACCAGGATCTGAACCACGGTGAAGGGCTCGTAGGTGTCGATGAGCAGCAGTGACATATGCGCCAGCAGCAGCCCCAGCGCCAGCGAGACCAGGCGCCGGTGCAGCGCGGCGGCCCGCGGGGCAGGGGCGCCGCCCGCCCGCCGTGCCGCCGCGAACAGTCCCCAGGCGACGACGGCTGTCAGGATGCACCACGCGGTGATACCGGTGGCGCGAATGAGCACCCACGTCCAGGACACTCCGGTCAGCGCCTCACCCACAGCGACCCCCGAGCAGATACGGTGTGCAGCCCCGGGCGGCGAGCCAGTCGGTACTTGCCGAGCCGCGGATCAGCCCGACGGTGGCGGCCGCCTCCGCCCGCCATCCGCAGTCGGCCAGCACGGTCGCCTGCGCGGTATCGGATCGGCTCGGCAAGCCGGTTCGCGGATGCACGACATGGTGGCGTCCCGCCCAGCGCCGGCGCAGGGTGGACGAGGTCGCCACCGCGCAGCGTCGGGGTGTCAGTTCGAGCATCCGGATTTCGGTTGCCGCATCGAGCCGGTCGTCGCGCATCGACACCCGCCATGACCGGGCGTTGGGCGGGACACCCCGGGTGACGACGTCGCCGCCGATACCGACCAGCACCGCACCGGCGCCGGCTGCGTAGAGCTCCTGCGTCACGAGGTCACCGGCGAGCCCCTTGCCGATCCCACCGGGATCAAGGCCCACCCCCTCGGGCAGTGACACCGTGCGATCACCGATCAGCACCTCGTTCATGCCGGGCGCCGGAACCGGTGCGGCGACGACGGGCAACGACATCGCGACGGCCGCGAAATCCTGGTCGTAGCCCAGGCTCAGCATCGCCCCCAGCACGGTGGCGTCGACGTCTCCGCCGCTCCACACGCAGGCTTGCGCGCATGACGCAACCAGCCGGTGCAGATCGTCGCTCACCACGATCTCCCCTCGGCCGGCGCTGGCGTTGAGTCGGCTCAGTTCGCTGTCCGGACGGAAGCGCGACCAGCACGACTCGAGGAGTTCCACCCGCAATACGGCGAGATCGGCAAGCCGCTCGGCCGCATCGCCGCGCGCCCAGACGATCACGTGGAGATCACTGCCCATCGCACGGCCCCGGCGCTGCGCCCGCTGCATCGCTAACTGCTGTACGTCGACGTGTCGCGATCGAGCTGGTTCGGGGCGTCGGTCGACCCGGGCGGCCGGGTCTCCTCCGCGATGCGCGTCACCAGGTCACGGTCGACATCCCGGCCGCTGGCCAGCTCGGCTGCGACCCGGCGTAATTCCCGTCGGTAGGCCTGCAGGCGGGCCGACTCCTCGGTCAGTTGCGCGGCGTAGGAGTCCAGTTCAGCCCGCTTTTGCTCGGCCGGCGAAGCCCTTTGGTCCTCGGCCGTTCGTATGGCGATCAGACCGGCGAGCCCGGCGCAGGCCCCGATCGCAAGCCCCGTCGCGATCCAGCCATCGGACCGGCGGCGTCGTGTCGGCATGAGCCCTCCCTCAACCCGGCTGCTCCCTCCATCGTCCGTGCGGCACGCACCCTCGGCAAGGAGTCGCGCGATGGCGCGGCAGCCGCGGCGGTGGCCTAATGGACCCATGAGGGCCATTCGGCGCGCGACTGCTGTTGCCTGCGCCGTGATTCTGCTGGCCGGAGGCGGTTGCGCGACACGGACGGAGCCCCCGCCGGTCGCCGAACAGCCCTCGCCGGCCGGCGACATCCCGGCCTGGGGCCACGACAGCGTGCGATTCCTGGGTCCCGCCGACGAGTTGGGTGATTTCGGGTTGCTCGACGCGATGGGGCGGCGCGGGTCGGTACGCGACCTTTCCGGCGAACCGCTCACCGACCGCGAGTTGGCGGCGCTGCTGTGGTCGGCTCAGGGCGTGTCCGCGCCGTCGGGCGCACGCACCGTTCCCTCGGCCGGCGCGCTGTATCCCCTCGAGACCTATGTCGTCACCCCCCAGGAAGTCCTGCGCTACGTTCCCCGCACGGCCGCTGTCGAGGTTCGTGCGGATGCGAAGGCGAAGATCGCTGTGACGCAGGCGATTTCAGGGACATCCGCCTCGCAGGCCTATGCGATCGTCATCATCACAGGAGTGCCTGCCCGCATCACCGGCAAGTACCAGGAGCGCGGTATCCGCTACATGTGGATGGAAGCCGGCCACGCGGCGCAGAACCTGCTGCTGGCCGCGGCTGCGATGGGGCTCGGGGCTGTGACGATCGGAGCCTTCGATGACGCGGGAGTTGCCACTGCACTGACCCTGACGGACCGGGAGATCCCGCTATACCTCATTCCGGTCGGACGGGTCAGCTGATGAGCCCAGCCGTTCTCGCCGACGCGGTGCTGGTGATCCATGGACTTTTCATCGTGTGGGCGGCGTTGGGCGCCATCGCGGTGTGGCGATGGCCGCGGCTGGCGTTGCTGCATCTGCCGGCTGTGGCGTGGGCGGTCTGGATCGAGGCGTCCGGCCGGATCTGCCCGCTGACCCCGCTGGAGAACTCGCTGCGCCGGGCAGCCGGAGAAGCCGGCTACAGCGGCGGCTTCATCGAGCATTACCTCGGCCGGATCATCTACCCGGCCGGGCTGACCCGCGAAGCGCAGTGGCTGGTGGCCGGCGTGCTGATGCTGCTGAACGTGGTTGCCTACGGCGTGCTGATCAAGCGGCGCCGACGCTAGCTGTCCGGGGTGAAGGTCGGCAGTTCTTTACCGGATTTCCAGTGCTTGAGCAGGTTCTTGGCCAGCTCCTTGTAGGCCGACGAACCCTTGTTCTTCCTGCCCGACAGCACCGAGGATCCCGAGGCGCTGGCCTCGGCGAAACGCACGGTCCGCGGGATCGGCGGGTACAGCACGGGCAGGTCGTAGCGGTCGGCGACGTCGAACAGCACGTCGCGGCTGTGCGTGGTGCGCGCATCGAACAGCGTGGGCAGCGCGCCCAGCAGCGTCAGCTTCGGATTGGTGATCTGCTGCACGTCGGAGACGGTGCGCAGGAACTGCCCCACACCGCGGTGGGCCAGTGTCTCGCACTGCAACGGCACGACGACCTCGTCGGCGGCGGTGAGCCCATTGAGGGTGAGCACACCCAACGACGGCGGGCAGTCGATGATCACCACGTCGAAGCGATATTCCGGCGAGGCGTCCAGCTTGTCCAGCGCCCGCTTGAGGGCGTACTCCCGCCCGGCGCGCATCAGCAGCATCGCCTCGGCGCCGGCCAGGTCGATGTTGGCCGGCAGCAACATCATTCCCTCGGGCGTGCTCACCAGCGCCGCGCTGGGCTCGACGTCGCCGAGCAGCACCTCATGCACCGACACCGGCAGCTTGTCCGGGTCGGTGCCCAGCGAGAAGGTCAAACACCCCTGCGGGTCGAGGTCGATGAGGAGCACCCTCTTGCCCTCGGCGACGAACGCCGCCCCCAGCGAGGCAACCGTGGTCGTCTTCGCCACCCCACCCTTTTGGTTGGCCACTGCCAGTACTTTCACGTAGTCCATCCTGACAGGTTCAGGCAGAATCGATTGACGTGAGTGTCGGCAACCATCGGCTGGTCCTGCTCCGGCACGGTGAAACGGAGTGGTCCCGGGACCGCAAACACACCAGCCATACCGACCTCGACCTCACCGAAACGGGTCGTGATCAGGCCCGACTCGCCGCGCTGACGCTGCAGCGGCTCGACCTGGACAACCCCTTGGTGATCAGCAGCCCGCGGCGGCGCGCGGTGGTGACCGCCGAATTGGCGGGCCTGACGATCGACGAGGTGTCGCCACTGCTCGTCGAGTGGGACTACGGCGACTACGAGGGGCTGACCACCCACCAGATCCGCACGGAGACGCCCGGCTGGCTGCTGTGGACCTACGGCTGCCCGGGCGGGGAGAGCGTGGATCAGGTCAGCATGCGTGCCGACCAGGCAATGGCCTTGGCGCTGGACCACATGCCCGACCGCGACGTGGTGTTCATCAGCCACGGCCACTTCTCCCGGTCGGTGATCACCCGGTGGGTCGAGCAGCCGCTGAGCGAGGGCGCCCGCTACGGGTTCGGCACAGCGGCGGTGTCGGTATGCGGCTTCGAGTACGGGCTGCGTCAGCTCTCAGCGCTGGGCCTGACCAGCCAGTGACGGACCCGACGACGGACCCGACTCCCTTTGTGCTCACCGGCCCCGCGGGAACGCTTGTGGCAGCCGGAATTCGACAGGCTTATGACGATATCGCCGCGGCGGCGGAGGCGCTGCGCGACGGTTCGGCCGACGTTGTGGTGGGCGCCCTGCCGTTCGACATCAGGCGGCCCGCGGCCCTGCTGTGCCCACTGCGGGTCGGCCGCAGCCTGCCGGCCGCGCCGACGGGCGGACTGCCCGCGGTGCGGATCACCGCGACGATGCCGGACCCGCAGGAGCACAGGGACCGGGTCCGAAGAGTCCTGCAGCAGCTGCGCGATCCGCGGAACCCCTTGCAGAAGGTGGTCCTGGCACGCGCGCTGCAACTGACCGCCGACCGGCCGATCGACCCGCTGATGCTGCTGCACCGGCTGGCCGACGCCGACCCCCAGGCCACCGCCTACCTGGCCAACCTCTCCCCCGCCGGCTCGGCCTACGCCGGCGCCGCGCTGGCGGGCTCTAGCCCGGAACTGCTTGTCGCCCGCCGCGGCGCGGAGGTGACCTGTCAGCCCTTCGCCGGGTCAGCGCCGCGGCGCTCCGATCCACAGGCCGACGCCGCCACCGGCGCCGCCCTGGCCGCCTCAGCCAAGAATCGCCACGAACATCGGCTCGTCGTCGACACCATGCGCGCAGCCCTCGAGCCGCTGTGCATCAGATTGGACGTCGCGGCCGAACCCCAGCTCAGCCGCACCGCCGCCCTGTGGCATCTGAGCACGCCGATCCGCGGCACGCTACGCGAACAGTCCACCACCGCAGTCGATCTCGCGTTGGCGCTGCATCCCACCCCGGCCGTTGGCGGGGTCCCTACCGCCGCCGCGATCGACCTGATCACCGCCGTGGAGGCCGAGCGCGGCTTCTACGCGGGCGCGGTGGGCTGGTGCGACGCCCGCGGCGACGGCCGCTGGATGGTGGCCATCCGCGGAGCGCAACTGTCGGCGGATCGCCGCACCGCGCTGGCCCAGGCCGGCGGCGGTATCGTCGCGGAGTCCGACCCCGACGAGGAACTCGCCGAAACCACCGTCAAGTTCCGCACCATCCTCTCCGCATTGGGGTTTTCCGCATGACGCCGACAGCGTCGACGATCCGCAGCGCCCGGTCCGGCGACGAGACCGCCATCGTGGCAATGATCCACGAACTGGCGCTCTTCGAGAACGCACCCGAACAGTGCACTGTCACCGAATCCCAGCTCACCGCGGCGCTTTTCGGCGACGATGCCGTTGCCTGCTGCTACATCGCGGAGGTCGACGGCGCCGCGGCCGCGATGGCGCTGTGGTTCCGCAACTTCTCCACCTGGGACGGGGTGGCCGGCATCCACCTGGAGGACCTTTTCGTGCGTGAGCCGTTCCGCCGGCGCGGGTTGGCCCGCGCACTGCTGGCCCGGCTGGCCCGGGAATGCGTCAACCGCGGCTACAGCCGGCTGAGCTGGGCGGTGCTGGACTGGAACGCCGACGCGATCTCGCTCTACGACGCCGTCGGCGGCCGCCAGCAATCGGAGTGGATCACCTACCGGGTGTCGGGGCCGGACCTCTGCGCACTGGCGGGGTCGTCCTCGTCGTAAGTCAGCCACTGCACCGTGGCCTTGGCGAACAACAACAGCACCAGGATGGTCACGCAGACCAGAGCCGCCGGCAGCGCGTAAACCCAGCGGTGCGAGCCCACCCCGAGGTACCAGCACACCGGCAGCAGCAGCATCTGGGCGAACACCGCGATGCCCCGCCCCCACCGCCGGCCGGTCCACAGCGCCCAGGCGGAGGTCAGCAACGCCGCCCCGAACACGACGAACCACACCGCGTTGGCGAAGCCGCTGACAACTGGGGAGTCCGCCCCGCCGATCCCACGGATGACGAACACGACCGCACCGACCGCGGCGAGCGCACCCTGCAGGCCCACCAGGGCTGCGGCGCGGCGCACAGTCGCCGGAGACGCCGATGTCACGCCGCGCCCGCCCGACCGGTGATCTGGGCCAGGACTGCGGTGGCGATCCGGTCGGAGTCGCCGAATCGGGAGGCGTCGACCCCGATCAGCACCGGTCCGACCGCCCGGTAGATGGTCGAGCACTGGGCCTGGCACACCGCGAACGTCTTCGAATCGAGCACCTGGGTGGTGATCGTCATGTTCGACGACGGCAATTGCGAGCAGGCCGTGAGTTGCTTACCCAGGCGGGTCAGCGCCGAACGGGCGTCGGTGGAGCCCGGGTAGACGGCGACGGCCTGGGTCACCGATCGATTGGCCGGCCCGGTGTAGGTGACGGTGTGGAACTGGGTGAAGCCGCTGGCGAAGGCGTCGTCCTGATTGAAGACGGCGTGGCATTCGCCGGGGTATTGGGCGTCGTACTGGTGCTGGCCGACCGGCTGGCCGGACGACGGCCCGGGGCTCAGGTCGGCGTTGCCGGCGATGGCCCGCACGTCCTCGACACTGAGGACCAGCGCCGGCGCGGCCACGTCGGCACCTGCGATCGCGGGCTGGGCGCACACCGCAAGCACGGCCGCTGTGGCCACGATGTCCCGAATGCTGATCACGATGTACTCCTACGCCCCTTTACGCCGGTTCTCTACAGCGCGTTCGAGTGTAGTTCCATCCCGTTAGGCTCATTACTCGTGCGCGCCGTGCTGATCGTCAACCCCAACGCCACGTCGACCACGCCGGCCGGCCGCGACCTGCTGGCCCACGCGCTGGAAAGCCGGGTGGAACTGAACGTGGCGCACACCGATCACCGCGGGCACGCCGTGGAGATCGCCGAGGCGGCGCATCGGGACGGCATCGACGTGATCATCGTGCATGGCGGCGACGGCACGGTGAACGAAGTGGTCAACGGGCTGCTCGGCCCACCCGGACCGGACCGGCCCGCCGCCGACACACTCCCGGCGGTGGCGGTGGTGCCCGGCGGTTCGGCCAACGTGTTCGCCCGCGCGCTGGGCATCAGCCCGGACCCCATCGAGGCCACCAATCAACTGGTCGACCTGCTCGACGGCCACCGCCGCGGCAGCGCGTGGCGGCGCATCGGGCTGATGGACTGCGAGGAACGCTGGGCGGTGTTCACCGCCGGGATGGGCGTGGACGGCGACGTGGTGGCCGCCGTCGAGGCCCAGCGCGCCAAAGGCCGCAAGGTCACCGCGGCGCGCTATATCCGCATCGCCACTCGGGAGATGCTGATCAACGCCCGCGCCGAACCCCTGCTCACCCTGCATCTACCCGACCGCGACCCGGTTGCGGGGGTGCACTTCGCGTTCGTCTCCAACGCCAGCCCCTGGACCTACGCCAACACCCGGCCGATCTTCACCAATCCGGGGACTACTTTCGAGGGCGGACTCGGCGTTTTCGCCGTTACGTCGATGAATGTCGTCGCCAACCTGCTGGTGGTCCGTCGGATGTGGTCGAAGAAAGCCGAGATCAAAGGCAAGAACCTCATTCGCGAGGACAACCTGCCGTGGGTCCGGATCACCGCCAGCGAGCCGATCGCCTGCCAGGCCGACGGAGACTCTCTCGGGCCGCGGACGGATATGACTTTCAGGTCAGTTCCGGACGCTCTGATGGTGGTTGCCCCAACCGGGGCGTAAGCCCCTGAACTGCGCGTTCAGATCGCGACTAGCGGTTTTAGGACAAGAGTAGACTTAGCGTAGTACACACGTCCGGGCGGTTCTAAACCGCCCCGGGAGTGAGATAGCCCACGGTTGTATCGACTTCTATTGACAACCGCTACGGCTGTGAAACGATCTGTGTAACAGCACAACAACATTTGTGTGTGCACTGGTTAAATGCCACGATCCCCGGGGAACATCCCCTGTCTTGGTGCGCACGCAGTTTAGTGAGGAGTAGCGACAATGGATTGGCGCCACAATGCGGTCTGTAGGGACGAGGATCCGGAGCTGTTTTTCCCGGTTGGGAACAGCGGCCCCGCCTTGGCCCAGATCGCTGACGCGAAGCTCGTGTGCAACCGCTGCCCGGTGACTACCGAGTGCCTGACCTGGGCCTTGGATTCGGGCCAGGATGCGGGCGTGTGGGGCGGCATGAGCGAGGACGAGCGTCGCGCTCTCAAGCGCCGCAACGCACGGACTCGGGCGCGCACCGGCGTCTGAATCAACGACTCCAACTTGAGGGCCCCGGCGAAACGCCGGGGCCCTCAAGTTTTGTCGTTGTCGCGATGCACAAGCTACGGCGCGGACGCACGTGCGGCCCGCCGCCCGATCGGCACCCGCAGGACCACATCGGTGCCCCCACCCGGCGCCCGGCGCATCTCCAGCGAACCGTCGAGTTCGGCTCCAACCAGGGTGCGCACGATCTGCAGCCCCAATCGGTCGGAATCGTCCAGACTGAAGCCGTCCGGGATGCCGCGCCCGTCGTCATGGATGACGATGTCCAGCGACCGGGCGGAGCGGTCGGCCCGAATGAGAACCCGGCCCTGCTTATCGGCGGGTTCACGCGAAAAGCCATGCTGAATGGCGTTCTGAACGAGTTCGGTGATCACCATGACCAGCGCGGTCGCCCGGTCAGCGTCCAGCACACCCAGGGTGCCCTCCCGGTTGATCCGAATGGGGCTGTCCACCCTGGCCACGTCGTTCATCACCGGAAGAATCCGGTCGATGACCTCGTCGAGGTTGACCTCCTCGTCGACTGACATCGACAGCGCCTCGTGGACCTGCGCAATAGCCGCGACCCGCCGCACCGACTCCAGCAGGGCGTGCCGCCCCTCCTCGTTGGTGGTCCGGCGGGCCTGAAGCCGCAACAGCGCCGCCACCGTCTGCAGGTTGTTCTTCACCCGATGGTGAATCTCGCGGATGGTGGCGTCTTTGGACAGCAGTGCCCGATCACGGCGCTTGACCTCGGTGACATCGCGGATCAGGACAGCCGCACCGGCGGATTCGCCGGCCGCCGCCAGCGGCAAAGTGCGCATCAGCACGGTCGCTCCGCCCGCGTCGACCTCCAGCCGCATCCCGCAGCCGCCGGCCAGTGAGGCGCCGACGTGGGTAGCCAGCTCGTGGGCCTCGAACGGATCAGAGATCAGCGGGCGGGTGATGGCGATCAGATTGTGGCCCTCCAACTCAGCGGTCAGCCCCATCCGGTGATACGCCGACAGGGCGTTCGGGCTGGCATAACTCACCACCCCGTCGACGTCGAGACGGACGAAACCGTCCCCGACCCGGGGACTGGATCGGGATGTGGCCAGATCGCCTGCGTCGGGAAAGGTGCCCTCCGAGACCATGTCCAAAAGCGTTGCGGCACAGTCGAGGTAGGCCTCCTCCAGTCGCGAGGAGGTGCGCCGTCCGTCCTCTGCGGTCTGGTGGGTGAGCAAGGCCACCACCTCGCCGCGATAGCCGACCGGCACGGCACCGAGCAGACCTCCGTCGGCCATGACGGTGCCGACGGCGTCGGCGATCAGTTGGGTGGGGGCGGTGTTGGGCCGGCACTGCGCCACGCACACGAGGGAGCCGTCGTCGCGGCGCACCCACATCAGGAAATCACCGAAGGACATGTCGGCCAGTAATTGCCACTCGCCCACCACCGCGTGCAGGTGGTCGACGGCTCCGCCGGGCAGAACGGTGTGCTCGGCGAGCAGATCACCGAGTGTGGACACGGGTTAACACGAGCTAGTCGTCGATGACGGCGATGAGATGGCCGGCCTGGATGACGTCACCGACGGCCACATTGACCTCGGTGATGGTGCCCGCGACCTCAGCAAGCACCGGAATCTCCATCTTCATCGATTCCAGGAGCACCAGAGTGTCGCCAGGGCCGATCCGGTCGCCCTTGCTGACCACGACCTCCAGCACACTGGCTACGATCTCAGCGCGCACATCCTCGGCCATGCCCCTATCGAACCACAGCACCGGGTCTGGGACGGGTCAGGGCGCCATGAGATAATTCAAGTCATTCCCCTGCCACAGCATCCGGAGGTACAACCATGGCCAAACGTGGCCGTAAGAAGAAGGCGCGCAAGCACAGCAAGGCTAACCACGGCAGACGGCCCAACACTTAAGCCGACGGGGCGTGAGCCCCGCTGCTAGCCGCGCCGGATGATGGTGGTGCGGCTGATCTGCAGCCGTACCCGCTCCACCAGGTAGGTCGGCGCCTTGTCGCCGCTGCACTTGGAGGCGATCAACACTTTGATCCGCTCCTCGACGCCGTAGTGGCGCAGGCAGGCCGGGCACTCGTCGAGGTGGCGCTTGAGCCGCACCCGCTCGTCGTCGGTGACCTCACCGTCGAGCATGGCCCATACCTCCGCGATCACCGCGGCGCAGTCGGTGTGGCCTGCATCCGGGTCCGGGGACGCGCCATCGACCGTCATGACGTCATCTCCTCCGCGTGGACAGCGGCCTGATCACCATCGTGACCGCGCAGCAGCCCGCGGTCCCGGGCGACGTCGGCGAGCAGCTCGCGGAGCTGCCGCCTGCCCCGGTGCAGCCGGGACATCACAGTGCCGATCGGAGTATCCATGACCTCGGCGATCTCCTTGTAGGGCAGGCCCTCGACGTCAGCTAGGTACACCGCGAGCCGGAACTCTTCTGGTAACGCCTGGAGGGCCTCTTTGATTTCACTGTCCGGCAGCAATTCCAGGGCCTCGACCTCCGCGGACCGCAATCCGGTGGAGGTGTGCTCGGCGCTGGCGGCCAGCTGCCAGTCGGTGATCTCGTCGGTCGGGTACTCCGCAGGCTGCCGCTGCTTCTTGCGGTAGCTGTTGATGTAGGTGTTGGTCAGGATGCGGTACAGCCACGCCTTGAGGTTGGTGCCCTCCCGGAACGACCGGAAGGCCGCGTACGCCTTGACCATGGTCTCCTGCACCAGGTCCTCGGCGTCGGCGGGGTTGCGGGTCATTCGCAGGGCGCCGCCGTAAAGCTGGTCCATCAGCGGAATGGCATCGCGTTCGAACCGGGCGGTGAGCTCGGCGTCGGTCTCCTCGCGATCCTTGGTCTCGGTCATTGGGAATTGATCCTAGCCCCGCCTGCCGCGTCGGGTGAGGGCCGACGCTGCGCCTGTCCCGCACTTTTGTCGGCGTGGCTTCTCGATCAACGGATGAAATAAGCTCTCCCGCATGGCAGCCTCATCCGGTTTCTCCGGCAAAACCATGTTCATCTCCGGCGCCAGCCGCGGCATCGGGCTGGCGATCGCCAAGCGGGTGGCCGCCGACGGCGCAGGAGTCGCGCTGATGGCCAAGACCACCGAACCGCACCCGAAGCTGCCCGGCACCATCTACACCGCGGCCAAGGAAATCGAGGAGGCCGGCGGGCAGGCCCTGCCGATCGTCGGTGATGTCCGCGACGGCGACTCGGTGGCCGCGGCGGTGGCCCAGGCGGTCGAGCAGTTCGGCGGGATCGACATGTGCGTCAACAACGCCTCGGCGATCAACCTCGGCTCGATCGAGGAGGTGCCGCTCAAGCGCTTCGATCTGATGAACGGCATCCAGATCCGCGGCACCTACGCCGTGTCACAGGCCTGCATCCCGCACATGAAGGGGCGGGAAAACCCGCACATCCTGACCCTGTCCCCGCCGATCCTGCTGGAGCCCAAATGGCTGCGTCCGACGCCGTACATGATGGCCAAGTACGGAATGACGCTGTGCGCCTTGGGCATTGCCGAGGAGATGCGGCAATACGGAATCGCCTCGAACACGCTGTGGCCCCGCACCCCGATCGCCACCGCCGCGGTGCAGAACCTGCTCGGCGGGGACGAGATGATGAAGCGCTCCCGCAAGCCCGAGGTGTACGCCGACGCCGCCTACGAGGTGCTGAGCCGGCCGGCCCGGGAGTTCACCGGAAACGCGCTGCTGTGCGAGGACCTGCTGCTCGACAGCGGCGTCACCGACCTGTCGGTGTACGACTGTGTGCCCGGCTTCGAGCTCGGTGTGGACTTCTGGGTGGAAAGCCCCAACCCGCCGGGATACGTGAACCCCCAGGGGCCTACCGCTTGATCCCGAGGCGCCGCAGGCCGTGCGCCCCGAAGGCGCGCATCGCGGACACAGCGAACTGCGCCTGCTTCTTGGACGCGGAGTACCACAGCAGCTCGGACTTCTGGGTGGGCAGCCGCGGTGAGGTGATCGCCTTCTGACGGCAGAACTTGAGAACTCCGTACGTGCCTCCGGCTCGGGCTCCCACCCCGGATTCCTTCCAGCCGCCCATCGGCAACCCGAAGTTGAACACGTTGATCAGCGCGTCGTTGACGTTGACCGCGCCGCACTCCAGCCGGCGCGCCACGCGCTCGCCGCGGGCGTTGTCGCCGGTCCACACCGTCGCGGACAACCCGAACACCGAGTCGTTGGCCATCCGGATGGCCTCCTCCTCGTCGGCCACCTTCACCACCGGCAGCGTCGGGCCGAAGGTCTCCTCGGTGATGCAGCTCATGTCGTGGGTGACGTCGGTGAGGATGGTGGGCGGGAAGAACGTGCCCTGCCCAGTCGGCTTGCCGCCGGTGAGCACCGTGGCACCGGCCGCGACGGCGTCGTTCACGTGCCGCTCGCAGATGTCGCGCTGGGCCAGGGTGGCCATCGCGCCGCAGTCGTAGGTGAAGCTGGAGTCGCTTTCGCTGCCCTGCTGAAGCTTGCGGACGTTCGCGGCCAACTTGGCGACGAACTCGTCGTAGACCGGCGCCTCGACGTAGACCCGTTCGATGGAGACGCAGACCTGGCCGGAGTTGAAGAAGCCACCCCAGGTGATGCCGTTGGCGGCCCGGTCCAGATCGGCGTCGGCCAGCACGATGGCCGGGTCCTTGCCGCCCAGTTCCAGGCTGCACGGGATCAGCCGCTCGGCGCAGGCCGCGGCCACCTTTCTGCCGGTGGCGGTCGATCCGGTGAACTGGATCATGTCGCACACCTCGGGCATCGCCGCACCGGTGGCGCCGTAGCCGGTGGTCAGCGCCAGCACGGGCGGCGCGCCGACCTCCGACCAGCCGCGGACGAGCTCCACCGCTGAGAGCGGAGTGACCTCAGACGGCTTGAGCAGCACCGCGCAGCCCGCGGCCAGCGCCGGCGGCACGTCGAGGCCGGGCATGGCGAACGGGAAGTTCCACGGGGTGATCACGCCGATCAGCGGGATCGGCCGGTAGACGATGGTGAGCTTCTTGACCTTCCACAGCGGGCTATGCGCCGAGATGTGCTTGTCGGCCATGAACTGCTCGGCGTTGCCGGACCAGTAATTGATCATGTCGGCGACGGCGGTGGCCTCGAGGTTGGCGTCCACGCGGGACTTGCCGGTCTCCGACATCAGCACGCTGGTGATGTGGTCGGAATTGTCGAGGATCCACTCCTGCCACTTGAGCAACCACTTCCTGCGGCCACGCGGACCCAGGGCCTCCCACTCCGGCTGGGCCTCACGCAGCGCGCGCGCCTTGGCTGCCACCGTCTCCGCGCCGTCGATCGGCACCGAGCCGACGGCGAGGCCGGTCGCCGGGTTGTGAATCGTGATGGCGTCGGTGCTGGAGTCGACTACGGTCATGTGCTGCTCCTGGTTGTCGTTGGCAGAGGCGATGCTAGCGCCATCGACAAGGCTAGAAGAGGACAATCGGCTGGTTGCCCGATTCGGCAGGTTCGATCAGTGTGGGCCCGTTGTTGGCGACGCTGTTGACCAAGGTCGAAACTTCCCGCATCACGATGCCACTGATGTCGGGCGGCGTCTGCAACAGCGCCGGCGGGGCCGGCTGGTCGGGGTCGAGCCAGCGCTCCCAGTCCGCCTCGCTGATCGGCAGCGGCATCCGGTCATGAATCAGGCCCAGCTGATCGACCGCGTCGGTGGTGATGATCGCGCAGGTCAGGATTGTCTGGGAGGCCCCGGCTTCAGAACTTCCCGCGGGCCGCCACACCGACCACAGGCCGGCCACCAGCAGCGGCTGACCGTCAGCCCGGTGCAGGTAGAACGGAGTCTTGCGGGCCTTCGGATCGGCTGGGGACTTTCCAGCGGGCATCCATTCGTAGTACCCGTCCATCGGGATCAAGCAACGTTTGTGCTGGGCTGCCACCCGGAAAGCCGGCGAGCTGACCACCGTGTCGGCGCGGGCGTTGATGAGCGGCGATGTGGTGATCGGACGACCGTCGGGCCCGGATTTGACCCAGGACGGCAGCAGACCCCACCGCATCAGCCGGACGCGCCGGGTGGCCGCGGTTCCAATCCCGGGTCGCTTCGCTCCTGCCCGCCGGTCCCCGGGCTTGTCGTGGCGGGCGACGACGGCAGCGATGTCGGTGGTGGGTGCGACGTTGTAGTTGGGCGCGACGCCAACCAGGCTCGACCCGGCGCCGGAGCCTGACCCCGTCTCGTCGACGGCGTCGATTTCCTGGGCCAGCCGGGCCGGATCGGTGGTGACGGCGAACCTCCCGCACATCCCTCCATGGTGCAGGATGGTCCCGATGACCGCCGACCCTGCGACCGCCGACTCCGAACAGGCCTGGAGCGCGCCGCACGCCTCCAGCCCGGTGCATGCCGCGGTGACGGTGCCCGGGTCGAAGTCGATGACCAACCGGGCGCTGATCCTGGCGGCACTGGCCGCCGGCGGGGCGGGGACGTCGACCATCGGCGGGGCCCTGCGCAGCCGGGACACCGACCTGATGATCGGCGCGTTGCGGACCCTCGGCGTGCGCATCGACGGCGACGGGACCGAACTGGCCGTCAGCGGACCGGCGCGCCCCGGGCCGACCGCCCGTATCGACTGCGGCCTGGCGGGCACGGTGTTGCGTTTCCTGCCGCCACTGGCGGCACTGGGCACTGCGGCGGTGGTGTTCGACGGCGACGAGCAGGCCCGGGCCCGGCCGATCGCTCCCCTGCTGACCGCCCTGCGCGGCCTCGGGGTGGACATCGACGGCGACGGCCTTCCTTTCACGGTGCACGGGCACGGTGCGGTGCCCGGCGGTGAGGTGCACATCGACGCCTCGGCGTCGTCTCAGTTCGTCTCCGGTCTGCTGCTGTCCGGGGCGGCGTTCGACGACGGGCTGACGGTGGTGCACACCGGAAAGTCGGTGCCGTCGGCCCCGCATATCGCGATGACGGCGGCGATGCTGGCCGAGGCCGGCGTGGCCGTCGACGACACGGTGATCAACCGCTGGCGGGTGGATCCGGCGCCGGTGGCCGCGCGGCATTGGCCGATCGAACCGGACCTGTCCAACGCGGTGCCGTTCGCGGCGGCGGCGGTGGTCACCGGCGGCCGGGTGTCGATCGGCGCCTGGCCGACCGTCAGCGTGCAGCCCGCACCGATCATCCTGTCGATCCTGCGCCAACTCGGCTGCGTTGTCGCCCATGAGGATTCAGGTCTGGTGGTGGCCGGTCCGCAGAGCTACGGCGGCATCGACATGGATCTGCACGAGGTGGGCGAGCTGACACCATCAGTCGCGGCACTGGCGGCCCTGGCTGAACCCGGTTCGGTGTCCCGGCTGACCGGCATCGCGCATCTGCGCGGCCACGAGACCGACCGGCTGATGGCGTTGCGCACCGAGATCAACCGCCTGGGCGGCGACTGCCGGGAGGACCCCGACGGCCTGGTGATCACCGCGCGCCCGCTGCATGCAGGCCTGTGGCATTCCTACGCCGACCACCGGATGGCGATGGCCGGGGCGATCATCGGACTGCGGGTGCCGGGTGTGGCGGTGCAGGACATCGCCACCACGGCCAAGACGCTGCCGCGGTTCCCGGAACTCTGGGCGGCGATGCTCGCCGGGAGCCGCGCTTGAGCCGGCTGGACTACGACGAGTCCGACGTCCGGATCCGGTCGGGGCGCGGCTCCCGGCCGCGCACCAAGACCCGCCCCGAGCACGCCGACGCCGAATCGGCGATGGTGGTGACGGTGGACCGCGGCCGCTGGGGATGCGTTCTGGGCGGTGACCCGCACCGCCGGGTGACCGCGATGCGGGCCCGCGAGCTGGGCCGCACCCCGATCGTCGTCGGCGACGACGTCGAGGTGGTGGGCGACCTGTCCGGCCGGCCCGACACCCTGGCGCGCATCGTGCGCCGCGCCGAACGCCGAACGGTGTTGCGCCGCACCGCCGATGACACCGATCCGGCCGAACGGGTGGTGGTGGCCAACGCCGACCAGATGATGGTGGTGGTGGCGCTGGCCGACCCGCCGCCGCGGACCGGACTGGTGGACCGGGCGCTGATCGCGGCCTACACCGGTGGGCTGCGGGCGATCCTCTGCCTGACCAAGACCGACCTGGCGCCCGCGGCGCCGTTCGCCGAGCAGTTCGCCGACCTGGACCTCACCGTGGTCACCGCCGGGGTCGACGAGCCGGTCGAGAAGGTGCGCACGTTGTTGACCGGGCACATCACCGTGCTGCTCGGGCACTCTGGGGTGGGCAAGTCGACGTTGGTGAATCGCCTTCTGCCAGAAGCTGAACGGGCCATCGGCGACGTGTCGGGCGTGGGCAAGGGCCGGCATACCTCCACCCAGTCGGTGGCGCTGCCGCTGGCCGGTGGCGGCTGGGTGATCGACACGCCGGGCATCCGCTCGTTCGGCCTGGCGCACATCCGCCACGACGACGTGCTGGTGGCGTTCTCCGATCTGGCCGAGGTCGTGTCGGACTGCCCGCGGGGCTGCGGGCACCGGGGGCCGCCCGCCGACCCGGAGTGCGCACTGGACGGCTTGACCGGTGCGCCGGAGCGGCGGATCGCCGCCGCCCGTCGGCTGCTGGCCGTCCTGGATGAGAGCATGGCTTATTGATGAAGGAGAAGCCCTGATGAGCACTGGCGTGGGGAACGTCCCGATGATCACCCTCAACGACGGCACCACCATTCCCCAGCTCGGCTTCGGGGTGTACCAGGTGTCGCCGGATGAGACCGCCGCGACGGTGCGCACCGCGCTGGAGATCGGTTACCGCCACATCGACGGCGCGCAGATGTACGGCAACGAGAAGGGCGTGGGTCAGGGTATCCGTGACGCCGGCCTGGACCGGGGGCACGTGTTCGTCACCAGCAAGCTCAGCAACGGTTTCCATCGCCCCGACGACGCCCGGCGCGCGTTCGACCGGACATTGAGTGAACTCGGCACCGACTACGTCGACCTGTTCCTGATCCACTGGCCGCTGCCCACGCTGTACGACGGCGACTTCGTCTCCACCTGGAAGACGTTGGAGGAGTTCAAGTCCGAGGGCCGGGCCCGCAGCATCGGAGTGTCGAACTTCGAGATCCACCATCTGCAGGAACTCGCCCGGGAGACCGCGACGACCCCGGCGGTCAACCAGATCGAGGTGCACCCCCACTTCACCAACGATGAGGTGCGCGCCTACGGCACCGAGCACGACATCATCACCGAAGGCTGGTCACCGATCGCCCGCGGCGCGGTGCTCGGCGAGCCGCCGGTGATCCGGATCGCCAAGTCCCTGGGCGTGCACCCGGCTCAGGTGGTGCTGCGCTGGCACATCGAACGCGGCGACGTGGTGTTCCCGAAATCGATGAGCCCGCAGCGGATGAAGGAGAACTTCGAGATCTTCGACTTCGAGCTCAACGACGAGGAGATCGAGGCGCTGGCCGCGTTGGACAAAGGTGAAGCCGGCCGGCGCGGACCGCACCCCGATTCGTTCGCGTTCATCCCGGACTAGACGCTGGACCGCGCCTGCGGCGGACCGCCGCCAGAGCGGTCTTCAGGCCGCGCGGGCGTTCGCCGGCGGCCAGCACGTCGAACATCCGCTCGCTGCGCGTTTCCGGTGCGTCGTGGGCGGAGGCGCGCAGGAAACGGTCCGGCAGCGACAGCTTGGCGATGGTGCGCCAGGTCTTGGCGTACTGCACCGGCAGCGGCCCGGAGGTGTACGGCAAGTCGTACTTCGCGCAGATCTGCCGCACTCGCACTGAGATCTCGGCCAGCCGGCGACTGGGCAGGTCCGGGTAGAGATGATGCTCGATCTGATAGGCCAGGTTGCCGGTCAAAAAGCCCAGCACAGGCCCCGCGTCGATGTTCGCGCTGCCCAACATCTGGCGCAGGTACCACTGGCCGCGCCCCTCGGCGGCAAGGTCACTGAGACTGAACTTCTCCGCACCGTCGGGAAAGTGACCGCAGAAAATGACCGCGTTGGCCCAGATGTTGCGGATCACATTGGCCGTCAGGGTGGCCTTCAGGGTGGAACCGAAGCCGGCTTTCGGCGACAGCGCGGCCAACCCGGGGTAGACGGCGTAGTCCTTGGCCAGCTGGCGGGCGGCCTTGGTGGACAGTTCGGTGAGCCGGACCACCGCGGCGTCGCGCGTCTCGGGATCTCCGATCTTGCGAAGTTCCAAGTGCTGCAGAGCGATTCCCCACTCGAACTGCAGCGCCAACACCGCGTTGATCACCAGGTTGAGGAGGTTGCGGGGCTTCCACGACTCATCACGGGTGACCCGCAACACCCCGTAGCCGACGTCGTCGTCCATGCCGAGGATGTTGGTGTACTTGTGATGGGCGACGTTGTGGGTGATCCGCCAGTGCTTGGACACCCCCACCATGTCCCATTCCCAGGTGGACGAGTGGATCTCAGGATCGTTCATCCAGTCCCACTGACCGTGCAGGACGTTATGAGCGATCTCCATGTTCTCGATGATCTTGGCCAGCGCCAGGCTCGCGGTGCCGGCCCACCAGGCCACCCGCTTGGAGCCGAAAGCCAGCAGGAGTCGCCCCGTCACCTCCAGGCCGCGCTGGGCGGCGATGGTGCGGTGGATGTAGCGGGCGTCGCGATCCCCGAGCGAATCCTCGATGTCGGTGCGGATGGCGTCGAGTTCGGTTGCCAGCGCCTCGACGTCGGCGTCGGTGAGGTGGGTGAAAGCCTCGATATCGGTGATCGCCATCAGATGTCCACCACGCAGTCTCCGCTGGCCGCCGTCACGCAGGTCTGCACCCGGGTACCGGGCTCGTGCTCGGCGCCGTTCCGCAGGTCCACGGCCCGGCCGTCGACCAGACTGACCACACAGGTGTGGCAGATGCCCATTCGGCAGCCGAACGGCAGTCGCACACCGGCCTGTTCACCGGCCTCCAGAAGCGAGGTGGCCGCGTCGGCCGCCCGGGTGACGCCACTGCGCGCGAACGTCACGGCGCCGCCACCACCGGCCGCCGGCCGCCGCGCCGTGGCGAACCGCTCTCGATGTAGCCGGTTGGCTAGTCCTGCTGCGCCCCAAAGCTTCTCGGCTTCGGCCAGCATGGCCTCGGGCCCGCAGACCCAGGTGTGCCGGTCCCGCCAGTCGGGCACCTCGTCGGCCAGCCGGGACAGATCCAGCCGGCCGTCGGTGCGGGTCGAGCGGACCGTGAGCCGGTAGCCCGGATGGTTGCGCTGTAACTGCCCCAGTTCGGCGGCGAACATCACATCGGCGGCGGTCGGCGCGCTGTGCAGATGCACGACGTCGACCGCGCCGGAGAACTGGCCCCGCCGGGCCATCGTCCGAAGCATCGACATCACCGGGGTGATGCCCGAGCCCGCGGTGAGGAACAGCACCGACGTCGGCGGCGGATCGGACATCACGAAGTCGCCCTGCGGGGCGGCCAGACGCACTACCGTGCCGGACCGAACCCCGTTGACCAGATGGCTGGACAGGAATCCCTCCGGCATCGCTTTGACGGTGATGCTGATGCTGCGGGTGCCGGTGCGGGCCGGTGAGGTCAGCGAGTAGGACCGCCACCGCCACCGGCCGTCGACCAGCAGGCCGATCCCGATGTACTGACCGGGCTGATGATCGAAGCCGTACCCCCAGCCCGGCTTGATCACCAGGGTCGCTGAGTCGGCGGTTTCCGGCCGGACCTCGACGATTCGCCCGCGCAACTCCCGCGACGACCACAGCGGATTGATCAGCTTGAGGTAATCGTCGGGCAGCAGCGGCGTGGTCACCGGGCTAATCAGCGCCCGCACAGCGTGCGTGATCACCTGTTCACCGTACTTCACCCGGAGGGGCGTCACAGCAAGTCGAGCAGGAACGGCAGTTCCTGGGTGGCGTACCAGGCCAAGGCATGGTCCTGGGCATCGCCCACGGTCAGCTCGGCATCCTCGTCACCAAGGTCTGCGTCGTCGATCACCTCGATGGCGGCGAGCACCGCGGGCTCGGCGTCGGCATTGTCGACGTACACCGCCGCGACCTGGTCCATGCTCAGCCGGCCGCTCACCCGGACCACCGCGTCGTCGAGGTCGGGCCGCAGGGTCACCTTCTCGTCAGCCGCATCGGCGACCACCACCGCCCGGCGTAGCGGTAACCCGCTCTCGGGTTCACCGGACAGCAGCCGCAACGACGACAGCGCCGCTTCCCCGATCGCGACTTCGGCCAGTTCGTCGTCGTTTCCCTCGGCATAGGCCTCCCGCAAGACGGGAGTCACCGCGAACGCGGTGCCGCCACGCGGCTGCAGAAATCCATCGGTGACGAGCTCCTGCAGCATCGGCAGAGTCGCCGGGACATAAACCCGCATGTCCGGCAGGTTACTTCTCGCGCTCCTCCTTGTCGCCCAGCAGCGACATGGCGAAGTCGGGAACGAAGTTGCTCAGATCACGCGGCGGACGGCGGTAGTTGCCGATCTGCGGACGCTCGGGAATGACCACCTTCTCCAACTCCACCTCCTCGTAGGGGATGGTGGACAGCAGGTGCGAGATCATATTCAGCCGGGCGTGCTTCTTGATGTGGGACTCCACTTCGAACCACGGGCTGACCGGGGTATCGCAGTGCACCATCATTTCGTCCTTCGCGCGGGAGTATTCCTCCCAGCGGTAGATGGACTCCATGTCCATGGGACTCAGCTTCCAGCGCCGCAGCGGATCGCTGAGCCGGGACTTGAACCGGCGCAGTTGCTCGTCCTCGGACACCGAGAACCAGTACTTGCGCAGCATGATTCCGTCGTCGATCAACATCTGCTCGAAAAGCGGAGTCTGGCGGAGAAACAGCGTCTCCTCCTCGGGAGTGCAGAAGCCCATCACCTTCTCCACGCCGGCCCGGTTGTACCAGGACCGGTCGAACAGCACGATCTCACCCTTTGTCGGGAGGTGCTCGATGTAACGCTGGTAGTACCACTGGCCCTTCTCCCGGTCGCCGGGAGCCGGCAGCGCGGCGATGCGCGCGGTCCGCGGGCGGAGGTACTCGGTGATGCGCTTGATCGTGCCGCCCTTGCCGGCGGCGTCACGGCCCTCGAAGATGATCACGATGCGGGCGCCGGTCTCCCGGACCCACTCCTGCACTTTCACCAATTCGGTTTGAAGCCTGAATAATTCGGCTTCATAGACGCTGTTCGAGACCTTGGCTACGTCGCTCTTCTCGGCCTTGACCTTGACCTCTTTGGTCTTGGAGTCTTTATTCTTCTTGCCCATCGCCGCATGTTACGACGGGTTTGCTACTGCGCGGAGTCAATCAACTCTTCCAATGCTTCGGCAAGCAATTCCGGGAAAACGTCGACATCGGTCATGGCGTCTCGGTCGGCGTTGATGCCGTAGTACAGCGTGCCGCAGTAGGACGTGACGCCGATGGCGAGCACCTGGTCATGCAGAAGCGGCGGCACGGCGTAGGTCGCAAGCAGTTTCGCCCCGGCGATGTACATCTGCGACTGCGGTCCGGGCACGTTGGTGATCAGCAGGTTGAACTGCCGCGGCGGGTATTGGGTAGCCACCCGAGTTCCCATGGCATGCAGGGTCGGCGGTGGAAAACCCGACAACGTCACGATGGTGCGAGCGTCCACCAGGCTGGCCACCGCGGAGTGCGACTCGGTGGCGTGCGCTATCTGCGACAGCCGCACCACCGGGTTGCTCTCGCCGACCGGCAGATCGATCAGGAAGGGATCCACCTCGCTGATCGCCTGCCCAGGACCGGAGGACACCATGTCGGCATCGGGATACACCGAGGTCGGTGCCATCGCCCGCACTTTCATGCTCGCCGACACCGGCTCACCGCGGGACAGTAGCCAGTTGCGCAGCGCCCCGGCGATCACGCTGAGCACGACGTCGTTGACGTCGCAGTCGTACCGCGCCCGCAGCCGCCGGAAGTCGGCCAGCGGGGCCTCGGCGACGGTGAAGCGGCGGTGCCGGGAGACGGTGGTGTTCAACGGGCTACTCGGGGCGCTGCGGCGGGTGAGCCGACGCGCCATCTGAGTCGCCCGGCGCCCCAATTTCGCCAGCTCACCGGTGTTGGTGGCCACATCGACCACCGTCGAGCGCCACGCCTTGAATTCCTGCCCGGGCCGGGCCAGCAAGTCGCCGACCGCGTCGAGGATCAGCCGGCCGTCGGATGGCTCCCGGGCCGGCAGCCAGATGTCCTCCCCCACGTCGGCGGCCCGGCGGTTCCGGTCGGCGATGACGTGGCCGATCTCGCAGGCTGTGATGCCGTTGATGAGCGCCTGGTGGGACTTGATGAAGATCGCCAGCCGGTTCCCCTCAAGACCCTCGATCAGATACATCTCCCACAGCGGCCGGGTGCGGTCCAGCGGGCGACCCGCCAGCCGCGAGACCAGCTCGTGCAACTGCGCGTCGCTGCCCGGCGACGGCAGGGCCGACCGGCGCACGTGGTAGGTGATGTCGAAATCGGGGTCGTCGATCCACACCGGCCGGGCGATGCCCAGCGTGAGCTCGCGGACCTTCTGCCGGTAGCGCGGAATCTGCGGCAGCCGCCGCTCCACGGTTTCGAGCAGCGCGTCGTAGCTCAAGCCGCCCCGGGGACGGCGCAGGATGGACAACGACCCGACATACATCGGGGTGGCGGTGTTCTCACGGTGGTAGAAGGCCGCGTCGGCCGTCGAGAGCCGAGTCACGATCGTTCCCGGGTCGCCCTGTGCACTCTGACACGGTAACGCCAGCGTCAGCTCGGGCGTCTACGCGCCTTCCACAGGATGACGGCGGCGCCGATGACGGCCACCGCCGCGATACCGGCGACGGTCCGCCAGAACCAGCTGCCCTCCTGGTAGGTCTGATCGGCCGTGGGACCGGTGAACTCGGCAGGCGGATTCGGGACCGTGATGGGATCCGCACCGGGGGTGGAGATGATCGCGCGGCCGTCCAGACCGGCCCACCGGCCCGGCTGGGCCGCCAGATAGCGCAGCAGATCGTCGAGTTGGCGCGGGTCTCCGGTGGAGGTGGCCACCAGGATGGTCCGTTGGCCGTCGAACACCGTCTGCAACGAGCCGAATCCCTTGGCGGGGTCGAGGTTCAGTTCGGCGGACTCGTCGGCCTCGTTCACCCCGGTGACCTTCAGCCGGCCTTGCTCGGCGTTGAACGGCAAAGCGATGGTCTGGTCGTTCCATCCTCCGGGCGATATCAGGACGGCCGGATCGGTGCCGACGATGGCCTCCTGAAGCGGAACGACGTCGGTCACCAGCGGGACGGCGCTGGCCCGCTGCAGGCCGACCATGATCTGAGCGGCGCGTACGGTGTCACCGAGAGCGTCGTCACCGATGCCGATGCGGATTCGGGGCATCAGTGCTTGCGGCAGCGACTGGAAGCCCTGCGGCACAGGCGGTTTCGCGGGAGTCACGGTGATCGTGGTGGCGCCCTTGATCCTGAGCATCACCGGCAGCTGATCGCCGCAGCTGCCGGGGTCGCCGGTGGTTCGGACCATGACCTCCAGGCTGGAGAACCGTTTGAGGAGGCGGTCGGGGATGGTCACGGTGCGGTCGATGGTGCCCGCCGCCTCAGCCGGCCAGCGGTCGACGGCCTCACTGCCCACCGAGGCGATCACCTCGCCGCCGAAGTTGCCCGGCAGCGGGGTGTAGGAGCCGATCAGGTGCACCGACACCGCACCGATCGGGTGACCCCACCGGGTCTGGTCGATCTCCACTCCGACCCGCGGCCACAGGGCCTCCGCGGTGAGGTCGGACCCGGTGATCTCACCGATGGTGATGGTGTCGCTGAACAGCTTCGGCAGCGGCAAAGTTTCGACCGCCGCCCCGGTGCTCACCGCATACCGCAGTGCGTCGTCGGCGACCAGTTGCGCCTGCCGGACCAGTTGGTCGGCCGGCCCGGACACCCGCAGCACGGGGCCACCGGGGCCGGGCTGGACCGACAGACCTGCTTTGGGACCTTCCTTGACGACGATCTGCCGCTCCAGCGGCGCGGCAGGGACCGGCGCCGTGTCCGCGCCTGCCGGAAGGGGAACCACCGTGATCTCGGGCTGTTGGCCGTTGCGGTTGGCCACGGAAGCCGCGAGTTGGACGGCCGCGTTGGATTCCGCCAAGGAGGGCTTGCCCGGTATGCCGATGGTGACCTTGCGCAGCACCGGCGGCAGAAAGTCGGCGACGGATCCGGGCGGGAGCGCCCCTCCGGCGAAGGTGACCGCGGAGTCGGCCAGCCGGATCGGGGCTTGCGGATTCCAGCAATACCCCTCGGGCGGGAGCGCGTTCATCGTCATGGTCAGGCCGACCCAGTTGCCCGACACCTCGACACCGTCGAGGGGGATCACCATCTCGGCCTGATCCTGCGCCGGCAGCGGCTGCCGGCTGATGGTCCGGTTTCCCTGCATGACCGCCAGGTTGCCGGACCGCAGCTCCACCGGGAGCTCAAGTCGCGCTGTCAGTTGCACCGGCTTGAGGCCCGGAGGGACCGGAAACGTCACGCTGGTACTGCTGAAGTCGCGATTGACGGGGAAGGAGAGGTTGCCCTGCGACCCGAGATCCGCCAGCGAAATGGCCGAACCGGGCCCGGCCGGCGCCTCCGCAGGATCTGCGATCGCCAGTGGCGAAGTCGAGATGAGGATGGCCGCGACGGCCGCGATCGCCCCGATACGACGCACTTTCACTCCTGATGTCCGAGGGGTACGAATCATGTCTACGGCACCGCCACGCCTGGAGCGGCGACGGCGACCCGCCCGCGGTAGGTCTGCCACACCCGGGGGCCGTATAGCACTGCTCCCAGGAGAACGGCCGCCAGCCACCCGAGAGACAGCCCGGTGATGCCGCCGCGCATCGCCCCGAGCGCCGCACCGATCAGTTCGGCGGCACTGAGCACCGACACCAGTAGTGCTTCCCTGCCGACATCGCCGGTGACCCGGGCCAGCGCAATGTGGTGATCCTTGACGATCAGGCCCAGGCCGCCCAGGCACAGCACGATGAGGGCGGTGAAGCCGGCCTCGGCGTAGTTCTCGCCGAAGATGTGCAGCACGAACCGTCCCACCAGCGCGATGACAAGATTGGCTGCAACGCAAGCCAGCAGCGAGTACCGCAACGTCTTGCGGAACTCCAGGGTGAAGGTCCGGGAGTCGCGGGCACCCGAAGCGAACAACGCGGTCGACAACGACAGCGGCAGGAAGAACACGAAACCGGCGACCGACCAGGCGGCGTAGAAGTAGGCGGTGATCTCCGAGCCCAGTATCACGTTGGCGATGATCGGCATGGAAAAGTACGGGACCAGCAGCGCGGTGTTCAGAGCGTGATGGCGTGCGGCATCGATGTGCAGGCCATGCAGCACGCGCGGAACGGGGATCAGCCGACGCACCGGAACGTGATAGCGGCGCACCAGCACAACCGCGATCACCACCAGTGAAACGACGTTGGCCAGCAACCAGCTGGCGAAAATGGACAGTGAGCCCCATCTGACCAGCGTCAGCGCGAACACCGCCAGCAGGATCAGTTTGACGACCGCTTGGATCAGGTTGCGCCGCAACTGGATAACGCCGCCGTCCATCGATAGCAGAGCCTGGTCGAGCAGCAGGCCGATGGCCTGCGTCGCCACCGCCGCCGCGAACATGGCGGCGACCGCGGGGGTGCCGACGCCGGGCAGCCCGAGGAAGTCGGCCGGCAGCGCCACTGCACAGCCGAACGCCACCACGCCGGCGGCCAGACCGGTGACCAGCGCGGCCGTGGACACCAGCGTGCTGCGACCTTCGGTCATGTCGGGCAACTCGGCGATCAGGAGTGTGCCCAATCCGAGCAGGGTGAGCGGCGCGATGAGGCTCATTGCCGCCACGGCCGTCGAGGCCTCCCCCACGCTCGCGACCGGGAACACCCGCGCCGCGAGCGCCCAGTAGACGAACCCGAGACCGGCGGTGATCACGGTTGTCGACGCCAGGGAGGCGGCGCTGCGCAGCAGGAAGCGGAGCTTGTGGTGGTGCTCCCTGTGCTCGTTAGTGGTCATCACGGCTACCTCAGCCGCCCGATCTACGAGGAGAAACATGGATCGCCGATGGATCGTTGAGTATTCGGCCGACTTCGATGATGTCCTCGGTGGCGGCACTATAGGCGGCAGCGCCGACGATGATCGCGAGAGGCACTCCCACCAGTGCCACAGTGCGGAGCTGCCGCGCCGAGACGGACCGCACCGCGGTGGGCAGGAGACGGGCCAACCCGGCGATGTTCGCGGCGACGATCACGCCCACCCCGGTAAGAACGGTCAGCGGAGTCAGCCATACCCCGCTCATGAGCAGCAGCACCGAGACCAGACAAGCACCGGCCAGCAGTGCCGCAGCCGTAAGCGCGCGCCCCCAGGACGCGTAGGTCCGGGCGATATTGGTTCTGACCCGCGGCCAGACCGGAGTCAGCATGATCAGGACCACCAGCAGGCCGCCGGCCAGGCCGACCACCAGCTGAGTACCGAGCCTCACTTCAGGCGTCGGCTGATACCAACCGCTGCGGAATTCGGGAATGCCCAGAACGCTCAGGTCGTAGATGGACACCGGCCCGTGCCGGTAGACGACCTTGATGCCGGGAACCTCGTCGAACTTGGTCAGCTGCTTGTCGGTGAGTTGCTCGCCGTCGCCGGTCTCGCCTTTGAAGAAATAGGACCCGAACGGCGGCTTCTCGGCGGCCAGCCTGCGATCGACGTAGATGTAGCGCAGTCGCATCGCAGCGGCCATGTCGGTTTCGGTCATCCCCCAGCTGGGGGCCACGTACAGCGCCGGGGCGTCGATGCCTCTGGGGCCCTTCATCACCGGCCACAACCCGGCCTGGGAAGCCAGCAGCGTCGAGCTGACCCGATCGGCCGCGATGCGGCTGCCGGGCGCCAGCGCGGTGCGGGCCCACTTCGCGGCGGCCAGTGTTTCGGAGTCCATCGATCGGGTATCGGCGGCGGCCATGAACGGGCCGGGCAACCGGGCCCAGCTCGGCCCACTGCCCAGGACGTATCCGCCGAGGAACGCAGCAGCGGCCAAGACGGTGCCGACAATCCGGATCTGGACCATCCTGCGGTGCTGCCGGAATCCGTAATGGTGTGGTTCCCGCCACCAGTACCAGGCCGCGAAGCTGGCCACATACATGCTGAACGGGATGAACACGAAGCTGCTCGATCGGTCGAAGAGCTGCCCGCCGCTGGGGACGACGCGAGCCGCGAGTCCAATGGGAACCGACGCGGTCAGGCCGATCAGCAACAGCACACGCCCCCACCTAAAATGGCGCTCCCGGTATGCCGCCACCATTACCACCGCGACGATCAGCGACATCACTGCGGCGTAATACAGCAGCAAGTACTGGTCGAGGGCCCGGGCCTTGGTACCGGCGTCGTCCTT
>NZ_JBIIOV010000100.1:0-12655 GCF_044342925.1 Mycobacterium sp. | reverse complement strand
CGGATCAACAGGGACACTATTCGTCTTCGGAATCGCTATCGGCGCGGTGGCGATGCTGGGACTGAGCGTGCTGCTTGCCGGCGCCCGGCGCACCGCTGGCCGAGGCCAATCGGCCCGGCGCGAACTGGCGCGCGCCCAACGCGAGACCGCGTTTCTCAACCGAGACCGAGACGCCTTGCTGGAGACGCAGGACGCCAACCAGCAATCAGTCAGTCAGTCGACCAGGATGCCGCTGATGAATCGCTGGTTCCATGGTCGGCAGTCCGCGGTTAAGCGTTGACGGACTGTTCAGAACAACCAATCTTCAACTACAGCAGGGAAATATCATGATTGCTCTCGGACTTGTTCTTCTCGTTCTCGGATTCGTGTTCAAAATCTCGATCCTGTGGTCCATCGGGATCGTCCTGCTCGTCGTCGGAGCGGTGCTGTGGGTACTGGGCTCTCTCGGGCATGCGGTCGGCGGTCGGCGTCACTACTACTGAACCCATCCGGCCCAGTCCAGAGGAGTGCTCCATCATGGCACCACAACAGACCCGAACCGCTTCAGAGCGACTTCCGACGCCGCCCGAACGCACGCCGCGGCTGCGTTTGAAACCCAATGGTGAGCTCACCGGGTACCTAGGTGGGGCATGGTGGCCGCACAGCGATGAACTGACGACGGAGCTTCCGGATCTGCTCGCGGTGCTGTCGGTGCGACTTGGACCCATCGACCGCGTGCTGTACAAGTTCAGTGACTGGGCAACGGCACCCGACGAGTTCGGCACTGGTGGCCGGACGGTGTACCTCGATGGGTACCGACTCCAGCCTCCCAACACCATCGAGGTCCTCGGACTCGATGGCAATAGAGTCGTTCTGTTGGTGGTATCGCCGCACACCGAGCCTGACCGGGCGCACGCCACCCTGATGGCTGCGGCTGCCCCGGACGACGACTCGACCGTCGATGATCTGCTCATGATCAGCCTGCGCGACAGCCAATCTCGCGCCCAGACCGGTGCCGCGCAAGAACGCTGGGACTCCGAAGGTGGGGCCGCACGCTAAATCGGCGCACCGCACGATATTCACCAGTGGAAAGCCTGCAGGACAAGGGTTCCCAGGCACAACGCCACCCCGAGGTAGGGAATCGCCGTCGGAACGGTGATATAGCCGGCGTGGTCGGGATGGCGGCGCTTGATGACGATCAGTGCGGCGTTGACCATGGTGAAGATAATGAGCACCAGCAGGCTGGTGAGGCGGGCCAGCGACACCAATGGCAGCAGGGCGGTGGCGCCGATCATGGCGGCCAGGACGACGAATGTGGACCTCACCGGGGTTTGGAATGACTGGTGCACCCGCGCGAAACCGCGGTGGATCCATCCCTCTGCGGCAAGCCCGTAGAGAATCCGCGAGCCCATGATGATCTGAACGATGACGCCGTTCATCGCGGCGATCATGCCGATGAGACTCAACAACACCCCGTAGCTGGCTCCGCTTCGCTCGAACACCAGCGTCAGTGGCGCTTCGCTGACGGCCAGTTCGGCCGGGGGCACCAGCGTCGTCGAAACCACAACGACGAGCAGATACAGGACGGTTGAGACCAGGAGGGCGAGCAGGATGGCCAACGGCATCGTGCGGCTGGGATTCTTTGCTTCCTCGGACACGTTGGCCATGTCCTCGAATCCGATGAATGCGTAGAAGGCGAGGAATGCGCCGGCGAAGACTCCGCCGACGCCAACCGCCGGGTCTATCGCCAGGAGGCCGCGAACGTCGATCTGCGCGAATGCCTTCCGCCCGTACCAGATGACCAGCGCCAATCCCAGAACTTCCAGCCCGGTGAGCAGTGCGGCCATCGTCGCCGACTCGCCGATACCCTTGACCGCGACCGCACCGAGCACCACCAGCAGGCCCACGCTGCCGACGAGGGTCGGAACCGCCACGAATGAGTTGAGGTAACCGGCGAATCCCTGGGCCAGCGCCGCCGCCGAGGCGATTCCGCCGCCGACCATCGCCAAGCCGATCGTCGTTGAGAGCCAGCGCTTTCCGAACGCCCGGTGTAGGTAGACCGAAACGCTGGCGCTGACGGGGTAGCGGCCGGTGAGTTCCATATAGGACAGCGCGGTGACCGCGGCGGTGACCATCGCGATCACGAAGGCGAGAGTGGTGCTGGATCCCGCGAAGCCCGCCACCTTCCCGACGAGGACGTAGATACCCGCACCGAGGATGTTCCCGAGCCCGTAGAGGGTGAGCAGAGGCAGGCCGAGCGTCCTTTTCAGCCTCGCGTGCTCGCCGGTTGGTTCGATCACAGAAACTCACTATGCCCGTCTGCCAGGCCTGGCTGGTCTAGGACTCCACCAGCCGCTGAAGATTCTTCAGACTCTCCGAGAGCGAGCGGCCGATTTGGTGTTCCGCGATACGGTCGGCGAGAAGGCCGAGCAGCCCGCCGTCTGAGTGGTACGCCAGCCGGAACGTCACGGTGGTCTTGCCCGCCCCGGCATCGCGCAACCGGAAGCGGCCCCGTTGGGTCACACCGGTGATGCTGATCCAGGCCAGGTCCCGCGCCGTGTCGAACTCGACCACCTCCACGACGCCACCCACCGGTATCCCGCCGATCTGCCACAACACGGTGTAGCGCGACCCCACGCCCGCCGGGCCTTCGGTGACGGGCTCCCAACGCTGTAGGTGGGGCAGCAGTGCCGGGTAGTCGTTCGGGTCTTCGAGCACCTTCCACACGGTGTCGCTGTCGGCGTTGAGGGTGATGCGGCGTTCGACGCGCATCAGCCGATCACCGGGAAACGCCGTTCGGCGGCCAACCGATCCACACCGGCCTGCAAGCTGGCCACGACCTCGTCGTACACCGCCTGATCATCGCCGGTGGCCGCAATGGGCTCCTGGACCTCGATGGTGATCTTGGCCGGCAAGGGGATGTGGCCCAACCAGTCGGTGACGTTCAAGCCCCAGGGCAGTGCTACCGAGATCGGCAGGCTCTTGAGCCGGAATAACCTGTCCAGCATCAGCAGTCGGGCCAACCCCTGCCCGCGTCCGAGGAACAGTGCCGTCTCCTGGCCGCCCACGCTGGCCACCGGAACGATGGGCACCGCGGTCTCGCGGGCCAGTCGCACGAACCCTTCTCTGCCACCGAGGTCGACGACGTGCCGCTGCCACGACGGGCGGTACACCTCATAGTCTCCACCGGGGTAGACCAACACCGCGGCGCCGGACTCCAGGGCCAGGCGGGCGTTGTCGGGACTGGCCGCGATCGTGCCGAACTTAGGGAGCCAACGCAGCGCCGGGTACAGGGCAACCAGGTTGTGCACCAGTTGGTAGAACGGCCGCTCGACACCGAAGTAGGAGCAGAACGCCAGGGTGAACACGAAGGTGTCCGGGGGCACGTTCCCGCCGCTGTGGTTGCCTACCAACAACACCGGCCCGTCCGCGGGAATGCGATCCAGCCCGCGAACATCGGCCCGGAAGTACAGCGAGGCCAGCAACCACAGTCCCGGCAGCTGGTCCCGAATGTAGTCGGGGTCGCGGTGATCCAGATCCGCCTTCGGAACCCGCACGGCGACCTGATTTCTCGCCCAATCGAGGAGGCCGGCCACAGCTGTCATAGGTTCACCCTCGCACGGATTCGGAGCTGGACGTCTCAGTCCGCCCGCTTGAGCAGCACCGCGTTCTCGAACGGCAGCCGCGCAAACACCCAGCCGCTCAAGCCGGTGACGTGCTTCGCGGCCTGCTGCCTGGTCATGACCTGCGGGTCACGGACATCGAAGGTGCGGCCGTAGCGGCGTAGCCGCCCGCCGCCGGCGGTGGTGAGGTTCTTCAGCCAGTCCCGGTTGGGCCCGTAGGTCAGCAGGATCGCCACTCCGTCGCCGGTGGAGAACACCGTCAGCGGCGTCCGGTAAGTGCGGCCCGAACGGCGGCCGGTGTGCTCGAGGATTCCCATCGTCGGGGCCCAGCCGGCCCACAGGCGCTGGATGGGGTTGGTGACGTACCGGTTGAACCGGGCCAGGCGTTGCGGTAACTGCATACCGCCATCATCCACCGCGCCGGGACAACCCCCGCCGCCACGCCGTGTAGGAGGTGACCGGTCCGGTGCCGGGCCGCATCAACCACGGCCACGGGTGCAGCGCGGCCAGCTCGAGTTGGGCTGCGCGCGATCGCCATCCGGGTACCGGTGCGAAGGTGGTGGCCAATCGGCGGCCGGTGAGCACCGCAACCGGGTCGCCTCGCCACACTTCAAGTTCGCGGCGGGTCGACAGGTCGGCGAGCGTCTGTGCCAGGAAGCGAAACCGGTTGAGCGACAAACGCAGCCGGCGCAGTAGCGGCTCGTCGAAGACGAACACCACGGGCAGCTCAGGATGATCGGACACCGCGGGGTCGCGATCACTGAGACTTTCGGCGGTAATCCAGACCGCCTCCGGTTCACCGGTCCGCTGGGTCGTCGTCGGCCCGGCCGTCGCGGCGAGGTCGTCGGCGCGACGCAACCGGTCGTCGGTGATCGCCAGCGGTGGCGGTTCCGAGGTCGGCGGCCAGTCGGCGATCGGACAGCGTTGGTTCAGTGGGCATTCGGCGCACAGTCCGGGTGCCCGCTTCTCCACCTGCCATCGGGAGAACCCATACGCCTTGCCGGTGAGCGCCCCCACCGTCCACTGCCACCCGAGTCGATTCGCCGCACGGGAGCCGTCCAGCAGATGGCGGAACATCAGGTCTTCGCCGTCGCGCCAACCCCACTGGCCGCGCACGCTCCAGTGCGAGGCCAGCCACATCCGGGTCTGATTGGTCAGCCAGCCGTCGGTGACGAGCTCCCGCCAGGTCGACTCCAGGCACAGCGCCCCCGGCGACGACCACGGATCGTCCGTCACAGGGGTGTTCGGTGGCGTGCGCTCCGCGACGGCGAACCGTAGCGACCGCCCGGACGCGGTACCCGTACGCGCATAAAGGTGTCGGGCGTACTCCTGCCAGAGCAGCTCGTCGCGGAACTTCTCCACATCGCCGGGTGGGCCGCCGGCGACGTGGTCCCACACCTCGCCCAAGCTCAACAGTCCGTGCCGGATGTAGGGGGATAGCCGCGAGGAGCCTCTGGTGCGTTCCGGCCAGACGTTGTTGCGCCGCCGCGCATAGCCGGTGACGCCGAAGGCATGCAGCGCAGCATCGGCGGCCAACTGCCCGCCGCGAATCGGAGACGCCGTGACCGCCGGCGTGCTCAGGTCGCCGAGGTGCCGAGTGGTCCAGGAGTCGAGGTCGTCGCCATCCGGCGGGGGAGTGGGCAGTCGCTGCATCTGCGGATCCATTCCGCGGATTCTCGCCGACGGTCGCCGGCGGGCGTAGCGCGTTGGACCTGTTGGGATTTTTCCGGCAGTGTTATATCGACGATTGGTCCTATTTGGGCCTTTGCCGAACGGCGAACACATCCGGAGGACACTGCTACTCATGAGCGCTGACATCACCCAATGGACGTCCGAGCCTGCGGCCGCGACCCTGGACTTCGACTACTCCGGTGACCGGGCGCTCGGCCGGCGGGGTTTGCGGCCCACCCAGCCTCGGGTCAGCGTCGTCGTGCCGGCCAAGAACGAAGCCGACAATATCCGCGAGATACTGCCCTACCTGAGCAGCTACTACGAGGTGATCGTCGTCGTCAGCGAAGACGACCACGAGTCGGCCGACGCCGCCCGCGCAGCGCTGCCGTCGGCCAAGGTGGTCTACCAAACCCGCAAGGGCAAGGGCAATGCTCTGGCGTGCGGATTCGAGCAGGTCAACGGCGACGTCATCGTCACCTTCGATATCGACGGCTCGGCCGACCCGCACGAGATTCCCCGCTTCATCGACGCCCTCGCCAAAGGCGCCGACCTCGCCAAAGGCAGTCGTTTCTGCCCGGGGGGCGGCAGCCAGGACATCACCCAGTTCCGTTCGTTCGGCAACTACGGACTCAACCTGCTGGCCAGTGGGCTGACCGGCACCCGGTTCACCGACCTGTGTTACGGCTTCAACGCCTTCTGGGCCGACCAGCTGCCGATGCTGTGCTTGCCGGACTCCGCCGCGGAAGGACCCCAGTTCGGCGACGGTTTCGAAATCGAATCCATGATCATCGGCCGTTTCGCGATCGCTAAAGCGATCATCATCGAGGTGCCGAGCTACGAATACGACCGGTACTACGGCGAGACCAACCTCAATGCCATCAAAGACGGTTTCCGGGTGCTGGGCACCCTGCTGCGGGACCGCTCGAACAGCAGGCAGTACCGGACGCTGGCCAAGCGGCTGCGCACCGTCGGCACGGCAGTCGGTAAGCCGTTCTGGATGCTGGCCAACCCCACGACCAGAGCCTTGGCGGCGGCACCGTCTGTCCCGGACTTTCCCGCCGAAATTCAGCGGACCCTGGAGAGTCTCTGGGCGCAACACAGCCGCGTTCCGGAAATCACCCGCATGGAACTGGCCATCGCCGCCGCCGAAGTCGGTAACAACATCCTCGACCATTCCGGCCGCGGACGCGATCTGCGGATCCGGATGCAGGTCTGGGTGCTCAGCGACCATGTGCGCATCGAATTCACCGACGACGGGCTGCCGGCGGACATGGACCTGTCGTTGATCCACATGCCCGACGTGATGGCCGAGAACGGACGCGGACTCGCGCTTGCCCGGGCCTCGCTGCACGAGTTCTCCCACGACCAGGTCGAGAACGGCAATCGCTGGACTCTGGTCAGCCGGCGCTTCGGCTGACGCCGCCGGAGGTGTCGGCTGAACCGTGGACCGGGGTCCGGAACGTGCCCAGAGCCACCGTCAGTTCCAGGATCACCTGCGGGTCGTTGAGGCTCTCGCCGTAGGCCTCGCGGATCTGGTTCATCCGATAGCGGACGGTCTGCGGGTGAACGAACAGCTCCGCGGCCACCGCGTCGCGGCGCCCCTGATGCAGCAGCCAACTGCGCAGCGTCTCGGCTAGGCGGTCAACGGATTTCGGCCCGTGCGCCAGCAGCGGCGCCAGTGCGCGTCGGCGCAGATCGGCGGCCGCCTCCGGGTCGGCCCCCAGCACCAGCTCGGTCAAATGCTCGTCGGTGTCGACCAATTCGCCGCCGGCTCCGAGATGCCGTGCGCGTCCGGCCCGTTGGTAGGAACTGCGCGCCGAGTACCACGGACGGGACGGCCCGACCACCGCGTGCCGCCCGGCCAGCGCCGTCAGTAACGCCGAACGGGCGGTTCCGTCGGCGTCGGGCACCAGAGCGACTGCCCATGACCCGGCCGGGTCGACGCCGGGCAGGTCGTCGCTGACGTACAGCGACGCCGGATTGAGAACCGTTGCGGCGCGGGACAACTGGGCATTGGGCAGCAGGACGGCCGTCAGGGTTTCCGGCTCGGGCCACGCCGCGGTGGTTGCGCTGGACTGCAATGTCTCGAGATCCTCGCCGGCAAGAAGCTGGCGGGCGAGCCGGTCGAGGTGCCGTTGGCGGACGCGGCCGGCGGTGGCCAGCTCGTCGGCGTGCCCGGACGCGCTCGAAGCGGACAGCTCGTCGATATAGGCGAACAGCATCGCGGCGAAGCGGGCGATGGTCTCTGCCGGCAACCCGGCCTCGACCGCGGTCGCCGACAGATCCAGCCAGGCCACCCGAGCCCCCACCCGGAACGCCGCCAACAGGGCATCGATGGGCCGGCCTTGACGGGCTTCACCCCGGCCCAACTCGTAGGCGCCCTCCAGCGCCGCCGACGCGCCGGGCCCGGAGTCCTCAGCCCGGGTGACCATGCGCAGGAAAGCCCCGATAGAGGTCAGCACCGCGTTCTCGATGTTCTGGCCCATCCGGCCCCGGAACGGATCGGTGTAGGCCGGTACTTCGGCGGTGATCGCCGCCACGGTGCGTTCGGCCATCCGGGGCAGCACCGCCTCCAGGGCGCCTGCCACCGCGGGGTCCAGCGCTAGACCGGTGAACCGTGACAAGGAGCGAGGCATTTATTCTCTCCGAACAATTAGATCGCGGATATTCACTGCTTTCAGTCAAGACTTTATCCCACGCGCTGGTCAATGGTTAAGTCATGACAACGACGGCGCCCGGTACTCGCGGGGCGGCCCTGGGGGCGTTGCGCGCCGGGGTCGCGCGATTCGTGGGCCGAGTCACCACACCGCTGCTGCCGGCCGACTACCTCGACGTCATCGACCCGTTACTGGCCGGAACCCCGCTGCGCGGCCGAATCGTGGGTGTCCATCCCGAAACCCGCGATGCGGTGACCCTGGTCATCAAACCGGGACGCGGCTGGCGCCGGCACATCCCCGGCCAGTATCTGCGGCTGGGTGTCGACGTGGACGGCGTGCGGCAGTGGCGCAATTACTCCCTCACCTCCCGCGCGGAGCGCGCCGACGGCTGTGTGTCGATCACGGTCAAGGCCGTGCCCGGCGGCGTGGTGAGCAACCACCTGGTGCGCCGCGCCGTCGTCGGCGACGTCGTACATCTCGACCTACCGGCCGGGGACTTCACTCTCGACACACCGATGCCGCAGAAGATCCTGTTCGTCACCGCCGGCAGCGGCATCACACCGGTCATGGGCATGCTCCGCAACATGCCGGCGGGCGGTCACGCCGACATCGTGGTGGTACACAGCGCACCGCGCGCCGACGAGGTGGTCTTCGGCGGGGAACTGCGGATGCTCGCCAGGCGGGGGCTCATTCGCCTGGTGGAGATCCACACCCGCACAGGCGGACGGCTCGACCTCGCCCGGTTGTCCGAGTTGGTCGCTGATCTCGACGAGCGGCACACCTGGGCGTGCGGCCCGGCCGGTCTGCTCGAGATGGTCGACAACCATTGGAAATCCGCAGGCATCGACGACCGGCTGCATACCGAACGGTTCCGTCCGGCTCTCATCGCGACCGGCGACGGCGGCACGGTCTCGTTCTCCGTCACCGGCGCCACCATCGAGTCCGGCGGCAGCCAAAGCCTGCTCGAAGCCGGCGAGACGGCCGGCGTGCTGATGCCGTTCGGCTGCCGAATGGGTGTCTGCTTCGGCTGCGTGGTGCCACTGCGTCGCGGAGCCGTCCGCGATCTGCGCTCCGGCGACATCACCGTGGCCGCCGAGGGCGACAGCGTGAGCGTCCAGACCTGTGTCTCCGGCGCCGCCGGGGACTGCGTTATCGACCTTTGAACGAGGACCACGGCAATGACTACACTGCAACGCACCAGCCCTAATCCCATCGGGCATCTCACCGACGCCGACATCGAGAACCTCGGAGTCGAACTCGACGCCATCCGGGCCCAGATCGTCGCCAGCCGCGGACAGCGCGACGCCGACTACATCCGCACCGTCATCGCCGCTCAGCGACGCTTGGAACTGAGCAGCCGCGCGGTGCTGCTGTTTTCGCTGTTCCCACCCGCTTGGCTGCTGGGCACCGCCGGACTGTCGGTCTCCAAGATCGTCGAGAACATGGAGATCGGCCACAACGTCATGCACGGCCAGTGGGACTGGATGCGCGACGACAAGATTCACTCCACGACGTGGGAATGGGACAACGCATCGCCGTCGGATATGTGGAAGCACTCGCACAACGAACTGCACCACACCTACACCAACGTCCTGGGCAAGGACCACGACTTGGGCTACGGCATCATGCGGGTCGACGAAGGCCAGCCGTGGAAGCCGTTCCTGCTCATCCAGCCGCTGTCGAACCTCGTCAACGCCTGCTTCTTCCAGTACGGCATCGCCGTCTACGACCTGGAGATCGGCAAGTATCTCAAGGGCCGTGTCGAGAAGAAGGATTTCCGTACCCGGCTCAAAAAGGTGCTCACCAAGGCCGGCCGGCACGCGGCGCGGGACTATGTGTTGCATCCGCTGCTGTCGGGGCCGTCGGCGCTGACGACGTTCACCGCCAACGCCACCGCCAATCTGGCCCGCAACCTGTGGACCCATTCGGTGATCATGTGCGGCCACTTCCCTGAGGGAGTGCAGACCTACGAGAAGACCTCCATCGAGGGGGAGACCCGCGGACAGTGGTACCTGCGCCAGATGCTCGGTTCGGCGAACATCTCCGGAAGCCCGGCCATGCATTTCATGACCGGCAACCTGTCCTTTCAGATCGAACACCATCTGTTTCCCGACCTGCCGAGCAACCGCTACCAGGAGATCGCTCCGAAGGTGCAGGAGGTGTTCGAGCGCTACGGGCTGACCTACACCACCGGTCCACTGCCCAAACAGGTTGCCTCGGCATGGAAGAAGATCATCCGGTTGTCGCTGCCCAACGACTTCAGGCCCAACGACTTCCTCGCGACGCTGATGTCAGGCCCGGGCGTGCATCTGCCAGACGAGGATCTCGGAGGGGGCGACGGCAGTGAGACGCTGGCCGCCCCCGCCGGTGATCCGCGCGGCGTCGCCCTCGTCTAGCTCGCCGGCGCCTTCGACGGTGAGGTCGCCGCGCGCGGTGAAGACGTGCAGGTGACGATTTCCATGTCGCGATGCGGGTGGGTGTCGAATCCCGTTCCGGGCGCGACGATGTCGTCGTTGTTGACCAGCAGAATGCCGTGGTGGGTGTTGGACGGGTCGCGGTGCGCGGCGAACGAAAACGAGTGCCGGGACCTCAGCCACGGAGTCCGGGTCAGAGGCCGATCGGCGGCGCGGCGGACATCGATGGTCGTCATGATCGTCAACCCACTTGCGCGGCCAATTCGCCGACCGCCTCGCGCACCGCGTCGACCACCTCGGCGTTCTCCCGCGGATGTGCGCCGTTGAGGGACTTGCCTGGAATGGACAGCGTGATGGATTCGACCACCCGGGGCCCGGCGATGCCCAGCGACTTGCGGGTCTCGTCGTGAGCCCAGGCGCCGCCGTAGCGTCCCATCGCGGAACCGATCACTGCCACCGGCTTGTCCTTGAGATCACTGGCGCCCCAGGGGCGGGATAACCAGTCGATGGCGTTCTTGAGCACCGCCGGGATGGAGCCGTTGTACTCCGGGGTGACCAGCAGCGCGGCGTCGGCCTGCGCGGCGGCGCCGCGCAGGGCGGCGACGGCGGACGGCGGGGTCTCGGTATCGAGATCCTCGTTGTAGAACGGCACTTCGCCCAGGCCTTCGTAGATGGCCAGCGCGACGCCGGTCGGAGCGAGCTCGGCGGCCAGTTCGGCGATCTGCCGATTGATCGATGCCGCCCGCAGGCTGCCTATCAGGGTCAAAATCGTGGTCTGTGCCATCGGTTGTCCTTACCCTCGTCGGAGTCTCACCCAGCATAAGCGGACTGCGGTCCGCTTTATTCCGAATGCGGTTACAGTGGTCGGATGGACACCGTCGACCGCGCCGCAGCGCTGCCGGTCGACGCTCCGCACGAACGGGGTGACGCCGCCCGCAACCGCAGGCTTCTGCTGGACGCGGCCCGCACCCTGATCGCGCAGCGTGGTGCCGAGGAGGTCACCACCGACGACATCGCGGCGGCTGCCGGGGTCGGCAAGGGCACCTTGTTCCGGCGGTTCGGCAGCCGGGCCGGCTTGATGATCGAACTGCTCGACGAAGACGAACGGGCGATGCAGCAGGCGTTCCTGTTCGGACCGCCTCCGCTGGGGCCCGAAGCGCCACCGCTGCAGCGGTTGGTGGCCTTCGGTCGCGAACGGCTGCGGTTCGTCCACGCCCACCAGGCTGTGCTTGCCCAAGTCCATCGGGACCCGAACGCCCGCTACAACGCCGTGTTCGCGGTGCTGCACACCCACGTCCGGGTCCTACTGGCGGACGCGGCGAGCACCGGTGACCTCGACGCTCAGGCCGATGCGCTGCTGGCACTGCTGGACGCCGACTACGTCGCGCATCGACTCCAGGCCGGCCTGACCCTCGACAAACTGGCCGACGCGTGGGAGTCAATGGCGCGAAAGTTGATTGGGCACTGAGGCTTTCGCGTCAGCCGTAATGGCCGATGACATCCGACGCCCGACGCCAGTCGCGGCGGCGGTGCTCGAACGTCGCGCCGATCCACATCAGCACCACACCCACCGACCCTAGGGTGATCCACCGCGGGAGGCCGACCAGGTAGTCGCCCCACTGGTCGATTCCGAGGACGGCCAGTCCCAGCGCGCCGAGTAACAGCGGTGCTTGCAACCGCAGTGCCGCCCAGCCCCATCCGGCCGACGATGGCCGCCCGATGCCGTTCGTAGGCGTCGACGAGTTCCCGGCGCTCTGTGATGAGCTGCGCCATCTGGCCGTCGACCGTCAGGATGCGCGCACGCAGGTCATCGAGCGCCAGCCGGTCGCCGTCAGCGTGTGGCTCCGTCAACCCCCACCCCCCTTGTCGCCGTGGTCACCATTGTCCGGGCGCCTGAGGATTCGGGCAAAGGCCACTCGTCCGCTATTGTCTGCGTATGCGTGCAGATAAGGATATTTGCCGGCGCAGGCTCGACGACGATCAGGTGGGTCTGGTCGTCGAGGTGTTCCGCATGCTGTCCGACGCCACCAGGGTGCGCCTGCTGTGGGCGCTGGTGGATCGGGAGCTGTCGGTGACCGAGCTGGCGGAGACAGTGGGCAAGCCCGCTCCCGCGGTGTCCCAGCATCTGGCGAAGTTGCGGATGGCCAGACTTGTGCGCACCCGCCGGGAGGGCACCACGATCCACTACAGCTTGGAGAACTCGCATGTGGCCCAACTGGTCACCGATGCGGTGTTCAACGCCGAACATGCCGGGCCGGGGATCCCCGGCCACCATCGGGGCGACCGTGACTTGGAACGGCTGCACCACAAC
>NZ_JBIIOV010000099.1:0-12673 GCF_044342925.1 Mycobacterium sp. | reverse complement strand
CCTGCGGCAGGTGGGCGCGGCGACCGGACGGGCCCGCGCCGCCGATGATCTGATCGCCGGGTTCGCCGAGCAGGCCAAGAAGGCCGGTGAGGCCAACGACGCCGCACATTTTCAGGCGTCCGTCGTGCAGCTGACCGATTCCACCCTGCGGGTGTGGGGAGCCGACAACTTCCCCGGCAGCATCTTGGCCGCAGTCGGGGTGGACCGCCCCGCGGCCCAGCGCTTCACCGACCAGCCCTACCTGGAGATCGGGATCAGCGACGACGATCTGCAGCAATCCCCCGACCTGTCCGCCGCCGACGGGGACATCATCTACATGTCCTTCGACTCGCCGGCCGCCAAGGACCGCGCACCCGCACTGCTGGACAGTGCGGCCTGGCGGAAGCTGTCGGCCAACCGGGACAACCGGGTGTTCATCGTCAACAACGAGGTGTGGCAGACCGGTCAGGGCATCGTGGCGGCCCGCGGGGTCATCGACGACCTGCGCTGGCTAAACGCGCCGATCAATTAGGCGTCGATGGCCGAATGCCAACGGCACCAGGCTTTTTTGTGGCCGGCGAAGCAGGCCGACGGGCCCTCAATGCGTCGAAAGAGTCTGCGGTGCAGCAGTCCATCTCTGCCCGGGTGGGGACGGTCTGACTGAGCACGGGCAATCCGCAGTGCCTAAGAGTTGACCCGTAATGGGTCATGCGGCGCCAATCAGCTTGGGTGCTGGTTGTTTTCGGCTGGTCCCGCGACGTCCACGCTGCGGGCGTGGACTGTTCGGGGGGTGGGCCGGGTGCCGCGTATTCAGCAGAGGCCACCGGGTGGCTACCTACCGGGCACACCGGCGCATCCGCGCCCGCGTCGAGCATGTCATCGCCAGAATCAAGGATTGGCAGATCCTTCGACAATGCCGCCGCCGGGGCAACGCCATCAACCACAGCCTTCAGATCGTTGCCGGTCTCTGGAACCTGAAAGCATCCAGCCAATTACGGGTCAACTCTTAGGCTGACAACCATGACTGTCGTCGCCGCCTATGCCGCCACATCGCCTACCGAACCCCTGACCAAGACCACCATCACACGCCGTGATGTGGGTGCCCGAGATGTGCGCTTCGACATCCACTTCGCGGGAATCTGCCACTCCGACATCCACACCGTTCGCGGTGAATGGGGGCCGGCGCGCTACCCGGTGGTGCCCGGCCATGAGATCGCCGGGATCGTCACCGAAGTCGGTTCTGAGGTGACCGGATTCAAGGTCGGCGACCGGGTGGGCGTCGGCTGCTTCGTGGACTCCTGCCGGGACTGCGACAACTGCGAGGCCGGTCTGGAGCAGTACTGCATCGGCGGCGGGATGATCGGCACCTACAACGCGGTCGGTCGCGACGACCAGCCCACCCACGGCGGCTACAGCGGCAGCATCGTCGTCGACCAGAACTATGTGCTGCACATCCCCGAGGCGCTGCCGCTCGACGCCGCCGCACCGCTGTTGTGCGCCGGCATCACCACCTACTCTCCCCTGCGGCACTGGAACGTCGGCCCGGGCAGCCGCGTCGGTGTGGTCGGTCTGGGCGGCCTCGGCCATATGGCCGTCAAGCTGGCCACGGCGATGGGCGCCGAGGTGACCGTGCTGTCACAGTCGCTGAAGAAGATGGAGGACGGCCTGCGCCTGGGCGCCAAGAACTATCACGCCACCAGCGATACCGACACCTTCAAAAAGTTGCGGAACTCCTTCGACGTCATCCTCAACACCGTCTCGGCCAACCTTGACCTTGGCCGCTACCTGGAGACGGTCGATCTGAACGGCGTATTCGTCGAGTTGGGCGCTCCGGAGAACCCGCTGGTGGTTCCGCCGTTCTCCATCATCGGTATGCGCCGCAGCATCGCCGGTTCGGTGATCGGCGGGATCGCCGAGACACAAGAGATGCTGGACTTCTGCGCGGCCCACAACATCGCCTCGGAGATCGAGGTGATCGCGCCGGATTACATCAACGAGGCTTATGAGCGGGTGGTGGCCAGCGATGTGCGGTATCGGTTTGTGATCGACACCGAGTCGCTGCGCGACGCGTAAGCGGCGCGCCATCGCACGCTGCGCGACGCGTAAGCGGCGCTCCATCGCACGCTGCGCGACGCGTAAGCGGCGCTCCATCGCACGCTCGCGACGCGTAAGCGGCGCGCGACCGCAACGCTCGCGACCCTCCCAATTTCTAGTCGGCCTGCAGCGGCTAGTCGGCCTGCGGCGGCTGGTCCACCCCGACGACAGCCCAGCCGGAGGCGGCGAGCTTGCCGGCGATCCGCCGGACGTCCTCGGGACCGGCGTCGTGATGGGTGACGCCCTCGATGAACTTCTCGATCTCGTCGCGGTCGATGACGTTGTCCGCCAAGGCTGGCGAGTCCTCAGCGGTCAGCAGACGGACTACATCCCGAATCTCGTCATCGGTGAGCGGGATGGTGGCCAGCAACGCCAGCAGCGGCACCCGATCCGGCCCGGGCACCCCGGCGGGGTAACCGGCCCGCAGCCAATCGACGATGGAGGAAACCAGCGACTTTTCGGTCATCGCCCCAGTGTCGCGCCTGTTTCCCGCGCCTGTCGGCTATTCACCGGGAGTTCATCTGGAACGACTCCGCTGGGCCCCGTGATCCGGTACAAGGCGGAGCGTCGTGTGTGTGCGTCAGTCGGCGGCGCGGTGCCGTCCGCCCGATCCCGACCCGGAGTTAGCGGCGTCACCGCCAATTGCCGCCTTCGACAAAAATGACTTGACCTGCACAAAAGAGACCACCCGCCGGATTGACGTCCGGCGGGTGGCCTCAGGGAATTCGGAGAAACCTTAGAAGTCCCAGTCCTCATCCTCAGTGACGACGGCCTTGCCGATGACGTAACTCGACCCCGACCCGGAGAAGAAGTCGTGGTTCTCGTCGGCGTTCGGGGACAGCGCCGACAGGATCGCCGGGTTGACGTCGGTCTCGTCGCGCGGGAACAGCGCCTCGTAGCCGAGGTTCATCAACGCCTTGTTGGCGTTGTAGCGCAGGAACTTCTTGACGTCCTCGGTCAGGCCGACTTCATCGTAGAGGTCCTGGGCGTATTCGGTCTCGTTGTCGTACAGCTCGAAGAGCAGCTCGTAGGTGTAGTCCTTGAGCTCGGCGCGGCGCGCCTCGCTCTCCTCGGCCAGGGCGCGTTGGTACTTGTAGCCGATGTAGTAGCCGTGCACGGCCTCGTCGCGGATGATCAGCCGGATCATGTCAGCGGTGTTGGTGAGCTTGGCCCGACTGGACCAGTACATCGGAAGATAGAAGCCGGAGTAGAACAGGAAGCTCTCCAGCAGTGTGGAGGCCACCTTGCGCTTGAGCGGATCGTCGCCGCGGTAGTAGTCCATGACGATATGGGCCTTGCGCTGCAGGTTCGGGTTCTCCTCCGACCAGCGGAACACCTCATCGATGTCGTTGCTGGAGCACAGCGTGGAGAAGATCGAGCTGTAGCTCTTGGCGTGCACCGACTCCATGAACGCGATGTTGGTCAGCACGGCCTGCTCGTGCGGGGTCACGGCGTCGGGGATGAGGCTGACCGCGCCGACGGTGCCCTGGATGGTGTCCAGCAGGGTCAGCCCGGTGAAGACCCGCATGGTCAGCTGCTTCTCGGAGGCGGTCAGGGTGTTCCACGACGGGATGTCGTTGGACACCGGAACCTTCTCGGGCAACCAGAAGTTGCCGGTCAGCCGGTCCCAGACCTCGGCGTCCTTCTCGTCTGTGACCCGGTTCCAGTTGATCGCCGACGCCCGGTCGATCAGCTTCACTGCATCGCTCACCGGTGAACCCCACTTCAATTGCGGTGCGAACTTGAATCTCGGCCGGTTTTCCGGCCGCTGAGTCAAACACTACTCGTGGGGTCGGACAACCTCGGTCAACACAACAGGTTGTGTTTGGCGTGTCGCGGTCGACGCGCCGTTATCAGCCCACCGCGGCGTTGCGCGGGGATGCGCTGCGCAACGGCTCGTCGGGGTGCAGGTCGATATCGAGCAGGTCGGCGATGCCCGCGATGGTGCCCAGCATGATGGTCGTCAGGTGTGCGACGAACTTGTCGGTCGGCATCCGTGCCGGGTCGTCGGGACCCGGCCCCAGCCACCAGTCGGTGGCCGACGATGCCGCCCCGAAGCAGGCCGTCGCCGCCAACTGCAGCGACGACTCGTCGAGGTGCATCTCGCGTAGTTCATTGTTGAACATCTGGGCGATCGCCATGGTGATCTCGCGGCCCTCGTTGAGGCCGCGGGTGTTGGATTCGGCCGGTTCGGGAAATCGGCCGGCCAGGATGAATCGCAGCACGTTGGGGTGCTGCTCGACCAGGGCGACATACTCGGCGACGCAGCGCCGCACCACCTCGCGGGTCGGGTCGGTGGCCAGATCGATCGTCGGGAAAATGGCCGCGGCCAGCATGTCGCGCAGCCGTTTGCCGATGGCTCCGAACAGGTCGGCCTTGTCGTTGAAGTGACGGTAGATCTTCGGTTTGGCGGTGCCGGCCTCCGCGGCGATCTGCTGCAGGCTCACCTGCGGCCCGCTCCGATCGATGGCACGGAAAGCGGCCTCGACGATCTCGGCGCGGACCTTCTTGCGGTGCTCACGCCAGCGCTCGCTGCGGGCGTCCACCTTGACCGGCTTGGCCACCGGCAGAGGAACCGGAATCCTGCGCACGTACAGCACTCTACTGGCGTCCCGCTAACATCAAGGGCGACCGAACATCTCCTACGGACGAGACTGAGCCGACACTGTGACCGAGCGATTCGACGTGGTGATTGCGGGCGGCGGCCCATCGGGCTCGGCGGCCGCCTGGCAGGCCGTTCAGACCGGCGCCAAAGTGGTGGTCCTGGACAAGGCCGTCTTCCCCCGCGACAAGCCCTGCGGCGACGGCCTGACCGCTCGCGCCGTGAGCTATCTGCAGAAAATCGGCCTGGCCGACGAGGTGGCCCAGTTCCACCGGGTCAACCGGGTGACAGTGTTCAGCCCGTCGCGCTGGGAGCTGTCGTTTCCGAAGCGCCCGGGCATGCCCGACCACGGCCACACCGTCAGCCGCACCCTGCTGGACACCATGCTGCTGGAGCATGCGGAGAAGGCCGGCGCGGTGGTGCGCCAGGGGGCCGAGGTCAGCGAACCGATCCTCGACGAGCGCGGCCGGGTCAGCGGTGTGGCGCTCAAGGGCGGCGAGAAGGTCTACGGCGACGCGGTGATCGCCGCTGACGGCGCCTACTCCCCCATCAAGCGGGCACTGAAGCTGGACTCCGAGTACAACGGCTACTCCGCGATCGCGATCCGCTCGGAGATGGACGCCGACGTCGCCGACTCCGACAGCCTGGACATCTACTTGAAGCTGGAGTTCCAGGGCGATCAGCTGCCCGGCTACGGCTGGGTTTTCCCGATGGGCGGCGGCCGGCTCAACATCGGCCTGGGTTACGTCAACAGCTTCAAGGACTGGCAGGCCATCAACGCCACCCAGTTCCTCGGTGAATTCCTGCGCACACTGCCGCCGGAGTGGAAGCTGCCCAGCATCGACGAACTGAAGAAGAACAAGAGCGTGCGCGCCTGGCGACTGCCCATGGGCTTCACCGCCTGGCCGCCGTGGCGCCCGGGAGTTCTCTTCACCGGCGATTCGCTGGGTGCGGGCAAGCCGGCGTCCGGGGCGGGCATCTCCAAGGCGCTGGAATCCGGCTTAGCCGCCGGCGAATGCGCCATCGCCGCGCTGGAGAACGGCGGACCCGACGACTTCACCAACTACGCGCAGCGCATGGAAGCCGCCTGGGGCAAGGAGTACCGGCGCGGCCGCTACTTCCACAAGCTGGCCGGCAACCCGCGGATCGCAGGAGCCGGGATCACGGCGATCGACAACTCGCGGTTCCGCGACATGCTGCTGAAGTCGATGTACAAGAGGGCCGAAGGGCCGCTGCACAAGGTCTTGTGAAGCGGCCTGCGAGCGACGCGCTGGCCGGCTTCCCGCTGACCCCGCCGGCGTTGCCCTGCCCGGTGGTCTTCGACCAGCACTGGTCTGACCTGACGTTTGTGCACTGGCCGGTACGGCCGGACACCGTCGCGGATCTCTACCCGACGGGAACCCGACCGGATGTGTTCGCCGACGGGATGACCTACGTCGGACTGGTGCCGTTCGTGATGGGCGGTATCCGGCTGGGGTTCTCCCCGCCGGTGCCCTACTTCGGCTCGTTCCTGGAGACCAACATCCGGCTCTATTCGGTCGACGACGAAGGCCGCCGCGGGGTGCTGTTCCGGTCGCTGGAGAGCAGCCGGCTGGCGGTGGTGCCGCTGACCCGAATCGGCCTGGGCCTGCCCTACACCTGGGCGCGAATGCGGTTGACCCGCAACGGTTCTACCCTGAGCTACGCCAGTCTGCGGCGCTGGCCCGACCCGGGCTTGCGCAGCCGGCTGATCGTCCGCGTCGGCGAGGAGATCACGCCGAACCCACTGCAGGTATGGCTGACCGCGCGCTGGGGCGCGCACACCCGCAAAGCCGGCCGCACCTGGTGGGTACCCAACGAGCACGACCCGTGGCTGTTGCAGTCCGCCGCCATCGTCCACCTCGACGACGACCTGCTGCCCGCCAGCGGCGTCACGCCCAGCGGCGGCCCGATCCCGGCGCTGTACTCCCCCGGCGTGAGAACCCGTTTCGGCCGGCCGACCGCGATCGGCTAGCGCGCGCCGAGATCCTTCAGCACCGCCGCAGCTGCCCGCCGCCCGCTCACCAACGCTCCCTGTATCGATGAGGTGTCGCGGTGATCACCGGCAACGTAGACACCGCTGGCGGTGCGCACCGGCTTGCGGAAATTCAACGGCACCGGCATGGCGGGCAACGCGTAGGGAATCGGGTAACTGGCAATGAGCTCCCAGCCTTTGGTCGGCACACCGTACAACCATTCGAGATGCTGGCGGACCGCGTTCTCGTCCGCGGGGTCAGTCCACAGACCCAGCGCCGACGCCGACACCAAAGCGCTTCCCGCCGGGGCATAGTCGGGTGCGGCATGGGTGAGCACCACGGTGTTGACCAGCGGTCCGCGGCCATCGCCGTCCAGGACGAGCACAGCCTGGCCGTCGGCGAGCGCTTGCGGTGCGCCGTCCGGCCGGTAGTACCAGGTGGTGACCGAACGGCCCACGGGCGCAGGGACATCCGGCACCAGGCGGGCCGCGGTCGGCGGATCGGCCGCGACGATGACGGCCTGCGCGCGGTGAACGTCGCCGCCGGCGACGTCGACGGACTGCGCCGCGACCGACGAGACCCGATGCCCCAGCCGAACGTCCAGCCCGGCCGCCAGCTGTTCGGGAATGCGCTGCATCCCCTTGGCCGGGACGCCGGGCGTGCCGTGGACGAAGGATTTCAGCACCACATCCAGGAACCGCCGCGACGTGCTGAGCTCGGCCTCCAGGAAGACCCCGGACAAGAAGGGCCGCAGCACACGCTCCATCAGCGTGCGGTCCGCACCGGCCCGGCGCAGCGCCTCCTCGGTGGTGACGTCGGGCTCACGGCGCAGGGATTCGACGGAGCGGACTGCACGCGAGACGGCGTAGGCGCCGAAGCGGGCGGTGGACACCGGTGAGCCGATGCGCGCCTTGAGCGACGGGACGGCCCACGAGGGCTGGCGGCGCGGGTCCGCGACCCGGTCCACGTGGCGACGGCCGCCCCGGGTCGACACGATGCGCGCACCCGCGACGAAGGGCCTCAGGTCAAGCCCGGCGTGGTCGAGCACCCGGGCTCCCGCGGGATACGCCGGGTTGTAGAGCTGGAAGCCGCGATCGAGCCGGTAGCCGTCGACGAGGTCGGTGCGCATCCGTCCGCCTACGGCATCGGAGGCCTCCAGCACGGTGGCGTCCACACCGTGCCGGCTGAGATGACGAGCGGCGGCCAGCCCGGCCAGCCCTGCTCCTACGACAACGACAGCCATGGCGCTCAGGTTAGCGGGCCTTAACGGGCTGCCAGTCAGCGTCGACCGCGCTCGACCCTGCCCGACGTCCGGGCGACTTTTCCCGCGGCGGCACGCGCGGCCTGCTTGGCCAGCGTCTTCTCCCGCGCGGTGCGCTTCGGTGGCGGCTCCACCTGCCCGCGCGACGAACCCTGCTTGCGGCCGCGCACGATCCCGGCGAACCCCTGGACCAGCGGTGACTGGGAACCTTGCAGGAAGGCGAGTGCCACAGCGCACCTTGGCGCGTCGGCGATCGGGCGATACGTGAGGTCCCGGCGGTGGTGCAGCCGGGCCAGCGACTGCGGCACGATCAGTACGCCCATTCCGGCCGCGACGAGTTCCATTGCGGCCGTGGTGTTCTCGGGCCGGTGATCGATCGAGATACCGGGCGCGTCCGCCCATCCGACGACGTCGTCGAGTGGCCGGAGCGTTTGCTCGCCGGCGAGGTCGGACGACGTGATCTCGTCCGCCGCGCTGAGAAGATGATCTGTCGGCACCACCGCCACGGTTGTCTCTTCGTAAAGGGGGATGACCGCCAATGCGGAGGTGTCGGCCGGCAGCCGGAGCAACGCCACGTCGACGTTGCCAGCCCGGATTTCGTCGGCCGCGTCTGCTGCGGAAACAGCGCACAATCTCAGCGGTACCTCGGCGTGGCGCTGCGCCCAGATCCGCGCCCACTTCGCGGGTGTCGCGCCGGGGACGTACCCGACGGTCAGCGAGGACGCGGTCACCGAATCAGGCTACCGATAGGCTGGCGCCATGAGCAGGCCGAATGCGCAGTCCATGAAACCCGCGACGGCGGCGAAAAAGCTGGATGTCTACCTGCCCGCGACTCCGGCGGCGTTCCAGCAGAACGCGATCACCCGCGAGGAGCTGGCCGCTCTGCGGGCGGATCCGCCGCGGTGGCTCCAGGACCTCCGCAAGAACGGCCCGCACCCGAAGAATCTCGTGGCAGCCAAACTGGGCGTTTCGATTTCGGGCCTGGCCCGCGGCGGCATCACCGAGGCGCTGAGCTCCGAGCAGATCACCGCGCTGTTGGAGCAGAGCCCCGACTGGCTCGTCGCCGAACGCGAGAACTACCAGAGCGTGCTGTCCGATGAGCGACGCCTGAAGTCCATCCGCGCGCAGGGGGCCTAGAGATGCGGCGGCGATTCGGTATCTGGGCGGCCTGCTTGGCGTTTCTGATGGTGTCGTGCGGAGCCACGTCCACCCAGGCGGTTGCGGACGGTTTAGGCACACCCCTGGTCAACGTCGGCGATGCGGGCGCGGTGACCGCCTGGACCACCGTGAACGATCCCGTCATGGGTGGGCGGTCCACCTCGCAGGTCATGTTCGGCAATGGCCTGGTGTTCTCCGGATCGATCTCGCTGGAGAACAACGGTGGGTTCGCCTCGGCCCGCAGTCCGCAGGACCCTGATATCGGGCGAAAAGCAGCAGGTGCGACGTCGCTGCGCGTTCGCGCGGTGGGCGACGGCAAGACTTACTTACTGAGGGTGGGCACGGCGGGGCAGCCCTGGTCCTACGTACAGCGTTTCGCGACCCAGGCCACCGTCGAGCGGATCTACGACCTCCCCGTTGCGGACTTCCGTGCGGTGGGCATGCGCCTCGACCCCGCACCGGATGCGCCGCAGACGCTGGACCCTTCACGCATCAGCCAGATTTCGTTCTACATTCTCGACAAGCAGGAGGGTCCCTTCGAGCTGACTGTCCGTGCGGTCGGCGCCGCGGCCTGAGCCGGCCGGATACGCTGAGTCACTCCAACCTCAGGAGGTTATTCGAATGACGCCATGGGCGGCGCGCTCGGCTCCTGTCCTCGTGACGGTTCTGCTCGGCGCTGTCGGGTACTGCGCACCCCACGCAGCCGGTTCGCCAACGCCGATCACCTCGCCGTCGTTTCCGGCAGCGCCGGTGCCCGGGATGGACTTCTACGTGGACCCCGTGAACGGTTGGTCGATCAGCTATCCCTTCGGCTGGCGGGTCGACGGATCGAATCCGTCATTCGTACAGATCCACGACCCCGCCAACGCGGCCCTGGTGGGTATCCGGGTCTGGCCGACTGACTTACCGCTCAACGCCGTCGTCGACCAGATGCTGGCGTCCGAGCGGCAGCTTCAGCAACAGAGTGGTGTGACCAATGTTGTGAAGAGCCGGCAGCTGAACGTCCTCCCGAACGGCAACCCGTTCGTCGATCTCCGGCTGGAACGAGGGCCCGCCGGACGGTCCCATCAGATCTATGTCGTGAAGGGTGGCAGAGCTTTCGGAGTCAACGCCGAAGCCTCGGCAGCCTCGTGGGGCGCCTTCAGACCGGACTTCGACAGAATCCTGCAGTCCTTCGCGCCGCCGGTGTAGCTGGGGGCAGGGTCGCGTAAGTTCTTAACGAACCCAAGCCTAAGCAGCATCGAACGAAAGCCATCATGTCCGAGGACCAGATCACCGACGTTCCACCGAATCAGCTCTCCGTTGATGAGCGCAGCCCCTTCTACAGCGAAGAGGCGCTGCGCCGCGGCGTGGGTATTCGTTTCAACGGCGTCGAGAAGACCAATGTTCACGAATACAACGTGGCCGAAGGGTGGGTGCGTGTTGAAGTTCCCACCGCCAAGGATCGCTGGGGAAACCCGATGGTCGTCAAGCTCAGCGGCACGGTTGAACCTTTTTTCCGTTCAGCGGGCGAACCCGGCCGCGACGAGGAATAGCCTCCTCTCATGCCACAAAAACTTAGTGATGAACAAATTGAGGCTTATCTTGATAGCCGGCCAGCCTGGGCGATACTGAGCACCATCGACAAGGACGGATTCCCGCACTCCGTGCCGCTTGGATACTTCCGACTTGGCCGCGACATCATCATGGGTGTGCGTGACGGAACACGCAAAGTTGCCAACGTCGAAAGCAACCCGCACGTGAGTGTCTTGCTCGAAGACGGCTCCAGCATGGCCGATATCCGGGGAGTCATGTTCCAGGGTCGCGCCCGCATCGTTCGCGAACACGACGAAGCACTTGAGATCGCGAGGGAAGGTGCTCGGGCACGGGGCGTGCCCGAGGCCGAATGGCCCACCGAACCCAGGCCGGGCGCCGCCTACATCCGCATGACACCGGTGAGAACACTGTCGTGGGATTACTCAAGTCCGACGGAAGACCAGGCTTAGCGTCACCGCAGAAGCTTGCTAGACCGCCAGCGAATAACGAACGAAGGCCAGGGGCATTTCCCCTGGCCTTCTTGTCCACGTTTTCCCTACAGCATGCAGGACACGCAGCCCTCGACCTCGGTGCCCTCCAACGCCATCTGACGCAGCCGGATGTAGGACAGCGTCTTGATTCCCTTGCGCCAGGCGTAGATCTGCGCCTTGTTGACATCACGCGTGGTGGCGGTGTCCTTGAAGAACAGCGTCAGGCTCAGCCCCTGGTCCACATGCTGGGTGGCCGCGGCGTAGGTGTCGATGATCTTCTCGTAGCCGATCTCGTACGCGTCCTGGTAGTACTCCAGGTTGTCGTTGGTCATGTACGGCGCCGGGTAGTAGACCCGGCCGATCTTGCCTTCCTTGCGGATCTCGACCTTACTGGCGATCGGGTGGATCGAGCTGGTCGAGTGGTTGATGTAGGAGATCGACCCGGTCGGCGGCACCGCCTGCAGGTTCTGGTTGTAGATGCCGTTGCGCTGCACCGACTCCTTCAGGCGCTGCCAGTCGTCGGAGTTCGGGATCCGAATACCGGCTTGCGCGAACAGCTCTCGCACCTTGTCGGTCTGCGGCTCCCACGCCTGCTCGGTGTACTTGTCGAAGAACTCACCGCTGGCGTACTTCGACTGCTCGAAGCCGGCGAACGTCGACCCGCGCTCGATGGCGATCCGGTTCGACGCCCGCAGCGCGTGGTAGAGCACCGTGTAGAAGTAGATATTGGTGAAGTCGATGCCTTCCTCGGAGCCGTAGAAAATCCGCTCCCGAGCGAGATAGCCGTGCAAGTTCATCTGCCCCAGGCCGATCGCGTGCGCTTCGCCGTTGCCCTTCTCGATCGACGGCACCGAGGAGATGTGGGTCTGGTCGCTGACCGCGGTCAGCGCCCGGATGGCCACCTCGATGGTCTGGGCGAAGTCCGGCGAATCCATGGCCTTGGCGATGTTCAGCGAACCGAGGTTGCACGAGATGTCCTTGCCCACATGGGAATACGACAGGTCCTCGTTGAACGTCGACGGCGTGGAAACCTGCAGGATCTCCGAGCACAGGTTGGAGTGGGTGATCTTGCCGGCGATCGGGTTGGCCCGGTTCACCGTGTCCTCGAACATGATGTAGGGGTAGCCCGACTCGAACTGCAGCTCGGCCAGCGTCTGGAAGAATTCGCGGGCCTTGATCTTGTGCTTGCGGATGCGCGCGTCGTCGACCATCTCGTAGTACTTCTCGGTGACCGAGACGTCGGCGAACGGCACCCCGTAGACCCGCTCGACGTCATACGGCGAGAACAGGTACATGTCGTCGTTGTTTTTGGCCAACTCGAAGGTAATGTCCGGAATCACCACGCCGAGACTGAGCGTCTTGATGCGGATCTTCTCGTCGGCGTTCTCCCGCTTGGTGTCCAGGAAGCGGTAGATGTCGGGGTGGTGTGCGTGCAGGTACACCGCACCGGCACCCTGACGGGCGCCGAGCTGGTTGGCGTAGGAGAACGAGTCCTCGAGCAGCTTCATGATCGGGATGACCCCGGAGCTCTGGTTCTCGATGTTCTTGATCGGCGCGCCGTGCTCGCGAATGTTGCTCA
>NZ_JBIIOV010000246.1:0-3252 GCF_044342925.1 Mycobacterium sp. | reverse complement strand
CGAGGGAAGCCAAGTCATGAGGTTTGCCCTGAACTCCGAGCAGCGGGAATTCGCCGCCAGCATCGACGCCGCGCTGGGTGCCGCGGACGTGCCCGCCGCGGTGCGCGCGTGGGCACACGGCGACACCGCCCCGGCGCGGGCGGTGTGGGCCCGGCTGAGCGACCTGGGCGTCACCGCATTGGCCGTCGCCGAGAAGTACGACGGGCTGGCCGCGCATCCGGTTGACCTGATCGTCGCCTGCGAGCGGCTGGGACGCTGGTGCGCGCCCGGCCCGGTCGCCGAATCCCTTGCCGCGGCGCCGATCCTGCTCGACGGCGACGACCGGTCGGCCGCGCTGGCGGCCGGCGATCTGATCGTCACCGTGGCTCTCCCGCCGACGGTGCCACGCGCGGTGGGCGCCGACTTCGCCGGCCTGGTGCTGGTCGGCGAGGGCGGCGCCGTCACCGACGCCGTCGCCGGTGCGGGGCACCCGTCGGTAGACCCCACCCGGGAACTGTTCGACCTGACCGCCACCGGTACGGGGCGGCCGGCTGACGTCGGGCGTGCCTACGAATTCGGGGTGCTCGCCACCGCCGCGCAATTGCTCGGGGCCGGGCAGGCGATGCTCGACATGTCGGTCGACTATGCCAAGCAGCGCAGCCAATTCGGCCGGGTGATTGGCAGCTATCAGGCGATCAAGCACAAGCTGGCCGACGTGCACATCGCCCTGGAACTGGCACGGCCGCTGATCTTCGGGGCGGCGCTGTCATTGGCCGGCAACTCCGCCGGCACCGCGCGCGACGTGAGCGCGGCCAAGGCGGCGGCAGCCGACGCAGCGTTGCTCTCGGCGCGGGCGGCGCTACAGACCCACGGCGCGATCGGCTACACCGCCGAACACGACCTGTCGCACTGGCTGCTGCGGGTGCAGGCGTTGCATAGCGCGTGGGGCACCCCCACCGCTCATCGGCGACGGGTACTCGAATCGCTGGGCAGAATTGAGAACACGTGAACGACGAACGCCAACTCCTGCGCCAGACCGTCGCCGCGCTGGCGGACAAGCACGCCGGGCCTGAGGCGGTGCGGCGTGCCATGGACTCCCCGCGCGGATACGATACCGCGCTGTGGACCATGCTGTGTGAGCAGGTCGGCGTGGCCGCCCTGGTGGTCCCCGACGAGTTCGGTGGCGCCGGTGGCCAATTGGCCGATGCCGCCGCCGTTGTGGAGGAACTCGGTCGCGGTCTGGTGCCCACTCCCCTGCTGGGCACCACGCTGGCCGAATTGGCGTTGCTGACCGTCGACACCCCGGACACCGAAACCCTGGAACAGCTGGTCTCCGGGGCGTCGATCGGCACGGTGGTTTTCGACCGGGATTATGCGGTTAACGGCGACATCGCCGACGTGGTGCTCGCCGTCGATGATGGCCGCATCGTGCGCTGGATCGACGTCACCGTCGAGCCGGTCCGGACCATGGATCCCACCCGGCGGCTGGCGCGGATGACGCCGGGCGCGACAGAGGTGATCGGCCCGGACCCTGGCATCGCCGACACCGCGGCGATCCTGCTGGCGGCCGAGCAGATCGGCGCCGCGGATCGCTGCCTGGAGTTGACGGTCGAGTACACCAAGCAGCGGGTGCAGTTCGGCCGGCCGATCGGCAGCTTCCAGGCGCTCAAGCACCGGATGGCCGATCTCTATGTGGCCGTGCAGACCGCTCGCGCGGTGGTCGGCGACGCGGTGGCTCAGCCCACCCCGGTGTCGGCGACGCTGGCCCGGCTGGCGGCCAGCGAGGCGTTCTGCACGGTGGCCGGCGAGGCCATCCAACTGCACGGCGGCATCGCGATCACCTGGGATCACGACATGCACCTGTACTTCAAGCGCGCCCACGGCAGCGCGCAGTTGCTCGGGGCCCCCCGCGAACAACTGCGACGGCTCGAGTCCGAGATCCTGTAACGATGACCATCGCGCGCCGGGCCGGTATCCCCCCGTTCTACGTCATGGACGTCTGGTTGGCGGCCGCCGAGCGGCAGCGCACCCACGGCGATCTGGTGAACCTCTCCGCGGGGCAGCCCGGCGCCGGCGCACCGGCACCGGTGCTGGCAGCCGCCCAACGGGCCCTGGCATCCGGTCCGCTGGGATATACCGTCGCCCTGGGGATTCCGGAACTGCGGCAGGCTATCGCCGATTCCTACGCCCAGAGGTTCGGCCTGGAGGTGAGCGTCGACGACGTGGTTCTCACCACCGGCTCTTCGGGCGGCTTCCTGCTGACTTTCCTGGCCTGCTTCGATGCCGGCGACCGGGTGGCCATCGCCAGCCCCGGATACCCCTGCTACCGCAACATCCTCACGGCGCTGGGCTGTGAGGTGGTGGAGATCGAGTGCGGTCCGCAGACCCGTTTCCAGCCCACGGTGGCGATGCTCGCCGCGCTTGACCCACCGGTGCAGGGCGTCATCGTCGCCAGCCCGGCCAACCCGACCGGCACCGTCATTCCGCCGGCCGAACTGGCGGCCATCGCCAACTGGTGCGACGCACAGGGGGTGCGCCTGGTCAGCGACGAGGTGTACCACGGCCTGGTCTATCCCGGCGCCCCACAGACGTCCTGCGCATGGCAGACGTCGCGGAATGCCGTCGTGGTGAATAGTTTTTCGAAGTACTACGCGATGACCGGCTGGCGCCTCGGCTGGCTGCTGGTCCCCACCGAGCTGCGCCGGGCGGTCGACTGCCTGACCGGAAACTTCACCATCTGCCCGCCGGTGCTGGCGCAGTATGCCGCCATTGCCGCGTTCAGTCCGGAAGCCGTCGCCGAGGCGCAGGGTCATCTGCACCACTATGCGGCCAACCGGGAAACCCTCATCGCGGGGCTCAACCAGATCGGCCTCACCCGGTTGGCGCCGGCTGACGGCGCGTTCTACGTCTATGCCGACGTTTCGGACTTCACCTTGGACTCACTGCTGTTCTGCGAAAAACTGCTAGCTGAAACAGGACTGGCGATCGCGCCGGGCATCGACTTCGACACCCGGCGCGGCGGCGCCTACGTCAGGTTCTCCTTCGCCGGGCCGGCCGGCGACATCGACGAGGCGCTGCGCCGGCTCGGCCCGTGGCTGAGCCGCTGAGTCCTAGGCGGAGAGCGGGAACGGACCCAGCGTTCCGCTGCCGCTAATTGTGGTGTCGTTCGTGATGCCCAGGCTGGATCGGCGTTCCCGGTGGAATCGTCAGCGGACCGAGAGGCTGTTCGCGCGCGACATCGAACGGCGGTCAGCTTCGTCCCTAAGTTGCGGA
>NZ_JBIIOV010000097.1:0-12842 GCF_044342925.1 Mycobacterium sp. | reverse complement strand
GTGCGCAGGGTCGGCGGGTTAGACGGAGCCCAATTGTCTGACTCCTCCTCGGGGCTGGCGCCCCGCATCGTCGTCTAGACGGAGTTCTTCAGCTCCTCGACCTTGTCCAGCCGCTCCCACGGCACGTCCAGGTCCTCGCGGCCGAAGTGGCCGTACGCGGCGGTCTGGGCGTAGATCGGGCGCAGCAGGTCCAGGTCGCGCACGATCGCGCCGGGCCGCAGGTCGAAGACCGCGCTGATGGCCTTCTCGATGCGGGCCGGGTCGACGGTCTCGCTGCCGAAGGTCTCCACGAACAGGCCCACCGGGGCGGCCTTGCCGATGGCGTAGGCCACCTGCACCTCGACGCGCTCGGCCAGGCCGGCGGCGACGACGTTCTTGGCCACCCAGCGCGTGGCGTAGGCCGCCGACCGGTCCACCTTCGACGGGTCCTTGCCGGAGAAGGCGCCCCCGCCGTGGCGGGCCCAGCCGCCGTAGGTGTCGACGATGATCTTGCGGCCGGTCAGGCCGGCGTCGCCCATCGGACCGCCGACGACGAATTTCCCGGTCGGGTTGACCAGCAGCCGGAAGTCGGAGGTGTCCAGGGTCTCGTGGGCCAGCTCACGCAGGACCGCGTCGATGACGTGCTGCCGGATGTCGCGCGGAAGCTGCTCTTTCTCGTCGATGTTGGCGGCGTGCTGGGTGGACAGCACCACGGTGTCCAGCCGGATCGGGGTGGTGCCCTCGTACTGGATGGTCACCTGGGTCTTGCCGTCGGGGCGCAGGTAGCTCAACGGGCCGTTCTTGCGGACTTCGGCCAGCTTGCGGGACAGCCGGTGCGCCAGGGCGATCGGCAGCGGCATCAGCTCCGGGGTGTCGCGGATGGCGTAGCCGAACATCAGGCCCTGGTCGCCGGCGCCCTGGGCGTCCAGCGGGTCGCGCTCACCCTCGACGCGGGACTCGTAGGCCTCGTCGACGCCCTGCGCGATGTCCGGGGACTGCCGGCCGATACCGATGTTCACGCCGCACGACGCGCCGTCGAAGCCCTTCTCCGAGGAGTCGTAGCCGATCTCCAGGATGCGCTCGCGCACGGTGTCGGCGATATCGGCGAAAGCTTCCTTGGCCTTGGTGGTGACCTCACCGACGACGTGCACCTGACCGGTGGTCACCAGGGTTTCCACCGCGACGCGCGAGGTCGGATCCTGGGCCAGAAGCGAATCGAGCACCGAGTCGCTGATGGCGTCGCAGATTTTGTCCGGATGCCCCTCGGTCACCGATTCGCTGGTGAACAGCCGTCCGTTGTCGCTCACAGTGTCATTCCCCTTCGATATGTGGTCATTCTTGGCTTCCCGGCGGCCACCGCCGGTGAGAAGGTCAGACGGCGCTACCCCGCAGGGACGCCGCGATCGCGTCAACGATACGGGTCGCCATCAGAGTTTTCGAACCGTGCTCCAACGCCACCTCGGTGCCGTCGGCGCCGAGCAGCCAGCCGTCGTTGCTGTCCACCTCGAACGCGCGACCGTCGCCGACGGCGTTGACCACCAGAAGGTCGCAGCCTTTGCGCAGCAGCTTCGCACGGGCGTGGAACAGCACATCGCCCTGAGCGTCGCCGGTCTCGGCGGCGAATCCGACGATGGCGCGCATGTTGGGCAGATCTCCGTCGGCGCGCTGGCGCACCGCGCTGGCCAGGATGTCCTCGGTGCGCACCAACTCGACCGTCGGCGCCTCGGCGGCGAGGGCCTGGGCGTCAGAAATAACTTCGGTGGTCTTCTTGATCTTGCTGGTCGCCACGTGCGCGGGCCGGAAGTCGGCGACGGCGGCGGCCATCACCAGCACATGCGCGTCCGGTGCGTGTTTGGTCACCGCCTCGTGCAGCTGCGCCGCGGAGGTGACGCTGAGCACGTGCACCCCGGCCGGGTCGGCCAGGCCGGCGGTGTTGCCGGCGATCAGGGTGACCTCGGCGCCGCGCTGGGCGGCCACCCGGGCCACCGCGTAACCCTGCTTTCCGGAGCTGCGGTTACCGATGAATCGGACCGGGTCCAGCGCCTCGCGGGTACCGCCGGCGGTGACCAGGATGCGGGTTCCGCGCAGGTCGTGCGGCATGGCGTCGGGCCGGGCCAGCAGCAGTTCGGCGAAGGTGGTGATCTCTTCGGGTTCCGGCAGCCGGCCGGCCCCGGTGTCGGAGCCGGTGAGCCGGCCCGAAGCCGGTTCCAGCACCACCGCGCCGCGGCGGCGCAGGGTGGCGACGTTGTCGACGGTGGCCGGATGCTGCCACATCTCGGTGTGCATGGCCGGGGCGAACAGCACCGGACAGCGTGCGGTGAGCAGGGTGGCGGTGAGCAGGTCGTCGGCGCGACCGACGGCGGCGCGGGCAAGCAGGTCCGCCGTGGCGGGGGCGACGACGACGAGGTCGGCTTCCTGACCGAGCCGCACATGCGGCACCTCGGGAACGTCCTCGAACACCCCGGTCCGCACCGGATGGCCGGATAGCGCCTCGAAGGTGGCCGCTCCGACGAACCGCAGCGCGGCTTCGGTGGGAACGACCCGGACGTCGTGTCCGGCCTCGCTGAGCTGCCGGACCACCGAACAGGCCTTGTAGGCGGCGATTCCGCCGGCGACGCCGACGATGATCCGCTTAGCCGTCATGCAACGCGGCCGTCGTGGGAGACCGTCATGCAATACCGGGGGCTCATAGCTGGCCCGCGCGTGACGCGGCTACTCGCCTTCGGTGTGTTCGAGCAGGTCGCCGTGGATCTCGCGGAGCGCGATCGACAGCGGCTTCTCCTGAAGTCCCGGCTCGACCAGCGGGCCGACGTACTCGAGGATGCCTTCGCCGAGCTGGTTGTAGTAGTCGTTGATCTGACGCGCCCGCTTGGCGGCGTAGATCACCAGGGCGTACTTGCTGGAAACCCGTTCGAGCAGCTCGTCGATGGGCGGGTTGGTGATGCCCAGCGGGGTGTCGTAAGCGGTAGCCGCACCGGGGGCCGGATCGTAGTGATCGGCAGACGTTGTCACGAAGAAATCTCCTGGCAGTGAGTTTTGATTCGGTGGGCCGTTCGCGTGGTCAACTCAAAAAACCGCTCACGCCGAATACGGCGCGTTTCCCACCAGCAACGATACCAATTCAGCACACGCCGACTCCAATCGGCTGTTCACCACCACCACGTCGAACTCGTGCTGGGCGGCCAGTTCAGCCTCGGCGGTGGCCAATCGGCGGGCCATCACGTCGGGGGTTTCGGTGCCGCGGCCCTCCAGGCGTTCGCGCAGCGCGTCCCAGCTGGGCGGGGCCAGGAAGACGCTGACAGCCTCCGGCATCGCGGCCTTGACCGCCCGGGCACCGTTGAGATCGACCTCGATGAGCACCGGATGGCCGGTGGCGGCGGCGGCCAGGACGGGGGACGCCGGAGTGCCCGACCGGTGCAGCCCGCCGTGGATGTCGGCCCACTCCAGCAGATCCCCACTGTCGATGAGCTGCTGGAACCGCTCAGGGCTGACGAAGTGGTAGTCCTGGCCCTCGACCTCGCCGGGGCGGGGTTCGCGGGTGGTGGCCGAGACGCTGAAGTGCAGATCGGGCACCTGCTCGCGCAACTGCCGCACGACGGTGGACTTGCCGACGGCCGAAGGGCCGGACAGCACGAGCACGCGTCCACGCGTTGCCCGGTCTCGAGGCTTAGAGAGTGTCATAGCCCCGGCTGTCCGGCCCTTCGTCGGCGTTCATTGCCGTGATCCGTCCGGAAATGATCCGGCTGGGATCAGGAGAACTTCTCCAGCAGAGCCTTGCGCTGCCGGTCGCCCAGTCCGCGCAGACGGCGGGTGGGGGCGATCTCCAGTTCGGTCATGATCTCCTGCGCCTTGACCTTGCCAACCTTGGGCAGGGCCTCCAGCAGAGCGGAAACCTTCATCTTGCCGAGGACCTCATCGGTCTCGGCGTCCTTCAGCACCTGCGTCAGGTTGGTGCCACCGCGCTTGAGCCGATCCTTCAGCTCTGCACGTGCTCGACGTGCGGCGGCAGCCTTCTCCAACGCTGCGGCGCGCTGCTCGTCGGTCAACTGGGGAAGGGCCACGGGTTCCTCCGTCTCATCACCATCAATTAATTACTTCTGCCTGGGCCGGGTTCTTCAGCCAGCGACGACGACCGTACCCACGCCTCCTGACGAAATCTAACCCGACCCCCTGTTCCGGGGCGGAAACTCCCAGGACACGGCCGTCGAATCGGCCCGATTCGACGGTAGTTCAGACCATCGGCACGTAGCCGCCCCGCCAGCGAAACATCGGCGCTATGAACCCGAAAAGGTGCCTTCTAGCTGCGCTTATCCGGTCAGCGGGCGGTGCGGCGGGATCGTGGGCACCGCACCGGCGCGGTCAGGTGCGCCACATTCCCCGCCGATTCGGGGCCGCACGGCGTGTCGCGCGTGTCGCGCGGCCATCACCGCAGATGAGCGACCGCCTCCCGCATCGACTCGGCGGCCGAACACAGCGCCTCGGGCCGCGGCCCGGCCCGCAGGATCTCCCGCGAGACCGCCGGCAGCAGCTGCCCGGGACGGGCCCCGCCAAGCCCGGCCAGGCTGTCCGGCCGGCCGCCCTGCGCACCCACGCCGGGCACCAGGACCGGCCCGCCGAGGGCACTGAGGTCGGGCACCGTGGCCGGGTCCAAAGTGGCGCCGACGACCACGCCGACAAAGCCGTTGGGGGGGCCGCCCACAAAGCCGGGTTCGCCTGCCGCGCTGCGGTTCACCGCGGCGGCCTGGTCGACGATCGACTGCGCCACCGTGATGGCGGAGCCGGCGCCGGGGACGAGCGCGCGTTGCACCGCGGCGCCCTCCGGATTGGACGTGGCGGCCAGAACGAACACCCCGCGACCTGCTGCGCGGGCCAGGTCCAGCAGCGGATCCAGCGAACCGAACCCCAGGTAGGGCGAAGCGGTCACCGCGTCGGCCGCCAGCGGACCGTCCCCCGCCCAGGCCTGCGCGTAGGCGGCCATGGTCGACCCGATATCGCCGCGTTTGGCGTCGGCGAGCACCAGCACCCCGGCCGACCGCAACGCGGCGGTGGTGCGCTCCAGCACCGCGAAACCCGCCGACCCGTAGGACTCGAAGAACGCCACCTGAGGTTTGACCACCGCGAAGCCGGCGAACGCCTGCACGCAGATGTCGCAGAACCGGGCCAGCCCGTCGGCGGTGCGAGGCAGACCCCAGGCGTCCAACAACTCCGGGTGCGGATCGATACCGACGCACAGCGGTCCGCGGGCCGCGATGGCCGTCGCCAGGCGCTCCCCGAATCCCGGACCCCCGAGTCCCGGACCGGAGCCCGTCCCGGCCATGTCAGCTGTTTCCGAGCGCGGCGTGCAACTCCTGCAGCGACTGCACCCCGATATCGCCGCGGATGGCGGCCTCGATGCCCTGCACCGCCGCCGACGCGCCCTGAACGGTGGTGATGCAGGGAATGTTCATGGCCACGGCCGAGGAGCGGATCTCGTAGCCGTCGATGCGCGGGCCGGAGTTGCCGTACGGGGTGTTGATCACCATGTCCACCTCCCCGGCGTTGATGGCTTCCAGCGCCGTCGTGGCAGGCAGACCCTCCCCCGGCACCTGGAAGTGCTTGCGCACCACCTCGCACGGAATTCCGTTGCGGCGCAGCATTTCCGCGGTGCCCTCGGTGGCCAGCACGCGGAAGCCCAGGTCGGCCAGCCGCTTGACCGGGAACACCAGCGACCGCTTGTCCCGGTTGGCCACCGAGACGAATACCGTCCCCGATGTGGGAAGCGACCCGTAGGCCGCGGCCTGGCTCTTGGCGAAGGCGCTGCCGAAGTCGTGGTCGATGCCCATCACCTCACCGGTGGACTTCATCTCCGGACCCAGCAGCGAATCGACGCCGGAGCCGTCCACCCGCCGGAACCGGCGGAACGGCAGCACGGCCTCCTTGACGGCGATCGGGGCGTTCGGCCCGGGAGCCGAGCCGTCGCCGTACCGGGCCAGCAGGCCCTCCCCGCGCAGCTGGGAGATGCTGGCGCCCAACAGAATCCGCGCGCAGGCCTTGGCCAGCGGCACAGCCGTCGCCTTGGACACGAACGGCACCGTGCGGCTGGCCCGCGGGTTGGCCTCCAGCACATACAGGACGTCGTCCTTCAGCGCGTACTGGACGTTGAGCAGACCGACGACGCCCACCCCGTGGGCGATCGCCTCGGTGGCGCGGCGCACCGCCTCGATGTCGCTGCGGCCCAACGTCACCGGGGGCAGCGCGCACGCGGAGTCACCGGAGTGGATGCCGGCCTCTTCGATGTGCTCCATGATGCCGCCGATGTAGATCTCGGTGCCGTCGCACAGGGCGTCGACATCGATCTCGATGGCGTCTTCGAGGAACCTGTCGACCAGCACCGGGTGCTCGGGTGAGAGCTGGGTGGCGCGGGTGATGTAGCCGTGCAGGGTCTTGTCGTCGTAGACGATCTCCATGCCGCGTCCGCCCAGCACATACGACGGCCGGACCAGCACCGGGTAGCCGATCGACGAGGCGATGTCGCGGGCCTCCTCGAAGCTGGTGGCGGTGCCGAACTTCGGCGCCGGCAGCCCGGCGTTGATCAGCACCTGGCCGAACCGGCCGCGGTCCTCGGCCAAGTCGATGGCCTCCGGCCGGGTGCCGACGATCGGAACGCCGGCATTCTCCAGCCGGTGCGCCAGACCCAGCGGGGTCTGCCCACCCAGCTGGACGATCACCCCCACCACGCCGGGGCCGCCCTGCCCGGACTGCGATTCGGCGTGGAAGACCTCCAGCACGTCCTCGAAGGTCAACGGCTCGAAGTACAGCCGGTCGGCGGTGTCGTAGTCGGTGGACACCGTCTCCGGGTTGCAGTTGACCATTACCGTTTCGAACCCGGCCTGGGACAGCGTGGTGGCGGCGTGCACGCAGCTGTAGTCGAATTCGATGCCCTGCCCGATGCGGTTGGGGCCGGAACCGAGGATGAGCACCTTGGGCTTTTCGGTCTGCGGGGCCACCTCGGTCTCGGCGGCCGGGTCGAGTTCGTAGCTGGAGTAGTGGTACGGGGTCTTGGCCTCGAACTCCGCCGCGCAGGTGTCGACGGTTTTGAACACCGGGTGGATGCCGAGCCGCCCGCGCAGCGAGCGCACCCCCGTCTCGCCGGCCAACTCCGGTCGCAGCGCGGCGATCTGGCGGTCGGACAGGCCGTTGTGCTTGGCCCGGCGCAGCAGCGCCTCGTCGAGCACCGGCGCGTCGAGCAGTTCGGCGCGCAGCGCCACCAGGCCGTTGATCTGGTCGACGAACCACGGGTCGACGCCCGACGCCTGTGCCACCGCCTCAACGCTCGCACCCAGCCGCAGTGCCAGTTCGATGTCGTAGAGCCGACCCTCGGTGGGGGTGCGCAACCGGTCCAACACGTCGTCAGCCCAGCCGTCCTCATCGGGTCCGGTCCAGAACCCGGCCTTGGTGGTCTCCAGCGAGCGCATCACCTTGCCCAGCGCCTCGACGAAGTTGCGGCCCAACGACATCGCCTCGCCGACGGACTTCATCGTGGTGGTCAGGGTGGGGTCGGCGCCGGGGAATTTCTCGAAGGCGAACCGCGGCGCCTTGACCACCACGTAATCCAGCGTCGGCTCGAAACAGGCCGGTGTTTCCTTGGTGATGTCGTTGAGGATCTCGTCGAGGGTGTAGCCGATGGCCAGTTTCGCGGCGATCTTGGCGATCGGGAAGCCAGTGGCCTTGGAGGCCAGCGCCGAGGACCGCGAGACACGCGGGTTCATCTCGATGACGATGAGCCGGCCGTCTTTGGGGTCGACGGCGAACTGGATGTTGCAGCCGCCGGTGTCCACCCCGACCTCGCGCAGGATCGCGATGCCCAGATCGCGCATGGTCTGGTACTCGCGGTCGGTCAGCGTCATCGCCGGGGCGACGGTGACCGAATCGCCGGTGTGCACACCCATCGGGTCGACGTTCTCGATGGAGCAGACCACGACGACGTTGTCGTTGCCGTCGCGCATCAGCTCGAGCTCGTATTCCTTCCATCCGTAGATGGATTCCTCGATGAGCACGTTGGCGCTGGGCGAGGCCGCCAGGCCGTCGCCGGCCATCCGCTCGACCTCCTCGGCGGTCTGCGCCATGCCCGAGCCCAGGCCGCCCATGGTGAAGGACGGCCGCACGACGACGGGCAGGCCCAGGTCGGCGACCGTCTCGCGGACCTCTTCCATGGTGAAACAGACTCGGCTGCGGGCGGATTCACCGCCGACCTTGGCGACGATGTCCTTGAACTTCTGCCGGTCCTCGCCGCGCTGGATGGCCTCGAAATCCGCGCCGATGAGTTCGACGTGGTAGCGGTCGAGCACGCCGTTCTCGTACAGCGCGACCGCGGTGTTCAGCGCGGTCTGCCCGCCCAGGGTGGCCAGCAGCGCGTCGATGGGTATACCCCGCTCGGCCTGTTGGGCGATCACCTTCTCCACGAACGCCGGGGTGATGGGCTCGACGTAGGTGTAGTCGGCGTACTCGGGGTCGGTCATGATCGTCGCCGGGTTGGAGTTGACCAGGCTGACCGTCAGTCCCTCCGAGCGCAGCACCCGGCAGGCCTGGGTGCCGGAGTAGTCGAACTCGCAGGCCTGCCCGATGACGATGGGCCCGGACCCGATGACCAGGACGTGGTTGAGATCGGTGCGGCGCGGCATTAGCGGCGGCCCCCTTCCATCAGGTCGACGAACTGGTCGAAGAGGTAATTGGCGTCGTGCGGGCCCGCCGCCGCCTCCGGGTGGTACTGCACCGAGAATGCCCGGCCGTCAACGAGTTTCACACCCTCGACCACACCGTCGTTGGCGCAGGTATGGCTGACGACGGCGGGGCCGAAGTCGGTGGTGAACGTCTCCCCCGCCTCTCCTTCTAAGGCGAAGCCATGGTTCTGCGCGGTCACCGCCACCCGGCCGGTGGCGTGGTCGATCACCGGGACGTTGATGCCGCGGTGACCGAACACCATCTTGTAGGTGGACCGGCCCAGCGCGCGGCCGAGGATCTGGTTTCCGAAACAGATTCCGAACAGCGGGATTCCGGCGCCCAGCACCTCCCGGGTGACGGCGACCACCCGGTCGGCGGTCGCCGGATCGCCGGGGCCGTTGGACAGGAACACCCCGTCGGGCTTGAGCGCGGCGATCTGGTCGAAGGTCGCCGACGACGGCAGCACATGGGTGCGGATGCCGCGGAGGGCGAAGTTGCGCGGGGTGTTGGTCTTGATGCCCAGATCCAGGGCGGCGACGGTGAACCGTTGCTGCCCTTGCGGTTCCACGATGTAGCCATCGTCGGTGCTGACTTCGCCGCACAGATCCGCGCCCAGCATGCTGGGCTGCTCGCGGACCCGGCGCAGCAGCTCGTCGTCCTGCGCCAGCGCCGGCCCGGAGAAGACGCCGGCCCGCATCGAGCCCTTGGTGCGCAGGTGCCGGACGATCGCGCGGGTGTCCACGCGTGAGATGCCGACCACGTCCTGGCGCACCAGCTCGTCGTCGAGGGTTCCGGTGGCCCGCCAGTTCGACGCCCGCGGGGACGGGTCGCGCACGACGTAGCCGGCGACCCAGATCTTGTCCGAGCGGCTTTCGCCGTCCTCGTGGTTCCAGCCGGTGTTGCCGATCTGCGGGGCGGTGGCGATGACGATCTGGCGGTGGTAACTGGGGTCGGTGAGGGTCTCCTGATACCCGGACATGCCGGTGGAGAACACCGCCTCGCCGAGCGTCTGCCCGATCGCCCCGAACGGGGTGCCGGTGTAGACCCGCCCGTCCTCGAGCACCAGGACTGCCTTGTGTTGGCTCACGCCACGTCTCCTGTCTGATTGTCGCGGGGCGACGGTGTCTGTCCTGCCTGAGAAATCCAGCGCGCGTATTGACTGCGGTCGTCGCCGCGAAACCCGGTGTCCAGCACGGTGCCCGAGGGCAACGTCCAGCGGATCACCAGGATGCCACCGCCGGCTGAGTCGGCCGTTCCCGGCGGGCTCCGGGTCGGCAGCACCTTGCCGGCCATGGCGCGTTCGGTGCGCAGCCCGGTCACCGACTCCGCCGGCATCCAGAGGGGGCCGGCCCCGGACCGTTCCAGCAGGATGCCTTCGGGATAGCGGGTCAGCACCGCCTTGCACCGGTAGCCCAGGTCGCCGACGTTGACCCGGTCCAGCCAGTTCGCCGATGAACCGCTTGCGCGAAGAGCCCCAGATCCAGCCAGCGTGCTGCCGAGGTAGAGACCGCGGGTGGGCGCGATCGAGGCCGCGCCCACCTGATCGGGCATGCTCGGCAGGGCGCCGATGAGCTCCTCCTGACGTTCGGCGCGGTGCCGCCAGCCCCGCAGCATCCGCCGGATCACCAGACCGATCAGCACCACGACGACGAAGCCGAAGACGAGGGTGCTGATGACGGTGGGGGTGTTCACGCGGGGCGGGCCTTGCCGTCCCGGGCGGTGACCCGTCCGCGTAGCAGCGTGGCGGTGACGGTGGCCGGCAGCGTCATCGCCTCATACGGCGTATTGTCCGAGCGGCTGGCCAGCGCCGTGCCCGCCACCGTCCAGGTGGCCTCCGGGTCGACCACCACCAGATTGGCCGGTTCCCCTACCTCCAGCGGGCGGCCGTGGTCGTCCAGGCCGACGATGCGGGCCGGGTTCTCGCTCATCACCCGTGCCACACCGCGCCAGTCCAGCAGTCCGGTCTTGACCATCGTCGCGGCCACCACCGACAGCGCGGTCTGCAGGCCGAGCATGCCCGGCCGGGCGACGGCGAACTCGCAGCGCTTCTCCTGTTCGGCGTGCGGAGCGTGGTCGGTGGCCACACAGTCGATGACCCCGTCGGCCAGCGCACGGCGCAGGGCCTCGGCGTCGGAGGCTTCCCGCAGCGGCGGATTGACCCGGTTGATCCCGTCGTAGGTCGCCAGCCGGCTGTCGTCGAGCATCAGGTGGTGCGGGGTGACCTCGGCGGTGATCGAAATGCCCTGCTGCTTGGCCCATTTCAGAATCTCCACGGTCCCGGCTGTGGAGGCGTGGCAGATGTGCACGCGGGCGCCGGCGTCGCGGGCCAGCAGGGCGTCGCGGGCGACGATGGACTCCTCGGCCGCCCGAGGCCAGCCGGCCAGCCCCAGCCGGGCGGCGTTGGGCCCCTCGTGGGCCACCGCGTTCTTGGTCAGCCGGGGCTCCTCGGCGTGCTGGGCGATCAGCACCCCCAGTCCGGCGGCGTACTCCAGCGCACGGCGCATCACCAGGGGGTCGTGCACACAGATGCCGTCGTCGGAGAACATCCGCACGCCGGCGGAACCACCGGCCATCAGGGCCATCTCGGTGAGCTGCTTGCCCTCCAGGCCCACCGTGACCGCGCCGACCGGGTGCACGTCGACCAGGCCGACCTGCCGGCCGCGCCGCCACACGTGGTCGGTGACCACCGGCGAGTCGGCGACCGGATCGGTGTTGGCCATCGCGAACACCGCGGTGAAACCGCCCAAAGCGGCTGCCGCAGAGCCGGTTTCGATGTCCTCGGCGTATTCGCGGCCCGGCTCACGCAGATGGGTGTGCAGGTCGACCAGGCCGGGCAGCAGCACCTGGCCGGCGGCGTCGATCACCTCTGCTTCTGACGGCGCCGTGAGTCCGGCGCCGATCTCGGCGATCTGCCCGTCGGCGACGAGGACGTCGACCGGGTCGCCCTCGCCGTAGAGATGCACTCCCTTGATCAGGACCACATTGCCTGCGCTCATCAATCTCCCCGAGTCGCTTCGCTCCTGCCCGCTGGTCACACGCTCACCGCCTCGTCGGTGCCGACCAGCAGGTGGAACAGCACCGCCATCCGCACATGGACACCATTGGAAACCTGTTGCAGCACAGCCGACTGCGCCGAGTCCGGCACGTTGAAGGAGACCTCCATACCGCGCAGCATCGGGCCGGGGTGCAGCACCACCGCGTGCTCGGGCAGCATCGCCTGACGGCGGTCGGACAGTCCGTAGCGGGCCGAGTACTCCCGCTCGGACGGGAAGAAGCCGCCGTTCATCCGCTCGGCCTGCACCCGCAGCATCATCACCGCGTCGGCGGCCGGCAGCTCGGCGTCCAGGTCGTGGGAGACCGTCGCCCGGCCCCAGTCGGCGACCCCCACCGGCAGCAGGGTGGGCGGTGCGACCAGCACCACCTCCGCACCGAGGGTTTCCAGCAGCGCGACGTTCGAGCGGGCCACCCGGCTGTGCAGGACGTCGCCGACGATGACCACCCGGCGGCCCTCGATGCCGCCGAGGCGCTGACGGATGGTCAGCGCGTCCAGCAGCGCCTGGGTCGGGTGCTCGTGGGTGCCGTCCCCGGCGTTCATCACGCACGGTCCCCCGCCGTCGGGCTCGGCGGTCCACTCGGCGAGCAGCTGCGCCGCCCCGGACGCCGGGTGCCGGATGATCAGGGCGTCGGCGCCGGCCGCCCGCAGCGTCAGGGCGGTGTCGCGCAGCGACTCGCCCTTGGCCACCGAGGATCCCGACGCGCTGACGTTGATCACATCGGCGCTCATCAACTTGCCGGCCAGCTCGAACGACACCCGGGTGCGGGTGGAGTTCTCGTAGAACATCGTGATGATGGTGCGCCCGCGCAGAGTGGGGAGTTTCTTGACCTCGCGGCCCAGCAGCGACTGCCGGAATCGGTCGGCGTCGTCGAGGATCGCGGTGGCCTCGTCGCGGGACAGGTCCGCGGCGGAGAGCAGGTGGCGCGCGGTCATGATCGTCCGCTCGTCATCGCTGAACCTCTCCGCTCTTCGCGCAAGCGCTCATCGCTGAACCTCTCCGCTCTTCGCGCAAGCGCTCATCGCTGAACCTCTCCGCTCTTCGCGCAAGCGCTCATCGCTGAACCTCTCCGCTCTTCGCGCAAGCGCTCATCGCTGAACCTCTCCGCTC
>NZ_JBIIOV010000245.1:0-3272 GCF_044342925.1 Mycobacterium sp. | reverse complement strand
CTTGCCGCCGGACTCCAGAACCGCTGCCTGACGGCGCATTTCGTAGCGGACGGCCACCTCGACGCTCTTGAGCGAGTTCACGTTCTTGGTCTCGGTGCGAATGCCGAACTCGGACTGCGGATCCGGCCGCAGCGACACGTTGGCATCGCACCGCAGCGACCCCTGATCCATCCGGACATCGGAAACATCCAAGGCGCGCAACAGGTCCCGCAACGCGGTCACATACGCGCGGGCCACCTCCGGCGCACGCTCCCCGGCACCTTCGATGGGTTTGGTGACGATCTCGATCAACGGCACGCCGGCCCGGTTGACGTCGAGCAGCGAGGTGGTGGCGCCGTGGATGCGGCCGGTCTCACTGCCGACGTGGGTCAGCTTGCCGGTGTCCTCCTCCATGTGGGCGCGTTCGATGTCGACGCGGAACACACCGCCATCCTCAAGAGGAACGTCGAGGTAGCCGTTGAACGCGATCGGCTCGTCGTACTGCGAGATCTGGTAGTTCTTCGGCTGGTCGGGGTAGAAGTAGTTCTTCCGCGCGAACCGGCACCACGACGCGATCTCGCAGTTCAACGCCAGCCCGATGCGGATGGCCGACTCGACGGCGGCCCCGTTCAGGGTGGGCAGCGCACCGGGCAAGCCCAGGCACACCGGGCACACCTGGGTGTTGGGGTCGGCGCCGAATGCGGTGGCGCAGCCGCAGAACATCTTCGTCGCCGTCGACAACTCGACGTGCACCTCAAGGCCCAGCACCGGGTCGAACCGGGCCACGACGTCGTCGTAGTCGAGCAGGGAGGCGTCGGTTCCAGGAGAAGAAGACGTCATCATGGGTGACGATCCTAGTTGGGCAGTCCCGGCCCGCTCGCCGAGCGTGGCAGGCTCAGCCGAAGAAGGCGGCGGCGTCGTCGTAGCGGCTCTGCGGCACGGTCTTGAGCGTGCGAACCGCGTCGGCCAACGGCACCCGGCCGATCTCCTCGCCGCGCAGCGAGACCATCATTCCGTACTCGCCGGCGTGGGCGGCGTCGGCGGCGTTGACGCCGAACCGGGTGGCCAGCACCCGGTCGTAGGCGGTCGGAGTGCCGCCGCGCTGGATGTGGCCCAGCACGGTCACCCGGACTTCCTTGCGTATCCGCTTCTCCACCTCCTGGGCCAGCTGCTGGGCCACGCCGGTGAACTTCTCGTGACCGAACTCGTCGACCCCGCCGCTGCGCAGGTCCATCGATCCCTCGGCCGGCTTGGCGCCCTCGGCGATCACACAGATGAAGTGGGACATGCCGCGCTGGAAGCGATGCTTGACCAGCCGGCACACCTCTTCGACGTCGAACGGCTGCTCGGGGATCAGCGTCATGTGCGCCCCGGCGGCCAGGCCGGAGTTCAGCGCGATCCAGCCGGCGTGGCGGCCCATCACCTCGACCAGCATGACGCGCTGGTGGGATTCCGCGGTGCTGTGCAGCCGGTCGATGGCCTCGGTGGCGATGGTCAGCGCGGTGTCGTGGCCGAAAGTCACGTCGGTGCAATTGATGTCGTTGTCGATGGTCTTGGGCACGCCCACCACCGGCACGCCCTCCTCGGAGAGCCAGTGCGCCGCGGTCAGGGTGCCCTCGCCGCCGATCGGGATCAGCACGTCGATCCCGTTGTCCTCCAGGGTCTGCTTGATATCGCCGATCCCGGCGCGCAGACGGTCCTTGTTGGTGCGCGCGGTACCCAGCATGGTGCCGCCCTTGGCCAGCAGGCGCGCATTGCGGTCGTCGTTGTGCAGTTGGATGCGCCGGTTCTCCAGCAACCCGTTCCAGCCGTCCTGGAATCCGACGACCTGAGACCCGTACCGGGCGTCGCAGGTGCTGACGACCGCACGGATAACCGCATTGAGGCCGGGGCAGTCGCCACCGCCGGTCAGAACTCCGATGCGCATGATCTACATCTAACCCGGTCGGGTCTGGGTTAACCGGTTAAACGGCCGATGGCAGTGGGCCGCGTGCCGCTTCGTAGGCCGCGCCGACCCGATACAGCCGGTCATCGGCCAGCGCGGGCGCCATGATCTGCAGACCGACCGGCAGTTTGTCGTCGGATGAGAAGCCCGACGGCACTGACATACCGCAGTGCCCTGCGAGATTCAGCGGCAGGGTGCACAAGTCGAACAGGTACATCGCCAGTGGATCGTCGACCTTCTCGCCCAGGCGGAAGGCGGTGGTGGGGGTGGCCGGCGACACCAGGACGTCGACACTCTCGTAGGCGGTGTCCAGGTCGCGGGCGATCAGCGTGCGGACCTTCTGCGCCTGGTTGTAGTAGGCGTCGTAGTAGCCGGCCGATAGGGCGTAGGTGCCGATCATGATGCGGCGCTTGACTTCCGGGCCGAAACCGGCGGCACGGGTGAGCGCCATGACCTCTTCGGCGCTGTGGCTGCCGTCGTCGCCGACCCGCAGGCCGTAGCGCATGGCGTCGAAGCGGGCCAGGTTGCTCGACACCTCCGACGGAAGGATCAGGTAGTACGCCGACAGCGAGTGGTCGAGGTTGGGGCAGTCGACCTCCCGGACCTCCGCGCCAAGCGCGGTCAGTTGCGCGACGGCGTCGTTGAACGACTCCAGCACTCCCGGCTGGTACCCCTCGCCGCTGTGGAGTTGCTTGACCACACCGATGCGCACGCCGATGAGATCGCCTGTGGCACCGGCGATGGCCGCACCAACGACGTTGGGAATCGGGACGTCGAGCGAGGTGGCGTCATGCGGGTCGTGTCCGGCGATCACCGCGTGCAGCAACGCGGTGTCGAGCACGGTTCGTGCGCACGGGCCGCCCTGATCCAGCGACGACGCGCAGGCCACCAGCCCGTAGCGCGAGACCGTCCCGTAGGTGGGTTTGACGCCGACGGTGGCGGTGAGTGCTGCAGGTTGTCGGATGGACCCGCCGGTATCGGAGCCGATGGCCAGCGGCGCCTGGAACGCGGCCAGTGCGGCCGCGCTGCCGCCGCCGGACCCGCCGGGCACCCGGTCGGTGTCCCACGGATTGCGAGTGGGTCCATAGGCGGAGTTCTCGGTGGAGGACCCCATGGCGAATTCGTCCATGTTGGTCTTGCCCAGGATCGGGATGCCGGCCCCGCGGATGCGGGCGGTCACCGTCGCGTCGTAGGGCGACATCCAGCCTTCGAGGATCTTCGACCCGCACGTGGTGGGCATGTCGGTGGTGGTGAACACATCCTTGAGCGCCAGTGGCACCCCGGCCAGTGGCGAGGGCAGGTCATCACCGGCGGCCACGGATTTGTCCACAACGGCCGCGGTGGCGAG
>NZ_JBIIOV010000095.1:0-12970 GCF_044342925.1 Mycobacterium sp. | reverse complement strand
GACCCTCAAGCTTTTCCAGGTCTGCCGTCACCGGGGCATCCCGATCCTGACGGTGATCAACAAGTGGGACCGCCCCGGCCGCCATCCGCTGGAACTCCTCGACGAAATCCAGGAGCGGATCGGGCTGAAGCCCACGCCGCTCACCTGGCCGGTCGGTATCGCCGGCGACTTCAAGGGAGTGCTTGACCGCCGCACGGGCAACTTCATCCGGTTCACCCGCACAGCGGGCGGCGCCACCGCCGCCCCCGAGGAGCACATTGCCCCGGAGCGCGCCGAGGACGCCGCCGGTGTCGACTGGGTCAACGCCACCGAAGAGTGCGAACTGCTGTCGGCCGACGGCGGCGACCACGATCAGGAGGCGTTCCTGCGCGGCGAGACCACGCCCGTGCTGTTCACCTCGGCGGCACTGAACTTCGGGGTGAACCAGTTGCTGGACAACCTCGTTCGGCTGGCGCCGCCGCCGCGCGGACAACTCGACGTCGACGGCAACCTGCGCGCGGTCGACTCCCCGTTCAGCGCGTTCGTGTTCAAGGTGCAGGCGGGCATGGACTCCGCCCACCGCGACCGCATCGCCTACGCCCGGGTGTGCTCGGGCACCTTCGAACGCGGCGATGTGCTGACCCACGCCGCGACCGGCAAGCCGTTCGTCACCAAGTACGCGCAATCGGTGTTCGGCCAGCAGCGTTCGACGCTGGACAGCGCCTGGCCGGGCGACGTGATCGGTCTGGCCAACGCCGCGACGCTGCGCCCCGGTGACACCCTGTTTCGCGATGTCCCCGTTCACTTCCCGCCGATACCGAGCTTCTCGCCCGAACATTTCGCCGTCGCCCGGGGCACCGATCCCAGCAAGCACAAGCAGTTCCGTAAGGGCATCGAGCAGCTGGAGCAGGAGGGCGTCGTGCAGGTGCTGCGGTCGGACAAGCGCGGCGATCAGGCGCCGGTGTTCGCGGCGGTCGGGCCGATGCAGTTCGAAGTCGCCACCCACCGGATGGCCACGGAGTTCAACTCACCGGTGTCGCTGGAACGCCTGCCCTACACGATCGCCCGTGCGGTCGACCCCGAGGACGCACCGATCGTGGACAGGCAGGCCTCGATGGAGGTGCTCACCAGAACCGACGGCGTCGTGCTCGCCCTGTTCGCCACCAAGTGGCGGCTGAAAGGCTTCCAGGAAGACAACCCCGGTGTGCGGCTGAGCTCACTGGTCGCCGCGGGCGAAGACTAACCGGGCGAAGACTGAGCCGGTTTACAGCGGGGACGCCCCCCGTAGGTGCTCGAAGATCAGTGAGGTCTGGGTGCCGGCCACGTCGGCGTCGGCGTTGAGGTTGTCGACGACGAAGGACCGCAGGTCGTCGGTGTCGCGGGCCGCCACGTGGATGATGAAGTCGTCGGCGCCGGCCAGGGTTCGCGCATTACCTGAGCTTAGTGAATTTTTGTCGGTGTGATTGCCGGTCATCCGAAGTTTCTTCACACTGATGAGCAGTATTTTCCAACCAAGGAGCGATTGTGCGCGTCGGCATCCCGACTGAGATCAAGAACAACGAATACCGTGTCGCCATCACGCCCGCGGGTGTCAGTGAACTGGTGCACCGCGGCCACGAGGTGCTGGTCCAGTCCGAGGCCGGCGAGGGATCGGCCATCCATGACCCCGATTTCAGGGCCGCCGGCGCGCGCATCGTCGACTCCGCCGACGAGGTCTGGGCCGAGGCCGATCTGCTGCTGAAGGTCAAGGAGCCCATCGAGGCCGAATACGCGCGGCTGCGCAAGGGCCAGACCCTGTTCACCTACCTGCATCTGGCGGCCTCCCGGCCGTGCACCGACGCGCTGCTGGCTTCGGATACCACATCGATCGCCTACGAGACCGTGCAGACCGCCAACCCAGACGGATCAGTGGCACTTCCGCTGCTGGCACCGATGAGCGAGGTCGCCGGCCGGCTGTCGGCCCACGTCGGCGCCTACCACCTGATGCAAACCCAGGGCGGCCGTGGCGTACTGATGGGCGGGGTGCCCGGTGTGGCGCCGGCGGTGGTCGTCGTCATCGGCGGCGGGATGGCCGGCGACAACGCCGCCGCCGTCGCCTGGGGCATGGGCGCCCACGTCACGGTGTTCGACCTCAACATCAACACGCTGCGCAAGATCGACGCCGAGTACGGCGGCGCCATCGAGACCCGCTACTCGGCGCGGCTGGAACTGCAGAACGCGGTCAAGCAGGCCGACCTGGTGATCGGCGCGGTCCTGGTGCCGGGCGCCAAGGCGCCCAAGCTGGTCACCAATGACACTGTGGCGCAGATGAAGCCGGGTTCGGTGCTGGTGGACATCGCCATCGACCAGGGCGGCTGTTTCGAGGACTCCCGCCCCACCACCCACGACGACCCGACGTTCCGGGTCCACGACAGCGTGTTCTACTGCGTGGCCAACATGCCCGGCTCGGTACCGCGCACGTCGACGTTCGCGCTCACCAACGCCACCATGCCCTATGTCCTCAAACTCGCCGACCGCGGCTGGAAGGACGCCTGCGCGGCAGACCCGTCATTGGCGAAGGGCTTGTCGACCCACGAAGGTCAGCTGCTCAACGAGCACGTCGCCCATGACCTGGGTCTGACCTACACCGACCCGGCGGGCCTGCTGGTCTAGGGTTCGGGCCTCAACGGGCGGCCAGCGCGGCCACCACGTCGGCGGCCGGGCCGCCCGAGATTCCACGCCAGGCGGTACCGGCCCACAGGGTGGTGGCGTGCGGGTCCGCGGCGGCCAACGACGCCGCCCGGATCGGCGCGGTGAGCTGGTTGACCTGGGGGTAACCCGGCGGGGCGACCTCGCTGTAGGTGGCGGTGAACGCATTGGCCAGGCTGCGGGCGTAGCGCCCGGAGAACGCCCGCGTCACCACGGTCTCGGTGAACTGCTCGTCTCGTAGCGCCGCCCGGTGCACCGCGTTGGTCCCGGCCTCGTCGCACAACAGCAGGGCGGTCCCGACCTGGGCGGCCACCGCGCCGGCCGCCAGAGCGCCGCGGACGGCGGCGGCGTCGCCCAGCCCGCCGGCCGCCACCACCGGCACGTCGAGCCGGGTGACCTGCGCCAGCAGCGTCGACAACGGTGCGTCCGGCGCCGCAGCGGCCGGGTCGAAAACGCTCCGGTGCCCGCCGGCGTCGGGCCCCTGGACCACCAGCGCGTCAGCGCCGGCGGCCACCGCTTGATCGGCTTCCTCGGCGCTGGAGACGGTCACCATGGTGAGCACACCGCGGGACCGCAACCGCGCCAGCACCGCGGGCGCCGGACAGCCGAACGTGAAGGAGACCACCTCGGGCGCGGTGTCGGCGACGACGTCGAGTTTCTCCTGCCAGCCGTCGTCGTCGGGCCGGGCGCGACCAGGCTCGGCGCCGTAGCGGCGGGCCAGCGGCACGAGCCGGTCGCGGTAGGTGTCCAGTTCTGCCTGGCTAGCCGCGCAGGGTTGTGGCACAAAGAGATTCACGCCGAGCGGCCCGCTGGTCAGCAATCGCGCCGCGGCGATGCTGTCGGCGAATGCGGTGGGGGTGAGATACCCGGCCGGCAGTGAGCCCAAGCCGCCGGCATCGGTCACCGCCGCGGCCAGCGCCGGGGTGCTCGGCCCTCCCGCCATCGGCGCACCCACGATGGGGATGGTCAGGTCGCCGAGACTGAAGGTCACCGGGTCAGCCCGCGATAGCCCGGAGTTTGTGCGGCAGTGCGCGTTTGTTGCGGTGCGGCCCCAGTACTGCCGCACCGAACCGGCCGTTCAGCACCGTGCGGGCCACCGCGTTGACGTCCTCGATCCGCACCCGCTCGATGTTACGCAGCGTGCTGGTCAGGCTGCGGTACTCGCCGTAGTTCAGCTCGGTGCGACCCAGCCGGTTCATCCGGGAGGCGGAATCCTCCAGACCGAGCAGCAGCCCACCGCGCAAGGAACCCTTGGCGATCCGGCATTCCTCCTCGGTGATGCCGTCACGGGCGACGGTCTCGAGAACCTCGGCGGTCAGCCGGATCACCTCGTCGAACCGTTCCGGCAGGCATCCGGCGTACACCGAGAAGGCCCCGCTGTCGGCGAAGGCGTCGACTGCGGAGTACACCGAGTAGGCCAGTCCGCGGCTCTCCCGGATCTGCTGAAAGAGCCGGGAACTCAAGCCGCCGCCCAAGGCGGTGTTGAGCACCGTCAGCGCCCACCGGTCGGTCCAGTGCCGGCCCGGAACCCGGACCCCGAGCGTCAGATGGGTCTGCTCGCAGTCGCGGCTGACCAGCGTCAGCTCCGGACGGGTGGTGAGCCGGCCGGCCCCCTTGCGCGGCGGCAGTGGCTTGCGGCCCCGAACCAGCCGGCCGGCGAAGTACTCGCGGGCAAGGGCCACCACGTGGTCGTGGTCGATGTTGCCGGCGACGGCCAGCACCATTCGCTCGGGCACATAGCGCCGAGTGTGGAAGGAATGTAACTGGTTTCGGGTCATCGTCGACACCGACTCGACGCTGCCGATCACCGGTCGGCCGATCGGGTGGTCGCCGAACATCGCGGTGAGGAATACGTCGCCCAGGCTGTCTTCGGGGTCGTCGTCGCGCATCGCGATCTCCTCGAGCACGACGTCGCGTTCCAGTTCCACATCGGCGGCCGCGCAGAGACCGTTGAGGACGACGTCAGCGACGAGGTCGACAGCCAGTTCGAGGTCGTCGTCAAGCACGTGCGCGTAGAAGCAGGTGTGTTCCTTGGAAGTGAACGCGTTCAACTCACCGCCGACCGCGTCCACCGCCTGGGCGATCTGGACCGACGTGCGCGTCGGAGTGGCCTTGAACAGCAGGTGCTCCAGGAAATGCGCCGCACCCGCGACGGTGGGGCCTTCGTCGCGGGAGCCGACATTGACCCACAGACCGACAGAAGCCGACCGCACGGACGGTACATATTCGGTGACTACCCGCAGACCACCGGGCAAAACGGTGCGGCGGACGGTCGAAACGTCCTGGGACGTCTCGGATTTCCGCCCACCGGCCCGAAGGCCCGCGGTGATCATCGGCGTAGCGGCTCCCCCGCCGGCAGCCTTAGCTGCCGGCGGTCGCGGCATCGACCGGTGCGGGTGCCTCGGCGGATGCGCCGGCCGCAGCGTCTTCGTCGACCGGAACCAGCGAGATCTTGCCGCGGTTGTCGATGTCGGCGATCTCCACTCGGAGCTTGTCGCCGACCTTGACCACGTCATCCACCTTGGCGACGCGCTTACCGCGGCCCAGCTTGGAGATGTGCACCAGGCCGTCGCGGCCGGGCAGCAGTGACACGAAGGCGCCAAAATCGGTGGTCTTGACCACGGTTCCGAGGAACCGCTCACCGACCTTGGGCAGCTGCGGGTTGGCGATCGCGTTGATCATGTCGATGGCGGCCTGCGCCGAGGGGCCGTCGGTGGCGCCGACGAACACCGTGCCGTCGTCCTCGATGGAGATCGAGGCGCCGGTCTGCTCGGTGATCGAGTTGATCATCTTGCCCTTGGGCCCGATCACCTCGCCGATCTTGTCGATGGGGATCTTGATGGCGGTGACGCGCGGCGCGTATGGGCTCATCTCGTCGGGAGCGTCGATGGCTTCGGCCATCACCTCCAGGATGGTCATCCGGGCGTCCTTGGCCTGGGCCAGCGCCCCGGCCAGCACGCTGGACGGGATGCCGTCGAGCTTGGTGTCCAACTGCAGCGCGGTGACGAACTCCTTGGTGCCGGCCACCTTGAAATCCATGTCGCCGAAGGCATCCTCGGCGCCGAGGATGTCGGTCAGTGCGACGTAGCGCGTCTCCCCGTTGACCTCATCGGACACCAGGCCCATCGCGATGCCGGCCACCGGGGCCTTCAGCGGCACACCGGCGTTGAGCAGCGACAGGGTCGAGGCGCACACCGAACCCATCGAGGTAGAACCGTTGGAGCTCAACGCTTCCGAGACCTGACGGATGGCGTACGGGAATTCCTCGACGCTGGGCAGCACCGGCATCAGGGCGCGCTCGGCGAGCGCGCCGTGGCCGATCTCGCGGCGCTTAGGCGAGCCGACACGGCCGGTCTCACCGGTCGAGTACGGCGGGAAGTTGTAGTGGTGCATGTAGCGCTTGGACTTCTCCGGTCCCAGCGAGTCGATCTGCTGGGCCATCTTGACCATGTCCAGGGTGGTGACGCCCATGATCTGGGTCTCGCCGCGCTCGAACAGGGCGCTGCCGTGGGCACGCGGGATGATGGCCACCTCGGCGGACAGCGCGCGGATATCGGTGATACCGCGGCCGTCGATGCGGAAGTGATCGGTGAGAATGCGCTGGCGCACAAGCTTCTTGGTCAGCGAGCGGTACGCCGCGCCGAGTTCCTTCTCGCGGCCGGCGAAAGCCTCGCCGAGCTTGCCGAGCACCTCGTTCTTGATCTCGTCGGTGCGATCGTTGCGCTCCTGCTTGCCGGCGATGGTGAGCGCCTGGGCCAGCGACTCGCCGGCCGCGTCGGCGACGGCGGTGTAGGCGTCGTCGGCGTAGTCCGGGAACACCGGGTAGTCAGCGGTCTCCTTGGCGGCCTTCTCAGCCAGCGCGCTCTGTGCCGCGCACAGGGCGGCGATGAACGGCTTGGCGGCTTCGAGGCCCTCGGCCACGACGGCCTCGGTGGGCGCCTGGGCGCCGCCGGCGACCAGTTCGATGACCTTGTCGGTGGCCTCGGCCTCGACCATCATGATCGCGACGTCGTTGTTTCCGGAGCCGCCCTGGACGACCCGGCCGGCGACAACCATGTCGAACACCGCATCGTCAAGCTGCTCGACGGTAGGGAACGCGACCCACTGGGTGCCGATGAGGGCGACGCGCACGCCACCGATCGGGCCGGAGAACGGCAGGCCGGCGATCTGGGTGGACGCCGATGCTGCGTTGATCGCCAGCACGTCGTACAGGTCGTTGGGATCCAGGCTCAGGATGGTGACCACAACCTGGATCTCGTTGCGCAGACCGGAGACGAACGTCGGGCGCAGCGGCCGGTCGATCAGGCGGCAGGTCAGGATCGCGTCGGTGGACGGACGTCCCTCGCGGCGGAAGAACGAACCGGGGATCCGGCCCGCGGCGTACATCCGCTCCTCGACGTCGATGGTCAGCGGGAAGAAGTCGAAGTGTTCCTTGGGAGCCTTGCTGGCGGTGGTCGCCGACAGCAGCATGGTTTCGTCATCGAGGTAGGCGACCACGGCGCCGGCGGCCTGCTGGGCCAGCCGACCGGTCTCGAACCGGATGGTGCGGGTGCCGAAGCTCCCGTTGTCGATGGTGGCGGTTGCTTCGAACACGCCTTCGTCGGTTTCAGCGACAGACATACGTCCGTACAGCCTTTCGTTCACTGTTGATTTTTAGCGCCGCACAGTGACGAGACGTTTTGGCTGACGAACGGCTACGGCCGTCGATCGAAGCGGCCGGGAGAAGACCTCCCGGCAGCCACTACCGAAGACCGCCCGATCGGGCCAAGCCTCGCTGGGAGACGCAGGTCACAGGCCGCGGCGCGGCCGGGGACCGTCCTCATGTTACACGGCGACCAGGTTGGTCCCGGCCACCATCAGCGGCGCAGGCCGAGCCGCTCGATCAACGAGCGGTAGCGCTCAACGTCGACCTGGGCGACGTACTTGAGAAGCCGGCGACGACGGCCGACCAGGAGCAGCAGGCCACGACGGGAGTGGTGGTCGTGCTTGTGGGTCTTGAGGTGCTCGGTGAGATCCGAGATGCGCTTGGTCAGCATGGCGACCTGCGCCTCCGGCGAACCGGTATCGGTCCCGTGCAGGCCGTACTGGCCCAGGATTTCCTTCTTCTGCTCGGCGGTCAGCGCCATGAGAAATTCAACTCCATCAATCGGTACCGCGAGGAAAGACGTGAGGCGGGCCGCCGCGGACTGCAGCTCGCGCCAGCGGAGAACGTTACCGGGTCAGGACTGCGCGGCCAAAATGCTGCGCGCCTTCGCGGTGTCCCGGCCCATCGCGGCGATCAGGTCCTCCACGGTGCCGAACTTCTGCTGACCACGGATCCGGGCGACGAAGTCCACCGCGACATGCTGTCCGTACAGGTCGGCGTCCACGTCTAGGACGAAGGCCTCGACGGTGCGGGTGCGGCCCGAGAATGTCGGATTGGTGCCGACCGAGACCGCGGCGGGATAGCGCCGGCCGGCCGTCACCGAACCCGTCGCAGGGCCCGGAGCCAGCAGGGTGAACCAGGCCGCGTACACACCGTCGGCGGGAATGGCCGAATACATCGGCGGTGCCACGTTGGCGGTGGGGTAGCCGAGCCCGCGGCCGCGGCCCTCGCCGCGGACGACCACGCCCTCCACCCGATGCGGGCGGCCGAGCGCCTCGGCGGCGGCCACGACGTCGCCGGCATCGACGCAGGCCCGGATGTAGGTCGAGGAATACGTCACGGTCTCGCTCTGGTGCTGCTCGGCGACCAGCGACACCGATTCCACCGAGAAACCGAACCGCTCGCCGGCCTTACGCAGGGTGTCGGCGTTGCCGGCCGCCTTCTTGCCGAAGGTGAAGTTGTCCCCCACCAGGACGTCGAGCACGTGCAGCCGTTCGACGAGCAGTTCGTGGATGTAGCGCTCCGGGGTGAGCTTCATGAAATCGGTGGTGAACGGCATCACCAGGAACACGTCGATACCCAGTTCCTCGGCCAGTTCGGCCCGCCGGGTGAGGGTGGTGAGCTGGGCGGGGTGGCTGCCCGGGAACACGACTTCCATCGGGTGCGGGTCGAAGGTCATCAGCACTGTCGGCACCCCACGAGCCCGGCCCGCCTTGACCGCCCGTGCGATCAGTTCGGCATGACCGCGGTGTACGCCGTCGAATACGCCGATGGTCAGGACACAGCGACCCCAGTCCGAGGGGATGTCGTCCTGCCCGCGCCAGCGCTGCACGCCCGTCAGCCTACGGTCGGGATTGCCGTGCCCCAAGTGCCACTCGGCGGCCCCGGGCGGTGAAACCTATACGCGGGAGAGCGCTCTGAAGTTCGCTGCCTGCGCCGCCTGCGCCTTGATCGCTGACAGCACAGAGTCGAACTGTTTGAACAACGTCGACTGCTGCTTTGCGAAATCCGGCATCTTGGGCAGTTGGGTGAGCTTCAGGGCAGCCGCTGCTTCCTTGGCCGCATTGATCGCGTCCTGCCGGGCTGCCGACTGAAGATCGATGCTCGGCGGATTCGGGGAAACACAATGTGTCACGTCGCCGCACGGCGCCGGCGTCGGCGCGGCAGCCGACTACCCGACCAGTGTCGCCGGGCGGATCACCACTACCGAGGTGGTCCGCGGCCCCCGATCCTCCAGCAGTGCGATGACGCGACCGTGGCTATCCGTCGCCGCGTACACACCGTCGATACCGGCCGGCGACAGTGGACGCCCGTGGGCGGCGTCGTCGGCGTGGGCGGCACTGATGTCGCGGCGCGGAAAGGCCAGCAGACACGCCTCGTCGAGGGTGTAGCTCAGGGCCGGGTGCTCGGCGAGTTGATCCAGGGTGCGGGCGTGATCCAGTCCGTAGCCGCCGACGCGGGTACGGCGCAGCGCGGTGAGATGCCCGCCGACAGCAAGCGCCGCCCCCAGATCGCGGGCCAGCGCGCGGATGTAGGTGCCCGACGAGCAGTCCACCTCGACGTCAAGATCGATGAACGAACCCTCCCGACGGACCGCCATGACCTCGAACCGGTCGATACGGACCGGCCGGGCGGCCAGTTCCACCTGCTCGCCCTCGCGGGCCAGTTGGTAGGCACGCTTACCGTCGATCTTGATGGCGCTGACCGACGACGGCCGCTGGAAGATGTCGCCGCGCAGCGGTGCGATCGCGGCCAAAATCGCTTCGTCGCCGACGTGCGTTGCCGGGATGTCCTGCAGTACTTCACCTTCGGCGTCGTCGGTGGTGGTGGCGCGGCCCAGCCGGATCGTCGCCGTGTACGACTTCGACGTGGCGGTCAGCAAGCCGAGAATCTTGGTGGCTCGTTCGATGCCGACGACGAGCACCCCGGTGGCCATCGGATCCAGGGTGCCGGCGTGGCCGACTTTGCGGGTTCCGAAGATACGTCGACACCGCGAGACGACGTCGTGACTCGTCATACCGGGGGGTTTGTCGACGATCACCAGACCTGCAGTCGGTCTCACAGCACGATCGCCGTCAGCGCCAGTCCCCCACCCACCGACCACCGGCCGACGAGTTCGGTCAACGGCGGACCCGACCGCGCCTCGGGATCGATCAGGATGCGCGAGACGAAGCTGCCCGCGCCCCCAGAGTCGGACTGGGAGTCCGTAGCGAGGGTGATGTGGGCGTCCTCGAAGCCCAGCCACCGCCCGGTCAGCGGGAACCATGCCTTGTAGGTGGCTTCCTTGGCGCAGAACAGGATTCGATCCCAGTGCAGCCCGGAGGGCAGCGCCGCGATCTCGACCCGCTCAGCCGGCAGGCTGATGGCGTCGAGCACACCGTTGGGAAGGACACCGTGCGGTTCAGCGTCGATGCCGACCGAACGGACCGCCCAGCTGCGGCCGACCACCGCCCCGCGGTAGCCCTCACAGTGGGTGAGGCTGCCGACCAGGCCGTCGGGCCATTGCGGTTCGCCCTTCTCCCCCTTGAGGATCGGTGCATGCGCGACACCAAGCCGACCCATCGCCAGCCGTGCGCAATGCCGGGCGGTGATGAACTCATTGCGCCGCTTGGTCACAGACCGGGCGATCAGCGGCTCCTCCTCCGGCAGCGCAGCCAGCTCCGGTGGGTCGTGGTAGAGCTCGGCGTACACGAGGCCGTCGCGAGCCGGGAGCACCGCCCGCATCAGCTCGCTCATCGGCGTCGGCCTTTCAGCTTCGCCCGGAACGCCTCGGCCTGGGCGCGCATTTCCGGGGTGATCATGAAGTGCCCGCCGAACTCATTGAGATAACCGGTCGCGTAGTCGGGGTCGGGCAACACCTGGCGCAGCCACCGATAGGGCTTGCGTCGCCGCCACTCCCGCGGATAGCCCACCGACACCTCTTCGAACCGCACGCCGTCGTGCCAGGTTGTGCGCGGGATGTGCAGGTGGCCGTACACCGAACACAGCGCGTTGTAGCGGGTGTGCCAGTCGGCGGTCTCCACGGTGCCGCACCATAGCGCGAACTCCGGATAGAACAACATGTCGCACGGTTCGCGCAGCAACGGGAAATGATTGACCAGCACCGTGGGCACCGTCCAATCCACGTCGTCGAGCCGGGCGCGGGTGTAGGCCAGCCGGTCGCGGCACCAGGCATCGCGGGTGGCATAGGGCTCGCAGGACAGCAGGAACTCGTCGGTGGCGACGACATTGTTTTGCTTGGCGATCGCCAGGCCTTCAGCCTTGGTGGTCGCACCCTTGGGCAGAAAGCTGTAGTCGTAGAGCAGGAACATCGGCACGACGGTCGCCGCGCCGCCGGGCCCGGTCCACAACGGATAGGGATGTTCGGGGGTGACGACGCCCATCTCGTCGCACATCTCGACGAGGTAGTCGTAGCGGGCGCGGCCGAAGACCTGCGCCGGATCCTTGCCGGTGGTCCACAGTTCGTGGTTGCCGGGCACCCAGATGACCTTCTCGAATCGTCGCCGCAGCAGATCCAGCGACCACCGGATGTCGTCAGTGCGTTCGGCCACGTCACCGGCCACGATGAGCCAGTCCTCCGGGTTCGCCGGATACAGCGACTCGGTCACCGGCTTATTGCCGGTGTGACCAGTATGTAGGTCGCTGATCGCCCAGAGCGTGGGTGCCACAACCGGCCAGCCTACTGGCGACCCATATCCTGGGCTGATGGCAAGCACCCGCTTGAGTGACCGCACGGTGAGCCGTGCGCTGCGACTTCCCCCGCCGACCACCGACTACGTCGTGCACAGAGACGTGCCGGTCCCGATGCGGGACGGGGTGGAGCTGCGGGCCGACCACTACGCCCCCGTCACCGACCGGCCGCTGGGCACCATCCTGGTGCGTTGCCCGTACGGCCGCGGGTTCCCGTTCTCCAACATCTACGCCCACATCTACGGTGCTCGCGGCTACCACGTGGTGCTGCAGAGCGTGCGGGGCACATTCGGCTCCGGGGGGACTTTCGTGCCCATGGTGCACGAGTTCGACGACGCCGCCGACACCGTCGTGTGGTTGCGGGAACAGCCCTGGTTCACCGGGACATTCGCCACGATCGGACTGTCCTACCTGGGCTTCACCCAATGGGCGCTGCTGGCCGATCCGCCACCGGAGCTGGCCGCGGCGGTGATCGCCGTCGGCCCGCACGACTTCCACAGCACCTCGTGGGGTACCGGTTCGTTCGCCCTCAACGATTTCCTGGGCTGGTCGGACATGATTGCCAACCAGGAGCGCTCGACGGCCCACCGGCTGGCCTTCCAGCTCCGATCGACCCGCCGGCTGGCCTCGGCTGTGCAGAACGTTCCGTTGGGCAGCGCCGGCCGGGCGTTGCTGGGCGAGAACTCACCCTGGTACGAATCCTGGATCGAGCACCCCGACATCGACGATCCGTTCTGGGAGCCGATGCGGATGACCCATGCGCTGGATCGCTGCGCAGTGCCGGTGTTGCTGATCGGCGGGTGGCAGGACATCTTCATCGATCAGACCATCGCCCAGTACCACCACCTGCGTGGCCGTGGTGCGGACGTGACACTGACCGTCGGCCCCTGGACCCACGACCAGATGGTGACCAAAGCCATCACCAACACCACCGCCGAGACGCTGGATTGGCTGGCGGCGCATCTGGCGCACGAGGAGCGCACCAACCCGGTGCGCAGCGACCCGGTGCGGATTTTCCTGACCGGTCGCAGCCGCTCCGGGTGGGTGGACCTGCCGGACTGGCCGCCGGCCACCACCGATCGGGTGCTCTACCTGCAGCCCACCGGCCAGCTCAGCGATATCGCACCCGATGGGAAGGCGCCCACGACGGGTTTCCGCTACGACCCCGCCCATCCCACCCCGACGGTGGGCGGCCGGCTGCTCACCCGTAACTCCGGCTACCGCGACGACACCGAGCTTGCCGAGCGC
>NZ_JBIIOV010000094.1:0-13039 GCF_044342925.1 Mycobacterium sp. | reverse complement strand
AAACGGAGCGCGGCTGCTCCAGATCTTCTGCCCGTTGAGCAGCCAACCGCCCTCGGTGCGGGTGGCGGTGGACCGCAGCGACGCCAGATCGCTGCCCGACTCCGGTTCCGACCAGGCCTGTGCCCAAATCTGTTCGCCGCTTGCCATTTTCGGCAGGATGCGATCCAGTTGCTCCTCGGTGCCGTGCGAGAACAGTGTCGGAGCCAACATTGAGGTGCCGTTGGCGCTCGCCCGTCCCGGCGCGCCGGCGCGGAAGTACTCCTCCTCGAAAACCACCCATTGCAGCAGCGTGGCATCGCGGCCACCGTATTTCTCCGGCCAGGTGATGACCGACAGGCCCGCGTCGAACAGCAGCCGGTCCCAGCGGCGGTGCTGCTCGAAACCCTCGGTGTTGTCGTAGGAGGCGGTGGGAAACCTGTCCCGGTTGGCGGTGAGGAATTCGCGGACTTCGTCGCGGAAGGCGCAGGTCTGATCGTCGTACTCTAAATCCATCGCAAATCCACTCAGACCATCTCTCGCAGTGTGGTTTTCAGAACCTTTCCGCCAGCGTTGCGGGGCAGCACGTCGAGGAATGCCACCGAACGCGGCGCCTTGAAGTTGGCCAGATGTCGTCGGCTGAAGGCGACTACGGCAGCCTCGTCGAGTTCGGCGCCGGGGCGCCGGACGACGAACGCGCGACCCACCTCGCCGAGCCGGTCGTCGGGCACACCGATCACCGCGACGTCGGCGACCCCGTCCAGCCGGGCCAGTGCCTGCTCCACCTCGGCGGGGTAAACGTTGAAACCACCGCAGATGTACATGTCCTTCAACCGGTCGGTGATGCGCAGATTTCCCGCCTCGTCCACCGTGCCGATATCTCCGGTATGCAACCAGCCGTCGGCGTCGACGGTGGCTGCGGTGGCCGCCGGGTCGTCGAGGTAGCCGAGCATGACGTTGGGGCCCCGCAGCAGCACCTCACCCGCGCCCGCGGCGTCCGGCGCCGAATCGGATGTCGCCGGCCCAGCGGCTCCGTCGATGCGCAAGTCGAAATCGGCGATGGGGCGACCACACGTGGTCGCCACGGTGACCGGGTCGTCGTCGGCGCGACACATCGTGCCGAAGCCACTGGCCTCGGTCAGTCCGTAGGCGGTCAGCACGATGTCGAAGTCGAGTTCGGTTTGCATCCGCTCGATGAGCACCACCGGCACGGTGGCCGCCCCCGTGACCGCGAAGCGCAGCGACGTCAGGTCATGGTCCGCCCGCGCCGGATGGTCGAGCAGAGTCTGGAAGATGGTGGGCGGACCCGGCAGGACGGTGACCCGATGCTCGGCCACCGCTCGCATGGCCTGCTCGGCGTCGAAGGTCAGCTGCGGGATGAGCGTCGCTCCGGTCTGCAGGCAGGCCAAGATCCCGGCCTTGTATCCGAAGTTATGGAAAAACGGGTTGATGCAGAGGTAGCGGTCGGCGCTGGTGATCTGCCCGCATTCCGCCCACGCGGCCGAGGCCGACAATGACTGGCGGTGGGCGCACAGTACGCCCTTGCTGCGTCCGGTTGTGCCCGAGGTGAAAAGGATGTCGGCGACGTCGTCCGGGCGCACCGCCGCGGCCCTGGCGTCGACCTCCGAGAGCGGAATCTGCGGCCCGGCGAGGAACTCGTCCCACGACCCGGCCTCTTTCTCGCCGTCGTCATCCTCCACCGGCACCCTGACCACATGCCGCAATGCCCCGAGCGCGGCCCGATCCAGATTCGCGATCCGGTCGGCGCCCAGGAAGCGGCTCATCCCGAGCAGCAGCGGCGCGTGGGTGCGCCGCAGGATGTCGGTGGCTTCGTCGGCGGTGTAGCGGGTGTTGAGCGGTACCAGCACTGCGCCGGCGTAGTGGATGGCAAGACAGGAGACCACCCAGTGCCAGGTGTTGGGCGACCACAGCGCCACCCGGTCGCCGGGTTGGACGCCCAGGCCGGCGATCGCCGCGGCAGTGCGCCGGACCTCGTCGTGCAGTTCGGCGAAGGTGAACCGGCGATCCGCGGCGATCAGCGCGTCGTGGTCGGCGCGGTCGAAAGCCATCCGGTTCAGCACCGACGGAGTGGTCAGCGGGTAGCCGCCCATGAGTGCTCCTACCTGGCCCCAAGCCAACAAAGCAAGTGCTTGGTAGGTTAGCCTACTCGGGTGCGCGTCGACGAGTTCCGGGCAGAGGTCCGGGAGTGGCTGGCCGACAATCTGGTCGGCGACTACGCCGCCCTCAAGGGCCTCGGCGGTCCTGGCCGTGAGCACGAGGCATTCGAGGAGCGACGGGCCTGGAACCAGCACCTCGCCGCGGCCGGGCTGACCTGTCTGGGCTGGCCCGTCGAACACGGCGGCCGGGGGCTGTCTGTCGCGCACCGGGTGGCGTTCTACGAGGAGTACGCCCGTGCCGACGCCCCCGACAAGGTCAACCACCTCGGTGAGGAACTGGTCGGTCCGACCCTGATCGCTTTCGGCACCCCGGAGCAGCAGCAGCGCTTCCTGCCCGCCATCCGTGACGTCACCGAATTGTGGTGCCAGGGCTACTCCGAGCCCGGCGCCGGCAGCGACCTGGCGAATGTGTCGACCTCAGCGGTGTTGGAGGGCTCCCCCTCGGCGAGCGAAGCGACGGGAAATCAGTACTGGGTGATCAACGGGCAGAAGGTTTGGACGTCGTTGGCGCACTGGTCGCAGTGGTGCTTCGTGCTGGCGCGCTCCAAAAAGGGCTCGAAGCGGCACGCCGGCCTGTCGTATCTGCTGGTGCCGCTGGACCAGCCGGGGGTGGAGATCCGGCCCATCGTGCAGCTCACCGGCGACTCGGAGTTCAACGAGGTGTTCTTCACCGACGCCCGCACCGAGGCCGGCCTGGTGGTCGGCGAGCCCGGCGACGGCTGGCGGGTGGCGATGGGCACCCTGATGTTCGAGCGTGGGGTTTCGACGCTGGGCCAGCAGATCCGTTACGCCCGTGAGCTGTCCGGTCTGGTGGAGCTGGCCAGGAATTGCGGCGCCGTCGACGATCCGTTGATCCGGGACCGGCTGACCCGGGCCTGGGCCGGGTTGCAGGCGATGCGCTCGTTCGCCCTCGCCACCATGGACGAGGAGGATGACGGCCAGGCCGCCGGAAAAGACTCGGTGTCGAAACTACTTTGGGCGAACTGGCACCGCGACCTCGGCGAGCTGGCCATGGACATCCGGGGCAAAGCCGGACTTGTGTTGGACGGCAACGACTTCGACGAATGGCAGCGGCTGTTCCTGTTCTCCCGCGCCGACACCATCTACGGCGGATCCAACGAGGTTCAGCGCAACATCATCGCCGAGCGGGTGCTCGGCCTGCCGCGGGAGGCGAGGGGCTGATGGCGTCGTTGTCGGTACCACCGGAGGAGACGGCAGGCCACGGTCTGCTCAGCGGCAAGGTGGTCGTCGTCACCGCGGCCGCGGGCACCGGCATCGGTTCGGCCACCGCCCGGCGGGCGCTGCTGGAGGGCGCCGATGTGATGATCTCCGACCACCACGAGCGCCGGCTCGGCGGGACGCGCGATGCGCTGTCGGCCTTGGGCCTTGGGCGGGTGGAGAGCGTGGTGTGCGACGTGACGTCCTCAGCCCAGGTGGACGCGATGGTCGCCTCGACCACCGCCCGGTTCGGACGGATGGACGTCCTGGTCAACAACGCCGGCCTGGGTGGACAGACGCCGGTGATTGATATGACCGACGACGAGTGGGACCGGGTTCTGAGCGTCACGCTGACCTCGGTGATGCGTGCGACCCGAACTGCGCTGGCGTATTTCCGTGATGCCGGTCATGGCGGCGCGATCGTCAACAACGCCAGCGTGCTGGGCTGGCGGGCGCAGCACTCCCAGTCGCACTATGCGGCTGCCAAGGCCGGCGTCATGGCGCTGACCCGTTGCAGCGCAATCGAAGCCGTCGAGTACGGGGTGCGGATCAACGCGGTGTCGCCCAGCATCGCCCGGCACAAGTTCCTGGAGAAGACCAGTTCCGCCGATCTGCTCGACCGGTTGTCGGAAGATGAGGCCTTCGGTAGGGCCGCCGAGCCGTGGGAGGTCGCCGCCACCATCGCGTTCCTGGCCAGCGACTACTCCAGTTACCTGACCGGCGAAGTCATCTCGGTGTCGAGCCAGCACCCGTGAGCGCGCCAACGCCGGCCACCCGGCGAGAAGAACTGCTGGAATTGGCGGCGTCGATGTTCGCCGAGCGGGGTCTGCGGGCCACCACGGTCCGCGATATCGCCGACGCGGCCGGCATTCTCTCCGGCAGCCTCTATCACCACTTCTCCTCCAAGGAGGAGATGGTGGACGAGGTGCTGCGCGGATTTCTGGACTGGTTGTTCGATCGCTATCAGCAGATCATCGACACTGAGCGAAACCCGTTGGAGCGGTTGCGGGGACTGTTCATGGCGTCCTTCGACGCCATCGAGCACCACCACGCCGAGGTGGTGATCTATCAGGACGAGGCCAAGCGGTTATCCGGTCAGCCGCGGTTCGGCTACGTCGACGACCTGAACAAGCGCCAGCGCAAGATGTGGGTCGACGTCCTCACCGAAGGCGTCGAGCAGGGCTACTTCCGCTCGGACATCGATGTCGATCTGGTGTACCGGTTCATCCGCGACACCACCTGGGTGTCGGTGCGCTGGTATCAGCCCGGCGGTCCGCTCACCGCCGAACAGGTCGGCCGCCAGTACCTGTCCATCGTTCTCGGCGGCATCGCCGCGGCTAAGGAGAAGTGAAGTGCCCCAGGCCCCTGATGCCTACGTCATCGACGCGGTGCGCACCGCCGTCGGCAAGCGCAACGGGTCACTGGCCGGTCTGCACCCGATCGACCTCGGAGTCCATGCTTTCCAAGGGATCTTCGCCCGCAACGACGTCGATCCCGGTGCGGTCGATGATGCGATCGTCGGCTGCGTCGACGCCATCGGCGGGCAGGCCGGCAACATCGCCCGGCTCACCTGGCTGGCCGCCGGCTACCCCGAAGAGGTGCCCGGCGTCACCGTTGATCGTCAGTGCGGCTCAAGCCAGCAGGCGATTTCCTTTGGCGCCCAAGCCATCATGTCCGGCACCGCCGATCTGATCCTGGCCGGCGGGATGCAGAACATGAGCCAGATCCCGATCTCGTCGGCGATGATCGTCGGCAAGGAATTCGGCTTCACCACCCCGACGGCCGAGTCCAAGGCCTGGCTGCAGCGTTACGGCGACGAGGAGATCTCGCAGTTCCGCGGCGCGGAGATGATCGCCGCGAAGTGGGATATCTCAAGGGAGGACATGGAGCGCTGGGCGCTGGCCAGCCACCAGCGTGCCTTCGCGGCCATCCGCGGGGGTCACTTCGCCAACGAGATCGTCGCCGTCGACATCGACGGGGTGGGCTTCGCCGTCGACGAGACTCCCCGCGAGACGACGCTGGAGAAGATGGCCGGGCTGCCCACACTCAGCGACGGCGGCCGGATGACCGCGGCGGTGGCCAGCCAGATCTGTGACGGCGCCAGTGCGGTGCTGCTGGCCTCCGAGCGGGCTGTCAAGGACCACGGTCTCACGCCCCGGGCCCGCATCCACCACATCAGTTGCCGCGGAGCCGATCCCGTCCTGATGCTCACCGGCCCCATCCCGGCAACCCGGTACGCCCTGGACAAGACCGGCCTGTCCATCGATGACATCGACGTGGTGGAGATCAACGAGGCATTCGCCCCGGTGGTGCTGGCCTGGATCAAGGAGACCGGCGCCGACCCGGCGAAAGTCAATCCCAACGGCGGCGCCATCGCACTGGGTCATCCGCTCGGCGCGACCGGCGCCAAACTCTTCGCCACCATGCTCAACGAGCTCGAGCGCACCGGCGGCCGCTACGGGCTGCAGACCATGTGCGAGGGCGGCGGCACCGCCAACGTCACCATCATCGAACGGCTGTAGGCGCCCGGCTCAGCGCGGGAGGGTGAGCGCGAGGCCTCCGAGGGCGATGATCCAGCTGGCGAAGCTGCCGATCAGGAAGTACTCGGTGAGCGCAGCAGATCGGTGCAGCCGATGGCGACGAGCAATACGGCGATGATGCTCACTGCGCGGTTCCCTCCGCGACGCGGCGCAGCTCCGACGATGCCAGCACCAGTACGTCCAGTCCGTCGCGGACCGAACGCTGTGACACCGCCGAGGCGCTGATTCCCTCCACCGTCGCCAATTCCTTCTTCGTCTTCCCCGATAACAAGCCCCGCAGCAGTCGACCTGACCGCTCATCGAGTGATCCAAGCAGTTGGTCCCGACACATCAGGGCGGCGTTGACCGCATGCTCGTCGGGCCCAGCCGGTCCGGCGTTGCGGAACGCCGTGCGGATCGAGGACAGCGCGGTCTGCTGTTGGGTCTCGGCGGTCCACTCGATGGCTTCGCGGGCCGCCCACCAGCCGGGGCCGTCCTGGATGCGGTCGTCGAGGACCGTGACCTCGCCCCACCCGATGCCGAAGCGGATGTCGACGCCAGGTTCGGCGGCCAGCCTGATCGCCAGTGTCGCGTCGATGGCTGCGCCCACGCTCGGATACGTGCCCTGGAACTCGTCACCGACTGTCAGCGCGGGCGGGTTCAGCGCCTCCCCGGCTCCGTCGGCCAGGGCAGCGGTGACGGCGCGGTGCAGGGCGGCGCGGTCGGTGGACTTGCGAGAAGCCACCACGTCGCCAATCAGCGTTGCGACTATCGATGAAGGTCTGCGCTTCATATCCAGAGTATGAAGCAAATAACTTCATTAGCCAAGAATGAAGTGTTTAGCTTCACTGCATCGTGAGCGGTTCGTCTCAGGAGATCCGTACCCGCATGAAGTGACCGATGTTGATGCGTTCGAATGTGCGGCGTCTGTTGGCCGGCAGCAGTGGAAGAGCCTGGGTCGAGTCGATGAGTTCTGGAGAGGTGACGGAGAGCGTCTCACCCTTATGCACCAGGGTGCCGCGTCCGGCGGTCATCACGTTGCGGACCCAGTCGACCTGAGTGCCGTAGGGCAGCGGAATGAGGACCTCGCCGTCCACCCGGTCAGCAACAATCGGTGTCGAATACTTCTTGCCGGAGCGACGCCCCGCGTGCTCGATGACAGACGCATACCAGAACCGGCTACCGGCCAGACGAAGCATGAGCGGGTTGAGCAGATGCTTGTTGGACATCCGGATCATCCGCTGAAACGGTGCGGGCCAACTCTCCGGTGCGATCCCCATGGGCCGACGATACGGATTGAACCGGATTCAGACCAGCGCTGAGGTGAGCCGATCCCACCAGGACGTCGTCGCGATCAGCATCAGAAGAGCGCCGGAGGCCACCAGAGCCGCCCAGCCGGTCGCCAACCACCGATCGAACCTGCGGAACAGAACCCACTTGACGATCAAGAAGATCAGTCCCAGTACCAGTGCGGGTGCGAACGGCCCAAAGGCCTTGCCCAGCAACGAATCCACGAACAGCGAACGGACAGGATCGATTCGGAAGAGTGCGGGTGGCATGGCCGCCAACACCGCGGTGAGCATCATGGGTCGGTGGATGTCCGCGGCGGCGGCTCAATCGATCAGGGAGTTCGCCGCCTGAAGGTGTTTGATCGCCTCGCTGACGATCTGATCGATGAGTTGAGCGCAGGACGGCAGGTCGTCGATGATGCCGGCCACCTGACCGGACGCGAGAACACCGGCGTTGGTGTTGCCGTCGACCAGACCAGCTTTGAGCAGCATCGGTGTGTTGGCCGCCATCAGCAGCTGTGACCAGGTCATGTCCTTGCCGTGCCGCATCGTCATGCCATCGCGGATCATTGCCGCCCAGCTCATCTGCGACATTTTCTTGAACTTTGCGGCGTTGACCATGGCGGCAATGAAACCCTTGATCCGGGAACCGCTTTCGAGGTTCTCTACCAAGCCGGTACGCAGCACCCGGTGTGGGATGCCGTCGACGCGGGTGGAGACCACGGTGCCGTCCAGGGCGGCCTGCAGGTAGCGCTGCTTGACCGCGTCGGGGACGGTCGAGTCCGACGTCAGCAGGAACCGGGTGCCCATCGCCACACCCGCCGCCCCGTACGACAGCGCTGCGGCCAGTCCGCGGCCGTCGAAGAAGCCGCCGGCGGCGACCACCGGAATCTCGGCGCCGGCCAGCGCGTCGAGGACCGACGGCAACAGCAGCGTGGTCGCTACCGGCCCGGTGTGGCCGCCGCCTTCGCCGCCCTGGACGATCACCGCGTCGGCGCCCCACCCGGCGACCTTGCGGGCGTGCTTGGCGGCACCCACCGACGGAATGACCACGGAACCGGCGTCTTTCAGCCGGGCGATCAGTTCGGGCTTGGGCGCCAGTGCGAAGGAGGCGACTTTGACGCCCTCGCGGATCATCAACTCGACACGGTCGCCGGCGTCGGCGGCATCGGCGCGGAGGTTGACGCCGAACGGCCGGTCGGTGCTGGATTTCACCTTGGCGATGGCGGTGGCGAGTTCGTCGATCGTCATGGTGGCCGACGCCAGGATGCCCAACCCGCCGGCGTTGGCGGTGGCCGAAACCAGGCGTGCGCCCGCTACCCACCCCATGCCGGTCTGCACCACCGGATGCTCGACGCCCACCAGGCGGGTCAGCGCGGTCTGGATCCTCATGCCTTTAATTCCTTGTCGCGCAGGTTCTTCGGATCGAGGGTCTTGATCAGGTCCAGTTCCTCGCCGCTGGGCAGTCGAGTGCGCCCGGCCGCGTCCAGGCCGTGGATCTCGAAGGACGTGGCCGACCGCACCTCCTCTGGAACGACACCCGGGTGCAGCGACACCGCCCGCATGGTGCCGCCCGGCCCGCCGAAGTCGAAGACGCCGAGGTTGCTCACAACGCGGTGAACATCGGTGAACCGGTAGGCCGGATTGCCGGCATCGACTTTGTCCCAGCCGATTCCGCACACCACGTCGACGGACGCGCAGAACACCCGGGAGGAGTGGTTACCCACCCAGTAGCTGGTGGCGTGGTTGATGGTGTTGCCCGGCGCGCCCCGCACCCCGAACATCTGCCGGGTCGGATGCTGCAACGGCCCGAACGAGGACAGGTTCTGATTGCCGTACCGGTCGATCTGGTTGGCGCCCATCACCACGTGGCGGCGCCCCCAGGCGAGGGTTTCGAAGACCCGGCCGAACGGCATCCACCCCTCGATGGCGCCGGCGGCACCGATCGCTGGAGTGTCGGCCAACAGCCGCGCTTCCCCGTCGGTGAGCAGGATGTCGGGTGCGAAGGTCAAGCGCGCCAACCGCGCGCCGATCGACACCATGGTGGTCATCGGGCTGACCATGATCTCGCCAGCGTCGCGGAACAGTTCGGCACAGGCGACGACGCAGACCTCGGCGCGGCTGACCTGGATCACGGCGCCTCCTGCTGGTCGGCGAAGCGACGGACGGCGGCCTGATACTCGGCCTCGCCGCCGGACAGGTAGGTGGCGACGAAGTCCGCCCAGGCGGTCTCGTCGCCGGCGGAATGGGCCCCGGCGGATTGTGCATAGTGCCGCTGGAATCTCTCGTCGCGGCCGTAATCCGGAGCGGCTGTGGTGAAGTGGGCGCCGTTGGGCGCTTCGACCACCTGGTCCACCATCATCCGGTTCACCAGCAATGCCTGCGGGGGAACGGCGTTGACCAGTTCTTCGGTCGGCACCACTCGTTCCACCGAGAGGTATCGCCGGTCGGCGGCCATCAGGAACAGGTCGTCAAAATACGGATCGATCCCGGTGTAGGCGGCGTTGCCGTGTCTGTCGCCGAGGTTGAGGTGGACGAACGCCGCGTCCAAGCGCAGGGCCGGCATGGCGATCAGTTCCTCACGGCGGGAATCGGTCTCATAAGGAGACATCACCGTCTTCAGCTCGCCGTCCCAGAAGTCGGGTACCGAGCTGCCCAGCCCGGCGCGGGTGGGCAGGAACGGAAGTCGTTGCGCGGCAGCCTGCAACCCGCAGCGCAGCATCCCTTCGTCCATCTCCCGCGCGACGATCGATCCGCTGGTGCGGGCGCGGGAGAACCACGGGTCGTAGAACGGAGCCGAGTCCAGCGACACGAAGCCGTAGTAGGCCTTCGTCACCTTTCCCGCCGAGCACAGCAACCCGAGGTCCGGGCCGCCGTAGGTCACCACGGTGAGGTCGGTGACATCGGTGCGCAACAGCGCCCGGACGAACGCCATCGGTTTGCGTCGCGACCCCCAGCCGCCGATGCCGATCGTCATGCCGCTCTCGATACCGGCGACTGCGGCGTCGAGGGTGGTGCGTTTATCGCGGGGGCTGCTCACTTCTCGGCCTTCTTCGTGCCGGCGAAGTCGTCGCGCAACTCGTCGGACACCCCGGAGAGGTTCAGTTCGAAGGTGAAGCCCTGCTCCATCCGGTAGCTGGAGTTCACCCGTTGAACGTCAATGAGATTCAGTGCCTCCTTGGCGGCACGGATCACCCGGGTGTCCTTAGCCGCGATGTCACGGGCCACCCGCAGAGCGGCCTCATCGAGGTCGGCACGGGGCACCACCTCGTGGACCGAGCCGAAATGGTGCAGGGTAGCCGCGTCGACGGTTGCCGCGGTGAAGAACAGCCGCCGCATCATGTGCTGGGGCACCAGCCGCGAGAGGTGGGTGGCCGCGCCCAGCGCACCCCGCTCCACCTCCGGCAGGCCGAAGGTGGCGTCGTCGGATGCCACGATCACATCGGCGTTACCCACCAGGCCGATACCGCCGCCCACACAGAAACCGTTGACCGCGGCGATCACCGGTACCGCGCACTCGTACACCGCTTTGAAGGCGGCGAAGCAGCCGCGATTGGCGTCGATCAGCGCGCTGAACCCGGTGGTTTGCTGCATCTCCTTGATGTCCACGCCGGCGTTGAACCCGCGGCCCTCGGCGCGCAGGATCACCGCCCGGGCGTTGCGATCGTGACCCGCCTGGGTCAGGGCGTCGGCCAGCTCGAACCAGCCTCGTGACGGGATGGCGTTGACCGGCGGATAGTCGACCGTCACCGCGACGATGCCGGGCTCGACGGTGGACGACGTGATCGTCATGCAACTCCCTAAGCAAGCACTTGCTTGGTACGCTAGCACAGTGAATGGCCCGATCAGCCTCGGCCTGCGGGGCCGCATCGTGCTGGTGACCGGGGGAGTCCGGGGCGTCGGTGCGGGGATCAGCGAGGTGTTCGCCGGGCAGGGTGCCACTGTCGTGACCTGCGCCCGTCGGCCGGTCGACGGGTTGCCGTATGAATTCCACAGTTGCGACGTGCGCGACGCCGACGCGGTCGGCGGCCTCGTCGACACCATCGTCGCCGCGCACGGCCGCCTCGATGTGGTGGTCAACAACGCCGGCGGGTCGCCCTATGCGCTGGCCGCCGATGCCTCCCCGCGGTTTCACCAGAAGGTGATCGAGCTGAACCTGCTGGGCATGCTCTACATGTCTGTGGCCGCCAACGCGGTGATGCAACATCAGCCCGAGGGCGGGTCGATCATCTCGATTTCCAGTGTCAGCGGCCGCCGTCCGTCGCCGGGTACCGCCGCCTACGGTGCGGCTAAGGCCGGTGTCGACAGCCTGACCGCCAGCCTGGCCGTCGAATGGGCGCCCAAGGTCCGGGTGAATGCGGTGGTGGCCGGCATGGTGGCCACCGAGCAGGTCGAGTTGTTCTACGGCGACTTCGAATCCCAAGCGGCGGTAGCCAGTACCGTGCCTCTTGGCCGGCTGGCTCAGCCTGCCGAGATCGGCTGGGCGGCAGCATTTCTGGCCTCGGATCTGGCGTCCTACATCAGCGGTGCCACCATTCCGGTGCACGGGGGCGGCGAGCCTCCGTCGTATCTGTCCGCATCCAGCGCCCACAGGACGTAAGGAGAACCATGGGCCTGCTCGACGGCCGAGTCGTGATCGTCACCGGAGCCGGTGGTGGCATCGGGCGCGCACACGCGCTCGCCTTCGCCGCCGAGGGCGCCCGGGTGGTGGTCAACGACATCGGCGTCGGACTTGACGGCTCACCGGCCGGCGGCGGTAGCGCGGCGCAATCCGTGGTCGACGAGATCCGCTCCGCGGGTGGGCAAGCCGTCACCAGCGGCGCGAACGTGGCGGACTGGGATCAGGCCGCCGGGCTGATCGGAACCGCCGTCGACGCTTTCGGCGGCCTGGACGTCCTGGTCAACAACGCCGGGATCGTGCGGGATCGGATGATCGCCAACACCAGTGAAGACGAGTTCGACGCCGTCATCGCCGTGCATCTCAAGGGCCACTTCGCCACCACCCGGCATGCGGGCGCGTACTGGCGCGCGCAGTCTAAAGAGGGCCAGCCGGTGGACGCCCGCATCATCAACACCAGCTCCGGAGCGGGACTTCAGGGCAGCGTGGGGCAGGGCAACTACAGTGCCGCCAAAGCCGGTATCGCCGCGCTGACACTGGTGGCCGCCGCCGAGATGGGCCGCTACGGCGTCACGGTGAACGCCATCGCCCCGTCCGCGCGCACCCGGATGACGGAGACCGTGTTCGCCGAGATGATGGCTAAGCCCGACAGCGGGTTTGACGCCATGGCGCCGGAGAACATCTCGCCCCTGGTGGTGTGGCTGGGAAGCACCGAGTCGGCGGAGGTCACCGGCCGGGTCTTCGAGGTCGAGGGCGGCATCATCCGGGTGGCCGAAGGCTGGCGGCAAGGACCGCAAGCGGACAAGAGAGCGCGTTGGCAGCCGGGCGAACTCGGTCCGGTGGTGCGCGGATTGCTCGCCGAGGCCCGTCCACCGGTGCCGGTGTACGGGGCCTGACCAGCGGCGCCTAGGGATCGCAGATGACCACCGGGATCACCCGGTCGGTCCAGGACTGGTAGTCGTCGAAGCTGGTGTACATCTGCACCAGTCGCGGCCAGTACTGGGCGCGTTCGGCCTCGGTGGCGTCCCGGGCGATCAGATGCAGCACCTCGTCCTTGATCTGGACCGAAACTTCTGGATTGGCTTTGAGATTCAGGTACCACATCGGGTTGCTGGCCGAGCCGCCCTTGGACGCGACCAGCACGATCCGGTTGCCCTCCCGCAGATAGAGCAACGGGCTCACCCGCGGTTCGCCGGTCTTGCGGCCGGTGGTGGTCAGCAACGCCACCGGCGCACCCTGCAG
>NZ_JBIIOV010000244.1:0-3314 GCF_044342925.1 Mycobacterium sp. | reverse complement strand
GGATGCCGCACCTACCTCGCCGTCGGCGATGTCATCGGCCATGGGCTCCCGGCGGTCGAGGACATGGCCGAGTTGCGCAGCACTGGCAACGCCTACGCCCATATGGGTCTGCCGCCCGGACGGATGCTCACGGAGATGAACCGCTTCGCAAGCCGGCAGATCCGGGGAGAGTTCGCGACAAGTCTGGTGGGCATCTTCGATCCCGATTCCGGCACTCTGACTTACAGCTCCGCCGGGCACCTGCCGGCGCTGCTGCGTCGCGCGGACACCGGTGAGGTGGTTCGGCTGACCGGGGCGCTGGGTTCAATGTTGGGACCGTTCGAGGACTCGGTCTACGAGCAAGAGCAGGTGGCCGTGCGCCCGGACGACGTCCTGGTGATGTACACCGACGGTCTGGTGGAGCACTATGACGGCGATCCGCGGACCGGAATCGCGCACCTCGAGCAGGTGATTGCCATGTGGCCACCGGAAGCCCTCCTCGACTGCGAAGCGCTGGCCCAGCAGGTCGCGCCGGCGCCGCGCGCCGACGATCTCTGTCTGCTGGTAGTGCGGTTCGAAGAAAGTTCCGCTCACATGTGAGGGCTCCAAGTACGGCGCCGTCCCCTAGGCTGCACTTATGGGCCCATCCCGGGAAGCGGGTGATGTCCACGCCCGCGACGATCCGCACCGCGCAGGTACGCCGACGCGCCGGTCGCGGTTCTGGGGGGATTCCACGGGCCTGTTCGCCGCCGTCTTCCTCGCCCACGGGCTGGGCGCGGTGCTGTCCTGGGCATCCTTCGGCTCTTCGGTAGGGCCGGCTTTCTTCTACCCTTCGGCCGGCGTGGCCATATCGGCCATGCTGCTTAGCCGGCGGGCCTTGTGGCCGGCCATTGTCGCGGCGGTGCTGGCCGCTGAGATCATGGTCGACGTCCACTACGGCAATCCGCTCTGGGTGGCCGCCGGTTTCGGGTTGGCCGATGTCGTGGAGCCCCTTGTCGGGGCATCGGCGGTGATAGCGTGGTGCCGCGGTCGACCGGATCTGCGCAGGCGCCGTGACTTGGTGGCCTTCGTTGTCGGGGCCTGCATGGTCGGCCCATTGTTCGGTGGCGTGGTCGGCGGGACTGTCAGCTCTGCCTTCGAGAACTCTGCATGGCTCGAGTCGGTGGTCAACTGGGCGGCCGGCGATGCTGTCGGCGTCCTTGTTCTCGGAGCTCCCATCCTGTTGTGGGCCAAGCAGTCCTACGTGGTGCGCCGCCGCCCCTGGGAGACGCTGGGTGTCCTGATTGCCACCGCCGCGCTGTCCTTTACCGCCTACTGGACCGAAGCGCCGCCGTCGATGCTGATCCTGCCGATTCTGGCCTGGGCCGCTCTTCGGCTGGACATGCTCGGCGCCGCACTGGCCGGCGCGGTGGCGGCGTTCATGGCCAATGTGATGACCACGCGGGGCATCGGCCTGTTCACCCACATGAATTTGGCCCTGCCCACCCGGGTCGCGCTGACGCAGCTGTTCATTGTGGTCATCGTTGTGGTCGCTCTGCTGATCGCACAGGAGGCGTCGGGCCGGATGACCGCCGTGCGGGAACGGGAGGCCGAGCGGCGGGAACGGATGCGGCTGGAAACGCTGTCGCGACTCGCTCAGCAACTCGCCGCGGCGCTGACCCCGCACGATATCGGCCGGGTACTGGAGCAGGAGGTGCTCAACGAGGCCGGTGCCACAGCGCTGAATCTCGGCTTGCTCAGTGCCGACGGCCGGCGGCTGGAATGGGTCACCATGACGGGGCATCCGCAGCCGGTGGTCGACGAGTACGGCGAGGGCGTCGACATGACCGAACGGACGGTCGGCACCGACGTGGTGCGCAGCGGGCAGCCGATCCTGGTGCCCACCGCCCACGACTACGGCGACACCTATCCGGAGAAGGTGCACTGGCTGCACCTCAGTGGGGCGCAGACCACGGTCGGGTGGCCGTTGACAGCAGGCGGCCAGGCGTTCGGCGTCGTGTTGATGATCTGGACCGATCCGCAGCCCCTCGACGACGCCCAGCGCGCCTACATCTCCGCCGTCGCCACCATGGTCGGCCAAGCACTGGTGCGCGCCCGTGTCTACGCCGACGAACACGCACGGGCCGCAGTGCTGCAATCGGCGGTGCTGCCCACCAGCCCGGTCGATACCGGTGGCCTGGACGTGTGCGTGGCCTACGAGCCGGCCGACGTGGCCCAAGGTCTCGGCGGCGACTGGTACGACATCATGCCGTTGCCAAAGGGGCGGGTGTACCTGGCCGTCGGCGACGTGGTGGGTCACGGGCTGCCGGCGGTGGAGGACATGGCCCAGTTGCGCAGCGCGGGAAGGGCATTCGCCCACCAAGGTCTATCGCCCGCGCAGTTGCTCGCCGAACTCAACGGATTCACCCGACATGCCAGCCTCGGCAAGTTCGCGACCATGGCGGTCGGGATCCTGGAGCCGGTCGAAGGCGTGTTGTTCTACTGTGTGGCGGGGCATCCGCCGCCATTTCTGCGCTCTGCGGCCGACGGGCGAGTGGTCCGGCTCGGCGAGGCGCACGGCCCAGTTCTCGGGCCGGTTCGCGACGCCACCTACGCCGAGGGCCGCGTGCAGGTGTCCCCGGGCGACATCCTGGTGATGTACACCGACGGGCTGGTCGAACGGCACGGCATGGACATCGAGATGGGTCTGACCCGGGCTCAGCAGATGATCGCGGACTGGGCCGGCGACACCTCGCTGGCGCAGTACTGTGACGTGCTGCAGGAAACGTTGTCGCCGCGCCCGCGCCACGACGACGTCTGCATCATCGCGGTCCGGTTCGGCGACAGCGCAGCCTCCGTTAATTAGACCGTCGCTCGACGCCGAGGGGGGCAATCGGGCTGCCGGTTAGGCTGTGTAATGCGGCTCAGCGGGACGCTTGCGGGCATTCCCTTCGACTGTTCGACCGCGGGACCGGTCTTCTACCCACCGGCCGGCGTCACGCTCGCAGCGCTGCTCCTCACCCGGCGGTCGGCGTGGCCGGCTTCATGCTGGCCAACACCGTTGAACCACACCTTATTGACAATGGTTTCCATTATGGTTAGTTTCGGACTGATGTCCTGTACCGGAGGAAACCATGGAATCTGAGCAGCACACCGAACCCGGCGATCACGAACACCTCCCGGATGACGGCCATGAAACCGTCGTACACGGCGATCACGTCGATCACATCCACGACGGCGAGCGTCACCCGGAGGCCAAGATCCACCGCGGCCACGAGACAGCGCACACCGACGACGACGACTGCGAGAAGATCGCGCATGACGACCATGTCGATCACCTCCATGACGGTCACCGG
>NZ_JBIIOV010000242.1:0-3339 GCF_044342925.1 Mycobacterium sp. | reverse complement strand
GCGAGGCGATCGCCGACGGCCGGGTGGACATGGCCGTGCACTCGTACAAGGACCTTCCCACCGCTGCCGAGCCCCGGCTCGTCATCGCCGCCATTCCGCCGCGCGCGGACGCCCGCGACGCGCTGGTGGCCCGGGACGGCCTTGTGCTGGGGGAATTGCCGACCGGGTCAGTCATCGGAACGTCATCGGTGCGGCGGGCGGCGCAGCTTAGAGCACTGGGTCTCGGTTTGGAAATCCGCCCCCTAAGAGGCAACCTTGACACCAGGTTGAACAGGGTAAGCAGCGGTGATCTCGACGCCATCGTTGTCGCCCGCGCGGGCCTGGCCCGCCTGGGACGACTCGGCGATGTCACCGAGACGCTGGAGCCGGTGCAGATGTTGCCAGCGCCGGCTCAAGGTGCGCTAGCGGTGGAATGCCGCGCCGGCGACACCGAGCTCGCGGCGCTGTTGGCGGAGTTGGACGACGCCGACACCCGCGCCGCGGTCACTGCGGAGCGAGCCCTGCTGGCCGACCTGGAGGCGGGTTGTTCGGCACCCGTGGGCGCGATCGCTGAGGTGGTCGAGTCCATGGATGACGACGGTCGTGTCTTCGAGGAGCTGTCGCTACGCGCCTGCGTGGCGGCGGTTGACGGATCCGATGTGATCCGTGCGTCCGGCATCGGCACTCCCGACCGGGCCGCCGAGCTTGGGCTCGCGGTCGCTGCGGAGTTGTTCGATCTCGGTGCGCGCGAGGTCATGTCCACACAGCGGGAACTGCCGTGAAAAGCGGTGGATCGGGAGAGACTATGACTGGTCACGCGACTGCGCGAGGGCGTAAGAAGCCGGGACGCATCACGTTCGTCGGCTCCGGCCCCGGTGACCCGGGACTGCTGACTACGCGGGCCCGCGCCGTTCTGGCCAACGCCGCGTGTGTGTTCACCGACCCCGACGTGCCGGAGTCCGTGCTCAAGCTCGTCGGCACCGATCTGCCGCCCGCGGTCGGGCCCGCGCCGGAAAGCGATTCGGCCCCCGGTGGCGACCAGACCGCCCCGCCGATCGTCTCTGTCGGCCCGGATATCCGGCCCGCCCTGGGCGAGCCGGCGGAAGTGGCCAAGACGCTGGTGGCCGAGGCCAAAGCCGGCCATGACGTGGTCCGGCTCGTCGCCGGCGATCCGCTGTCGGTGGATTCGGTGACCACCGAGGTAACGGCGGTGTCCAGGACCCACCTGCCATTCGAGATCGTCCCGGGTCTGCCGGCCACCGTTGCGGTTCCGACCTACGCGGGGCTTCCGCTGGGCTCCAGCCACACCGTCGCCGACGTGCGCACCGGAGTGGATTGGGCGGCGCTGGCCGCCGCGCCCGGCCCACTGATCCTCACCGCCACCGCCTCCCATCTGCCCGACGCCGCCCGTTCGCTCATCGAGTACGGGCTCGCCGAGAACACCCCGTGCGTGGTCACCGCCCAGGGCACTACCTGCGCGCAGCGTTCGGTGGAGTCCACCCTGACCGGCTTGACCGATCGGGCGCTGGCCGCCGGCGACGCCGCCGGCCCGCTGGCCGGCCAGCTGGTGGTCACCATCGGCCGCACTGTCGCTGCGCGCGCCAAGCTGAACTGGTGGGAGAGCCGCGCGCTCTACGGCTGGACCGTGCTGGTGCCGCGCACCAAAGAGCAGGCCGGCGACATGAGTGACCGGCTGGTCGATCACGGCGCCCTGCCCATCGAGGTGCCGACCATCGCCGTCGAGCCGCCGCGCAGCCCCGCGCAGATGGAGCGCGCGGTCAAGGGCCTGGTCGACGGCCGGTACCAGTGGGTGGTTTTCACCTCCACCAACGCGGTGCGTGCGGTGTGGGAGAAGTTCGCCGAGTTCGGTCTGGACGCGCGGGCCTTCTCCGGTGTGAAGATCGCCTGTGTGGGCGAAGCGACCGCCGATCGGGTTCGGGCGTTCGGGATCAGCCCCGAACTGGTTCCGTCCGGTGAGCAGTCCTCGCTGGGCCTGCTCGACGAATTCCCGGAATATGACAGCATTTTCGACCCGGTGAACCGGGTGCTGCTGCCGCGTGCCGACATCGCCACCGAGACGTTGGCCGAGGGTCTGCGCGAACGTGGGTGGGAAATCGAGGATGTCACCGCCTATCGCACCGTGCGGGCCGCTCCGCCGCCGGCGGAGACCCGGGAGATGATCAAGACCGGCGGTTTCGACGCCGTCTGCTTCACCTCCAGTTCCACCGTGCGCAATCTGGTCGGCATCGCCGGGAAGCCGCACGCGCGCACCATCGTTGCGTGCATCGGACCCAAGACCGCCGAGACGGCGGCCGAGTTCGGCCTGCGGGTCGACGTCCAGCCTGAGACCGCAGCGGTGGGTCCGCTGGTGGACGCGCTGGCCGAGCACGCCGCCCGGCTGCGGGCTGAGGGCGCCTTGCCGCCGCCACGCAAGAAGAGCCGTCGCCGGTAGGCGGCAACGGACAATGGCCTTCCCCCGGCAGCGTCCGCGACGGCTGCGGTCCACCGCCGCGATGCGCCGGCTGGTGGCCGAGGCCTCCTTGGAGCCACGGCATCTCGTGTTGCCGATGTTCGTCGCTGACGGCATCGACGCTCCCCGGCCGATCGGTTCCATGCCGGGAGTCGTTCAGCACACCCGTGACTCGCTGCGGCGGGCAGCTACCGACGCGGTGGCGGCCGGTGTCGGCGGGCTGATGCTGTTCGGGGTGCCGCGTCCACAGGACAAGGACGCCACCGGTTCCTGCGGTGTCGACCCGGATGGCATTCTCAACCGCGCCCTGCGCGACCTTGCCGTCGACCTCGGCGATGCCACCGTGCTGATGGCCGACACCTGCCTGGACGAATTCACCGATCACGGCCACTGCGGCGTCGTAGACGCCCGCGGTCGCGTCGACAACGACGCGACCAACGAGCAGTACGTGAGACTGGCTGTGGCACAAGCGCAGTCCGGTGCCCACGTCGTCGGCCCGAGCGGCATGATGGATGGGCAGGTGGCCGCCATCCGGGATGGACTCGACGCCGCCGGATTCGCCGACGTGGTGATCCTGGCCTACGCCGCGAAGTTCGCCTCGGCGTTCTACGGGCCGTTCCGGGAAGCGGTGGCCTCCGCACTCAGCGGCGATCGCCGCACCTACCAGCAGGACGGCGGCAACGGCCGGGAGGCCGTCCGCGAAGTGCTCCTGGACATCGAAGAGGGCGCCGACATCGTCATGGTCAAACCCGCCATGGCCTACCTCGACGTGGTGGCCGCGGCCAAGCAGATCTCGCCGGTGCCGGTGGCGGCCTACCAGGTGTCGGGGGAGTACGCGATGATCGCCGCCGCCGCGGCCAACGGCTGGGTCGACCGCCGTGCGGCGGTGC
>NZ_JBIIOV010000169.1:0-6997 GCF_044342925.1 Mycobacterium sp. | reverse complement strand
CGCGCTGCACGGACTCGGCGGGCAGAACAGCCGCACCGGCTCGATCTACATCGTCAAGCCCAAGATGCACGGCCCCGACGAGGTGGCCTACACCTGCGAGCTGTTCAGCCGGGTGGAGGACGTGCTGGGCCTGCCGGCCAACACCATCAAGGTCGGCATCATGGACGAGGAGCGCCGCACCACCCTCAACCTCAAGGCGTGCGTCAAGGCCGCCGCCGACCGAGTGGTGTTCATCAACACCGGATTCCTGGACCGCACCGGCGATGAGATCCACACCTCGATGGAAGCCGGCCCGATGATCCGCAAGGGCGCGATGAAGACCCAGCCGTGGATCCTGGCCTACGAGGACCAGAACGTCGACGTGGGCCTGGCATGCGGGTTCTCCGGTCGCGCCCAGATCGGCAAGGGCATGTGGGCGATGACCGACCTGATGGCCGACATGGTTCAGACCAAGATCGGCCAGCCCAAGGCCGGCGCCACCACCGCCTGGGTGCCCTCGCCGACGGCGGCCACCCTGCACGCCATGCACTACCACTACGTCGACGTCTACGGCGTGCACTCCGAACTGGCCGGCAAGACTCGCAGCACCGTCGAACAACTGCTCACCATCCCGCTGGCCGGCCGCGATCTGGCCTGGTCGCCGCAGGAGATCCACGAGGAGGTCGACAACAACTGCCAGTCGATCCTCGGCTACGTGGTCCGCTGGATCGACGCCGGCGTGGGCTGCTCGAAGGTGCCCGACATCCACGATGTCGCGCTGATGGAGGACCGGGCCACGCTGCGCATCTCCAGCCAGCTGCTGGCCAACTGGTTGCACCACGGCGTCATCACCGCCGACGACGTGCGGACGAGCCTGCGGCGGATGGCCGCGGTGGTCGACGAGCAGAACGCCGGGGACCCGAGCTACCTTCCGATGGCCCCGGACCCCGACGGCAGTATCGCCTTCCAGGCCGCGCAGGAGCTGATCCTGTCCGGCACGGCCCAGCCCAACGGCTACACCGAGCCGATCCTGCACCGGCGCCGCCGGGAGCTCAAAGCGAGCCTGGGGCTGTAGCCGCAGATGGGCAGGCACAGCTTCCCCGGCGACGAGCCGGCTCAGTCCGGCGATGGCAATCCCCCCTCGGGGCGTTTCCCGCGCGCCGACGGCGGCTGGCAGGGACGGCGTCGCCGCCAGGACAGCGGCCCCCGCCAAGTGAGCCGAGGGGTGATCGCCGCCCTGACCGCCGTCGTGCTGCTGGTCGGCGGGGTGATCGCGTGGCGGTTCTTCGGGGATGCGCTGTCGCGCCGTTCCTCCGATGCCGCGAGCATCTGCGTGGAGGGCACCGCGACGGTGGGTGTCGTCGCCGACCCGTCGATCGCGGAGGCGGTCAGCGCCTTCGCCGACAGCTTCAACGACGAAGCCTCCCCGATCGGCGACAAGTGCGTGAAAGTGGCTGTCACCAAAGGGGATTCGGACACCGTCCTGAGCGGCCTGACCGGCACCTGGCCGGCCGAGCTGGGTGAGCGTCCCGCGCTGTGGTTGCCGGCCAGTTCCGTCCAGTCCGCACGGCTGCAGGCCGCGGCGGGCAAGCAGATCGTCAGCGACGCGCGGTCGCTGGTCAATTCCCCGGTGCTGCTGGCCGTGCGGCCGCAGGTGAAGACGGCGCTGGGTCAGGACGGCTGGGCCGCGCTGCCGGCCCTGCAGAACGACCCCGCGGTGCTCGACGGCCGCGACCTTGCCGGTTGGGGCGGGCTGCGGCTGGCCCTGCCGACCGCCGGGTCGGCCGATGCCACCTACCTGGCCGCCGAGGCGGTAGCCGCGGCGGCAGCCCCGCCGAACACTGCGCCGACCGCCGGCCTGGGCGCGGTCAGTGCGCTGATCACCGGTCAGCCGCTGCTGCCGGACAACACCGCCGATCAGGCCTGGCAGGCGCTGACCGGATCGGGCGACCCGGCGAGCGCCCCGGTGCATGCCGTGCTGATGACCGAACAGCAACTGTTCTCCCGCAGCTCCGGGCTGGACAACGCCGCGGACACCGTCGCGGCCTGGCGGCCCAGCGGCCGCTCCGCGGTCGCCGACTACCCCACCGCGCTGCTGGCCGGAGAATGGCTGAGCGAGGAACAGGTAGCCGCCGCCAGCGAGTTCGCCCGGTTCATGCGCAAGCCCGAGCAGTTGGAGGAACTGGCCAAGGCGGGCTTCCGCTCCGCAGAGATCGCCAACACCGCCAACGACGTGGTCGACTTCCCGGCGCTGGAGGCGTCGCTGCCGGCCGGTGACGACGCCCTGCGCGCGGCGGTGGCCGCCACGGTGGCGCCGGCCGCCGTGGCCACCACCACGGTGATGCTGAACCAGGCCGAGGCCGCCGCGGCGGGTGCGGTGAAGAACCGCATCGGCGCGCTGCCCCCCGGCGCGGCCGTCGGGTTGTGGACCTTCACCGGCGTCGACAGCGGCATCGCGGTGTCGACCGGGCCGCTGTCCGACGATCTGGGCGGCACGCCGCGCAGCGCTGCCCTGGCCGGCGCACTCGACGGTGTGTCCCCGACCGGCGGCGGGGTGTCGTTCACCACGCTGCGCCTGGTCTACGGCGACGCGCTGGCCAACTACCGCCCCGGACAACCTAATTCGGTACTGGTGATCACCGGCGGCCCGCATACCGACCGCACCCTCGACGGTCCGGGGCTGCAGGACTTCATCCGCTCCGCGCTCGACCGTGGCCGGCCGGTGGCAGTCAACGTCATCACCGTCGGCGACGACCCGGACCGGCCCACCTGGGAGGCGGTCAGCCAGCTCTCCGGCGGCGTCTACCAGAACGTGCCGGCGGCGGACTCCCCCGACCTGCTGGCCGCGCTCGCTCGGACCCTGTCCTAGCTTGGGATCGGCTGAGCCGCTCGAGGTGACCGGCCGGCGCGCGTCAGGATTCCTCTGCACAGCGGCCTACGCGCTGGCCTGGGTGGGCATCCTCGTCGCCGCCGGCGCCCTTGCGGTCCGTTTCGTCCCGGTGACCAACCATGCGGTGTTGACTCTCGCATCGCTGTCTCCGGTCCTGATGGCCGCGGCCGCGGTGTCCACGGTGATCCTGATTTCCCTGCGCCGGCGCCGCACCGCCGTGCTCGCCGCTGGGCTCACCGCCGCGGCGGCGGCGGTTCAACTGCCCTTGTTCACCGGCCCGGAACCGAGCGCACCGAACAGCGTCGCGGTGCGGGTGCTCACCGTCAACGTCTCCGAAGGCGGTGCCGACGCGGGCGCCCTGGCGGCCGTCATGCGTGAGCACGCCGACATCGTGCTGTTTCAGGAGATCACCCCCGAGCAGGTCCGCGGCCTGACCCGGACCGGGGTGGGCTCCGACTTCCCCCACCAGGTCACCGATGCGCGTCCCGGCGCCGGCGGCGTGGCGATCTGGAGCCGCTGGCCGGTGGGCTCGCCCAGCCGGATCCCGGAGTATGAACTCGGCGTGGTCACGGCCGACGTCGACATCCCCGGCGTGCCCGCCGCGACCACCGTGGGGACCGTCCACATCAGCGGTCCGTGGCCGCAACCGATCACCGACTGGCGCCGGGACATGGACATGCTGCCGGAAACCGTCCAGGCCATCGTCGACAGAGCGGGCGCCCGGCCGGTCATCATCGGCGGCGACTTCAACGCCACCACCGACATGGCGCCCTTTCGCCACGCGCTGCGGCCGGGCGTGCGCGATGCTGCTGAGCAGGCCGGCGCCGGACTGGTCCGCACGTACCCGGGCGACGCGCAGTTCCCCGCGCTGATCGGCATCGACCACGTGCTGACCTATAACGGGTCGGCCACCTCAGCGCGCACCGTACCCATACCCGGCTCCGACCACCTGGGGCTGGTGGCAGAGGTGCAGCTGGCCGGCTCGTAACGGGAAGAAAACGCGAGAACTACGCGAATGCCTCCACCGGCGGGCACGAGCAGATCAGGTTGCGGTCGCCGAAGGCGCCGTCGATACGGCGCACCGGCGGCCACACCTTCGGCCGAAATCCCTGGCCCAGCGGGTAGGCCGCCTGCTCCCGGGTGTAGGGATGATCCCAGCTCTCGGTGAGCAGACACGCGGCAGTGTGCGGGGCGTTGCGCAGCGGATTGTCGTCGACGGGCCACTGTCCCGAGCCGACGTGATCGATCTCGGCGCGGATGGCGATCATCGCCTCGCAGAACGCGTCCACCTCGGCCAGGCTCTCGCTCTCGGTGGGCTCGACCATCAGGGTGCCGGCCACCGGGAAGCTCATGGTGGGGGCGTGGAAACCGAAGTCGGCCAAGCGCTTGGCCACATCGTCGACCGTGACGCCGGTGGCCTTGGTGATCGGCCGCAGGTCCAGGATGCACTCGTGGGCGACCATGCCGTTCTCGCCGGTGTAGAGCACCGGGTAGTACTCATCGAGGCGGCGGGCGATGTAGTTGGCCGACGCGATCGCCACCAGCGAGGCCTTGCGCAACCCGGCCGCACCCATCATCCGGATGTAGGCCCAGGTGATCGGCAGGATGGACGCCGACCCGTAGGGCGCCGCGGACACCACGTGACCGTGCGGCAGTTCCGGCGCCAGCGGGTGGCCAGGCAGGAATGGCGCCAGGTGTTCCCGCACCGCCACCGGGCCCACGCCGGGGCCGCCGCCGCCGTGCGGGATGCAGAACGTCTTGTGCAGATTCAGGTGGCTGACATCGCCGCCGAATTTGCCCGGACGGGCAAGACCCACAAGCGCATTGAGGTTGGCGCCGTCGACGTAGACCTGTCCGCCGGCCTCGTGGACGGCGGCGCAGATATCGGCGATGTCGTGCTCGTAGACGCCGTGGGTGGACGGGTAGGTGATCATCAACGCGGCCAGCCGGTCGCCGTGCTCGGCGACTTTGGCGCGCAGCTCGTCGAGGTCGACGTCACCGTTCTCCCGGCAGCCGATCACCACCACCTTCATGCCGACCATGGCCGCCGACGCCGCGTTGGTGCCGTGCGCACTGGACGGGATCAGACAGATGTTGCGGTGGGACTCGCCACGCTCGGCGTGGTAGGCGCGGATCGCCAGCAGGCCGGCGTACTCGCCCTGGGATCCGGCGTTGGGCTGCAGGGAGATTGCGTCGTAGCCGGTGATGCCGGTCAGCCACTCGGTGAGATCGGCGATCATCCGGCGCAAGCCGGTGGCGTCGTCGGCCGGGGCGAACGGGTGCTGGCGGCCGAACTCCGGCCAGGTGACGGCCTCCATCTCCGCGGCGGCATTGAGCTTCATGGTGCATGAGCCCAGCGGGATCATGGTCCGGTCCAGCGCCAAGTCCTTGTCGGCCAGCGAGCGCAGGTAGCGCATCATCGCCGTCTCGGTGCGGTAGTTGCGGAAAGCCGGGTGGGTGAGGAATTCGCTTGTGCGATCGGCGATCTCGGGTCCGGTGTAGTCACCCACCGGGCGCGCCTCGAACGCCTCCAGCACCAGGGCCACGTGCTCGTCGGTGGTCGCCTCGTCGCAGGCCACCGACACGTGGTCGGCATCGACGCGCCAGATGTTGATGCCACGCTCCTTGGCGGCGGCCTGGACGGCGGCCGCCCGGCCCGGGACATGGGCCAGCACCGTGTCGAAGAAACGGTCGTGCACCACGTCGACGCCAGCGGCGCTGAGCCCCGCCGCGACGGCGCGGGCGTGGCCGTGGATACGGCGCGCGATCGCGGTCAGGCCGTCGGGGCCGTGGTAGCTGGCGTACATCGCCGCCATCACGGCCAGCAGCACCTGGGCGGTGCAGATGTTCGAGGTCGCCTTGTCCCGGCGGATGTGCTGCTCACGGGTCTGCAGGGACAATCGGTACGCCGGCGCGCCATCACTGTCCACCGACACCCCGACCAGCCGGCCGGGCAGCTGGCGGGCATGGGCGGTGTGCACCGCAAGGTATCCGGCGTGCGGGCCGCCGAAGCCCATCGGCACACCGAAGCGCTGGGCGGTGCCGAAGGCGACATCGGCGCCGATCTCCCCGGGCGGGGTGATCAGGGTCAGTGCCAGCAGGTCGGCACCCAATGCCACCAGGGCGCCGCGTTCGTGGGCCTGCTCGACCAGCTTGGACCAGTCGGTGACCCGCCCGCTGGCGCCGGGCACCTGCGCGATGACGCCGAAGAACTCTCCGTCGGGCAGGCCGCCGTGCAGGTTGGCGGTCACGATCTCGATGCCCAGCGGCTCAGCACGGGTGGCCAGGATGGCGGCGGTGGCGGCGAACAGATCGGCGTCCACGGCCAGCCGGTTCGACGATCCGCGGCTGGCGCGGTGCATCAGCGTCATGGCTTCACCGGCCGCGGTGCCCTCGTCGAGCATCGAGGCGTTGGCGATGTCCATGCCGGTCAGGTCGGCGATCATCGTCTGGAAGTTCAGCAGCGCCTCCAACCGGCCCTGGCTGATCTCCGGCTGGTACGGGGTGTACGCGGTGTACCAGGCCGGGTTCTCCATGATGTTGCGCAGCAGCACCGGCGGGGTCAGCGTGTCGTAGTAGCCCTGCCCGATCATCGAGACGGCGACCGTATTGGCGTCGGCCATGGCGCGCAGTTCGGCCAATGTCTGATGCTCGGTGGCGGGCGCAGGCAGCGATTCCAGACCGGGCGCGGTGCCCTGATCGGTCAGGCCGTCCAGAATCCCGGCCGGCAGCGCTTTAGCGGCCAGTTCGTCCAGGGATGCCACGCCGATGACACCGAGCATGGTGGCCACGGCGTCCGAGTCGGGCGCGATGTGGCGGGAAACGAAAGCGGTGGGGTCGAAATCAGACACTTCAGGCACTCCTGATTCGGGCGGACGAGTCGGGCGGATGTAGCCGGTATGCGTCCTCTCCCTCTGTCGTGGGTGCCTGAGAGATTCGGCGCGGGCGCCTTTCCCCATGGGCGGGTGGCCTTTGCCGACGTCGGTTGGCAGCCACCACTTTCCAGAGGCATCGTGTCCCGAGCGCGGTCCGGGGGCCTGAGAGGTTGACGGAGAGGTGTTGCTCCTTCGGCGTCCGCGGCTGGCTGCCGCGGAACTCTCCCGCACGTGGACGTTGATGCACCGCCGA
>NZ_JBIIOV010000255.1:0-2835 GCF_044342925.1 Mycobacterium sp. | reverse complement strand
CCTGATCGGCGAAACCAGTCGCACCGGCCAGGCTGCGACCTAACATTCTGGAAACTCACACGATGTGCCTGGTCCGATGCGCACAGGGTCCATAAATCTGGACTAAGGAGACGGTGATGACCGCAGGATCGTTCGTCGGCCGGGTGGGCGGTATCGCGGTGGCCCTGGGCATCGGAGTGGCGGTCGCCGGCGGAACCGCGATCGCCGCCGCCGACACCGACGGCCCGGACACCTCGTCTCGCGGTTCGGCCTCCAGTTCAGCCTCGACGGGTCGCTCCGCACCGGCACCGAACCGCATCGCCAGCCCGGACGTCGCCGTCAAGCCGGCCGCCTCGACCCTGCCGAGGCGGGGCAAGGATCTGACCGCGGCAGCGATCCCCGACGAGCCGACCCAGGTGGCCAGCCCGGCCGCCGCCGTGCCGATCGCACCGGCCGCCACCACGATCACCCTGCCGGCCCAGACCCTGCCGGTTGAGCCGGTAGCCACCCCCGTAGCGGCGGCAGAAGTCGCGATCGCCCCGAGTCCGGATGCCACGGTGTCGACCCGCTACGGCACGTTGGGCAAGTGGATGATCAACAAGGAGGGGGACATCGCCGACTGGATCGGTCAGCCCTACTGCGGCGAGGGCTCGTCGGTCGGCAGTTGCACCAAGCCGCCGGGAAAGACGATTCAGGAACCCATCAACACCGTCTTCGTCGTCAAGGCGAACAGCAAGTGGGAGGCGGAGGTGAGACTGGACTTCGCGATCAGGGCGGCCGGTTTCGGCCCGTCCTGCTGCAGCAGCATCGGGTACAAGGGGATCGTCGGCGCTGAGACCAGCCCCCAGTTCCCCCGGGGCGGACCGCTGGGAATGGGCATCCTCGCCCCGCTGCCGTTCGGGCTGGGACAAACCGGGCTGCTGGGCCTGACCGGTATCGGTCCGGCCTACCGCGATCTGCCGTTCTTCCTGGCCAACACCCATATCCGGGCTTTCGGCGGAGAACCCGACGGCAACGGCAACTACATCTTCACCGCCTCGGCGAGCACGGAGAACCTCGATTCCACCGGCGGCGGTCTGCTGCCGACGCACGGCTACGAGTCCTTCGATGAGGCGCGCGGCGAACTGCTGAACAACATGGTGAAGAGGTCGTGGCTCACCGGCGCGTCCAACCAGGGCCTGGTCGACATGCAGAACATGATCCCGGCCAGCGACCCGGACTACACCACCGGCGATCACGACGGATATGCCCAGGTGATCGCGCTCGGTTCGATGTTCGCCGCCAGCCCGGCACGGAGCACCAGGCTCTTCTGAGCGCGGGGGTTCAGCCGCCGTGAGGCTCAGCCGATTTTGCGGTCGCGGCTCTTGCGCCGCGAGGCCAGTTCATCCTCGGGCGCGGCGATCGACTCGCCGCCGTCGGCACGCTCGCCGGGGAAATCGGCGATGGCTCCGGTGAGTTCGCGCATCGCCCCGCTGACCGCGATGCCGAACACGCCCTGGCCGCCCTGCAGAAGGTCGACGACCTCCTCGGCGGAGGTGCACTCGTAGACCGTGGTGCCGTCGGAGAACAGGGTGATGTTGGCCAGGTCCTGCACGCCGCGCTGGCGCAGATGGTCGACGGCCACCCGGATGTTGTGCAGCGAGATGCCGGTGTCGAGCAGACGCTTGACGATCTTGAGAACCAGGATGTCCTTGAACGAATACAGCCGCTGGCTGCCGGATCCGGCGGCACCGCGGATCGAGGGCACCACCAGCGAGGTGCGGGCCCAGTAGTCGAGCTGACGGTAGGTGATGCCGGCGATCTGGCAGGCGCTGGGCCCGCGGTAGCCGACCAGTTCGTCGGGCACCGAGTCGTCGGGGAACAGACCGCCCTGAACCGGTACGCTCACCGGCGCCACCGGCGAGGCAGCAGCGGCCCGGTCTTCGTCACGGGCGGGGACAGCAAGATCAAGCTGCTCCTGACGTGGCTCGTCGCCCACGATGCTTTCCTCTCCGCCGTTGAAAACCAGTCGCCCGCGGCTTGCTCTGAAGTGGTTCGAGCATACGCCTGGCGACGAGCGGTCGTGGCTCCTGCCGCAACCCAAGTCGCACCCGAAGTATGTGTGGCGCTAGGCGTCGTGGCCGGTATCCGGTTGGCGTGTCGGCGCACCCATGACAGAGATGAGACGGATCCGTGACCTGGTCAGCCGGCCTTGAAGTCGTCCGGGGAGATGCTGTCGAGGAATTCCTTGAACTTCTCGACCTCGTCCTCCCGGACGGTCCCGCTGGATTCCTCGTCGTTCTCGTCGGGAATCAGCAGACCGGCCTCGTCGAGGACGGCTTCCTCCACGTAGATCGGCACATCCATCCGCAGTGCGATGGCCACCGAATCGGAAGGCCGCGCCGACACCCGCACGTCTTTGTCGAAGATCAGGTCGGCGTAGAACGTGCCTTCCTGGAGATCGACGATGCGGACTTCCTTGAGGGTGCGCCCGAGCGCGCCGATGACGTCGCGGAACAGATCATGGGTCAGCGGCCGCGCGGGCTCCACACCCTGCTGTTCGAGGATGATCGCGTTGGCCTCGGTCTGGCCGATCCAGATCGGAAGGTAGCGGTCGCCGACGGCCTCTCGCAGCAGCAGTACAGGCTGGTTGGCGGGCTGTTCGACACGAATCCCGACGACTCGAACCTCACCCATACGCGGACCTCCGCCCACTCCTAGCAGTCACTGAGGAAGTCTAGTCCTCAGCGATCCAGAACGTCGCGCACCGCTGACTTGATCAGCGAGGTGTGCAACGTGATCGCCAGTGCCGCAACCTCGCGCGCCAGATCGTCGGCGCGGTCGCGGGCACCGGTCCGGCTCGCCTTGCCCACCGGG
>NZ_JBIIOV010000243.1:0-3337 GCF_044342925.1 Mycobacterium sp. | reverse complement strand
CCCACCGGGCCGGCGATCTGTGCGATCAGATCGGACTGCCGGTCGGCCGCCGAGCGGAACGCACGCAGGTGGCGCGGCTCCACGCCGTATTCGCCGAGAGCCGACGCGCACTGCGCGATCGTCACGGCGTGCTCGTCGAAGAAGCCGCCGGGGCCGGTGGTGATGATGCCGGCCCGGCACAGCGCGATGATCAGTGCCTCGTCCACACCCGAGCGTGTCAGCAGATCCTCGCGGCTCAATCGCACCTGCGTCGGCGCGCCGGGGCCGTCGGCTTTGCGGCTGCCGCTGACCGGGACCAGCCGCGGTGCCGGGTAGGCCGACAGTTGTTCGGGCAGATCGCCGTCGGGCTGGGCGTCGAGCTGGGCCTTGATGACTTTCAGCGGCAGGTACTGATCGCGCTGGGCGGTCAGGATGAACCGCAGCCGCGCGCAGTCGTAGGCGGTGAAACGTCGATACCCCGAGGGGCTGCGATCCGGGGTGACCAGGCCCTCGGCCTCCAGGAACCGGATTTTGGAGATGGTGACGTCCGGGAAATCCGGCCGAAGCAGATCCAGCACCGCGCCGATCGACATGCCGGCCGGTACGGGACTTCCGGGCGCGGTCACTGTCTGCCGGCACCGCCTTCGTCGCCGCCGGACTTCGGACCGGTCAGGAAGACGAGCCGGAACTTGCCGATCTGCACCTCGTCGCCGTTGGCGAGCGTGGCGGCGTCCATCGGCTCCCGGTTGACGTAAGTACCGTTGAGGCTGCCGACGTCGACCACCTGGAACTCGCTACCGTCCGAACGGAACTCCGCGTGCCGGCGGCTGACCGTCACGTCGTCGAGGAAGATGTCCGAGTCGGGGTGCCGGCCCGCTGAGGTGGTGGGCTGGTCGAGCAGGAAGCGCGACCCCGCGTTCGGCCCGCGCTTGACCACCAGCAGGGCCGAGCCCACCGGCAGGCCCTCGACTCCGGAGACCGCGGCCTCGGGCGCCGGGCTGGCCGGGGCATCAAGGTCGTTGAGGAAATCCGCCCGGAAGACGGAGGTCGTCTCGACCGTCAGCTCATCCGAGCTGTCGTCCGCGCCCGGTCGCCAGTCCTTACCCGTCACCCGCTACTCCTCCTGGCTGCAATTACCGCTTGTCTCGACCGTACCGGTCCGTGTTTCATGGTGTACCCCCGCCGTCCATTTCTCAGCACGGCATCGCCAGTCAGCACGGCATCGCCAGTCCGCGCCAGTCCGCGCCAGTCCGCGTCAGTCCGCGTCAGTCCGCGTCAGTCCGCGTCAGTCCGCCACGCTCTGGTAGGCCGCCGGATCGAGCAGGCCGGACAGACCGTCGTCCAGCGCCGCGGCGTCAGCGCGCAGTTCCAGCAACCAGCCCTCGCCGTACGGATCGGAGTTGATCAGTTGCGGGGTGGCTTCGAGATCCGCGTTCACCGCGACCACCGTCGCGGTCAGCGGCGCGTACAGGTCGGAGACCGACTTGGTCGACTCGACCTCGCCGAACGCCTCACCGGCGGTCACGGCGGCGCCGACCTCGGGCAGCTGGACGTACACGACGTCACCCAGGGCGGACTGCGCGAAGTCGGTGATGCCGACGCGGACGGTGTCGTCGCCGGTGCGGCGAACCCACTCGTGCTCGGCGGTGTAGCGCAGGTCGGCGGGGATCTGGCTCACGGTGCTCCTCGGGTGTGTGTCGGTTGAGCGTGATGTCAAGGACAGCCTCAAGCTGGCCGTCGAGTCGGCAAAGATTATCGCAACGTCACACGACGGCGTCACGATCCAGCTTCGGCATCTGGCGCCGCACCATGCCGACCTGGATGAGATAAAGGACCGCCGACCACAGGTACATGCCGGTGCCCCAGATGACGAACCCCCAGCCGAAGGCGCCGATCACCTGACTCCAGTCGGAGTCCCAGTGTCCCAACAGGATCGCCGGGAACCCCACCATCAGCGCGAAGGTCGCGGCCTTGCCGATGTAGGTGACCGGCAGCGCGGTCACGCCCCGGCTGCGCAGCAGCGGAAGGGTGGCGGCCAGCACCGCGTCCCGGGACAGCAGCAGGGCCAGGAGCCACCACGGCACCACGCCGGCGAGCGCGAGAACGAGCGGGACCGCCAGCATGTAGACCCGGTCGACCAGCGGATCGAGCAGTTCCCCGAGCCGCGAGGACTGATTGGGCACCAGGCGGGCGATCTTGCCGTCGGCCCAGTCCGAAGCACCGCTGAACATCAGGATGGCCACCGCGGGTCCGTAGTCGTGACGAGCCAGCAGGAGATAGGCGAACACCGGAAGCAGGATCAGCCGGATGACGCTGAGCACGTTGGGGATGGTCAGCACCCGGCCTTGGAGCATGGCGCTCAACCTAGCGGAACACCCCAGGGAGACTCAGCGCTGACATGGTGTCGTCGCGCATCGGGTTGTCGTGGACCATGTAGGTCCACGTCGAGGTCGGGCGGGCCAGTTTGGACAGGTCCAGGCCCGGCTCGTCCTCCAGCACGTTGGCCGTCTCGAAGGTCTGCTGCGAGGCCTCGATGGCGTCGGCCGCCAGATGGGCGAACGCGTCGACGGCCAGCCGGTGGAACTCGTCGAGCGGGTTCTGCCGGCCCAGCGCCCGAAGGTGGATGCTCTCCCGGATGTCCGACAGGTAGGCCAGGTGATCGGCCCAGCCCCGGTCCAGGTGATAGAGCATGATGTTGCGGCAAATCCGTTCCAGGTCGTCTTCTGAAACGTGTTGTGCCAGTTCGTCATAGCGCTCGGGAGTCAGCTCGCGCAGTTCCTCGCGGGCGGTCGGCGTGGTGAGCAGGACGTTGCGGCGCTCGACCAGGATGGCGCGCTGCTGAGCGATCAGCTGGTTGTATCGCCAGGTGTTGGCGTGCACGTCGAGCAGCCGGCCCTCGGCCACCCGCTGGGCGTGATCGAGTAGCGCGGTGGCCTTCGGGCTGGTGATCCGGCCGTTCTCGTCGCACTCGGTGGGCAGCTTGGAACCGCCTTCCAGGTGGGAGACGACGACGTCGTCCTCCCAGCTGGAGAAGAACACCGACGAGCCCGGGTCGCCTTGGCGTCCGGAGCGGCCGCGCAGCTGGTTGTCCAGCCGCTCGGTGTTGTGCCGCCCCGTCCCGATCACATGCAGGCCGCCGAGCTCGGCGACCGTGCGCTTGGCGTCGGAGTCGTCGTCGGCGTCCGAACCGCCCAGCCGGATGTCGGTGCCGCGGCCGGCCATCTGGGTCGACACGGTCACCGCCCCGAGCGTGCCGGCCTCGGCGATGACGCGGGCCTCCTGCTCGTCGTTCTTGGCGTTGAGCACCACCGCCGGCACGCCGCGGCGCAGCAGCCGCCGGTGCAGGTCTTCGGACTCG
>NZ_JBIIOV010000092.1:0-13257 GCF_044342925.1 Mycobacterium sp. | reverse complement strand
GCCCCTGGCCGCTGACATCGCCGCCGGCGCGGTAGGTGCGGCATCCGGGCAACGCGATGACGCTGAACCAGTCCCCGCCTAACCCGTCCTCGGCGTCGGGCCGGTAGAGGGCGCAGTACTCCAGCCCGACAGCCTCCACCCGGGCAACCGGTTGCGCCACCGCGTGCAGGACCGCGGCGCGCGCGCGTTCGTCGGCGTAGACCTTGGCCCGCACCAGGGCCTGGCTGACCATCGTGGCGACGGCAGACACGTACGCCCGCTGGGCGTGGTTGAACGGCTGGACCTCCGACCACACCAGCTGGAGAACGCCGAAGGGCTTCCCTCCGCCGGCGAGCGGCCAGGTCAGCACCGACTGGGTACCGCTGGCCAGCCACCAGCGCATCCGGTCTGGATATGCGGCGGCAAATCTCGTCGGCCACCACCGACCAGTCGTGTGGAACGTCGCAACGATCGGCCCTTCGGCGATCATCAGGGCGGCGGAGGTGTCACGAATGGCAATGGGGGCGCCGGATCGCAACACGTCGTTGGCCACCGTGTGCTCGTCGAGATCGACTCCGACGCCGGCCTCCTCGACCATTGCCTCCGGATACCCCGAGACGGTGACCCAGTCCAGCCGTTGGCCGTCCTGACTGACCAGACCGAGGCTGAACGCGCTTGCCCCGGCCTCGTTCAGAACCTGCTTCTCCAGTGCCTTACCGATGTCGTCGGGGGTGAGCGCGCCGGACAACTCGATGGCCAGCCGCGAGAGCGTCTCCAACCGCAACCGCTCACGCCGCTCGACCTCCCGTTCCTGCACCGCCCGCAGTCGTGCCGAGGCTTCCTGGGCGATCAGCATGGCTACCACGACGATCACCGCGATATAGATCTGGGTAACGGCGACCTGGTCGGCCGGCGTCATGTCGGTATGGCTGAAAACTCCCTCGCCGCGGGTGGTCATGAGATTGGCCAAGAAGGCCGCCAACGCGCCGGCGATCGCCGCGCCGAGCATGTCGAGGCGGAAGGCTGCCAGCGCCAGCATCGGCAGAATCAGGATGGACGGCGGGAAATGACTCCAGAACGTCGCGACGGATAACGCGGCGGTGACCGCCAGCACGCCCGCGGTCTCCCACGGGCGCCGGCGCAGAATCCTCCGCTGCAGGCCCCACAACAGAATCGGCGAGCCCATCACCAGGACTCCGAGTGCGTCGCCGGTCCACCACGTGACCGCCGCGCTGAACCAGGGCGCGCCGTCGTGAAGCGCACTGGTCGTCGCACCGATCACAGCACCGAATACCGGCGCGATCAGACAGGCTCCGAGGATGAAGGCGGCGAAATCCCGGCGGATACGAAGATCCGGCCGGCCGCCGCACAGCGCCAGCACCAGACTGGCCCCGATGAGCGGTTCGACCACGTTGGCCGACGCGAACGCAGCAGCTACCCACAACGGACTTCCGAACAGCGTGTCGACCAGCACTTCGGCGGCGACGACAGCGAGTGCGATCCAGGGCCATAGCGGGCGGCGGCTGACCATCATCGCCGCAGCCGTGACCCCCGCTGCCGGGTAGAAGAACGACGGGCCGCCCGCGGAAAAGGAGTACCACGACAGCAGCGAGCCCGCGGCGAAGGCGACGAACACGGCCAGGACGCGGCCGGCGTCGGCAAGCACAGCCGAATGGTGGCGGGACGGGCTGACCTCGGGAGTCACCTCAGCAGCCTGAAAGTTGTTGGGTGCGTCCCTAATAAGACTCACCGTCTGATGCTACGTGCCTGGCCCTTCAGCGCAATTCGGAGTCTTTGACACTTATGAAAAAGTGCACTGCGGTTCGAGGTCAGCCGCCGACGACGAAGGTCGCCTCGACCTGAGCCTCGACCTTCACCTGGTCGGGACGGAGGGTGAACCCGGCGCCCTCGTCGGCCGACGCAGCCATCGCGCTGGCCATGACCACCTTGCGATGCGAGTTCACACCCGGGTCGCTGATGCTCCGGACCGCCACCGGGCCGAGGTCCAGGGCGTCGGCGTAATCCTGGGCGCGGCGCTTGGCGTCGCGGACAGCCTCCTGCCGGGTCGACCGTTCCACTGTCAGTCTGTTGGCCTCGGTCAGCGCCCAGTCGACGTATCCGATTCCGACGCCGTCGACCGGAGCGGCCCAATCCACCCACGACGCGAGTTCGTCGATGTCGGTGAAGGTGGCGGTGACCGAGACCGCGGCGGTGTGGACCAGCGGCAGTTGTTCGCCGTCGCTGTTATACGGCCGGTGCGACCCTTTTCGGACCTGTTCGATGGCGAACCGCGTCACCGGACCGCGGTGCGGGTCGTGCCTCGCCTCCAGCGACGCCCGGACCTGCGCCAGCGTGCCGGCCACCAGCCGCACCACCGGTTCCGGCGCCGGACCGTCGGCGGTGACGGTGACGTAGACCGTCGCCTGCTCAGGCGGCAGCGACACCGAGTGGGATCCGCGGACGGTGATCTCGACGTCGGTCATAGGGGCCACCCTAGTTACCCCCGTCGAGTGAGGAGCCCTGCAGACACCTACTCGGACTTCTTCTGCAGGGTTCCTCACTCAACGGTTGATGGGGCTACTTGATCAGCGGGTCCCGCGGCATACCGAGGATGCGCTCGGCGATCTGATTGCGCGCGACTTCTGAGGTGCCGCCGGCGATCGCCATGCCGCGGGCGCCCATGGCGGCCAGCGCGGCCAGCGCACCCTCACCCTCGTCCAGCGCGATCTCCGGACCGACCAGTGCCGCGGCGATCGCGCCCTGTTCGCCGAAGTGTTCGGCCAGTTTCAGTTTGGTGATGTTGCCCTCCGGGCCAGGTCCGGCCCCTTCGATGCTGCGGGCGGCGCGGCGCAGGTTGAGCAGCCGCAGCGCATGGTCGTCGGCCAGGAACCGGCCCACCCGCTGCTGCGCTCCGACCATCCGGTCACCGTGGGTCTGGGCCAGGTAGACCAGCCAGGCCGACGCCGGCGCGATACCGCCTGCTCCCCCGCCGATGCTCACCCGCTCATTGCCCAGCGTGGCGCGGGCCACCGTCCAGCCGGAGTTCGGTTCACCGACGACGTCCTCGTCGGGCACGAACACGTCGTTGAGGAAGACCTCGTTGAACTCCGAGCCGCCGGTGATCTGGCGCAGCGGGCGAACCTCCACCCCCGGGGCGTTCATATCGAGGATCACCATGGTGATGCCGGCGTGCTTGGGCACGTCGAAATCGGTTCGGACGGTGGCCAATCCACGCTTGCAGTAGTGCGCGCCGGACGTCCACACCTTCTGACCGTTGATCTTCCAGCCGCCTTCGACGCGGGTGGCTTTCGTCTTCACCGCCGCGGCATCCGAGCCGGCCGACGGCTCGGAGAACAGCTGGCACCAGACCTCGTCCTTGCGCAGCGCCTTCTCCACGAACCGCTCGATCTGCGCTCGCGTTCCGTGCTGGATCAAGGTCAGGATGACCCAGCCGGTGATGCCGTAGTCGGGGCGCGTGACGCCGGCAGCGGCGAACTCCTCTTCGACCAGCAGCTGCTCCACCGCTCCGGCGGCGCGTCCCCACGGCGTGGGCCAGTGCGGCATGACGTAACCGGTGGCGATCAGCTCGTCGAGCTGGGCTTTGGCGTCGAGGGCCGCGATGCGTTGCGCCTCGGCGCGGATCTCGGCCCGCATCTGCTCGGCCTCCGGCGGCAGATCCAGGCTGTTGGCCCGCTTGAGGCCGGCCGCGGTCATGGTGAAGACATCGGTGGCCGGGCCGTCGCCGCCGAGCAGCGACTGCACGGTCAGTGCGCGGCGCAGGTGCAGATGCGCATCGTGCTCCCAGGTGAAGCCGATACCGCCGTGCACCTGAATGTTCAGTTCGGCGTTGCGCACGTAGGCCGGAAAGGCCAATGCGGCCGCCGCCGCGGCGGCCAGATGAAACTGCTCTTCCCCGTCCGCAGCGGACTCTTCGGCCGCGCGGGCGGCGTCCCACACGCAAGCCACCGCCGATTCCGAGCCCACGAGCATGTTGGCGCAGTGGTGTTTGACAGCCTGGAAGGTGGCGATGGTGCGGCCGAATTGCTCGCGCACTCCTGCGTATTCGACGGCGGCGTCCACGCAATCCGACGCTCCGCCGGCGGCTTCGGCGGCGAACAGCGTGCGGGCGCGGGCCACCGCGGCGGCCCGCGCACCCGGCAGTACCTCGGCTCGGGCACCGGTCAGCGTCACCGTTCCGGAGCGCCGGGCGCGGTCCAGATTTTTCGGAACGACCACCGCTACGCCGTCGGCGCCACGCTCCACCAAAAGCATGTCGTCACCGGCGGCGATGAGCAGCAGATCGGCCAGCCCGGCACCGAGCACTACCCCGGCCGAACCGCTCGCCGTCGTCCCGGACACCGTGACGTCACCACCGAAACCGACTGCGCCGGTCTGGGTTCCGTCGATCAGCCCGGGCAGCAGCCGGGCCTTCTGCTCGTCGGTGCCGACGGCCGCCAGCACCGCCGAGACCACCGTCGTCGGGACGAACGGCCCGGGTGCCACCGCGCGGCCCAGTTCGTCGATGACCACCACCAGTTCCGGCAGGCCGTAGCCGGACCCGCCGTAGGCCTCGTCGACGTGCAGTCCGAGCCAGCCGAGCCCTGCCAACTCCCGCCAGAACGGCGGGCGGGTCTCTTCGTCGGCGTCAAGCAGTTCCCGGGCGGCCGAGCGTGCTTTCTGGGCGGTCAGGAAGGAACGTACAACCCCACCGAGCTCGCGGTGGTCGTCGGTCAAGGCGATGGGCATCGGTGTCTCCTTCGACAATCGGCGACGTTACCGCTCGCTGCACGCCGACGGAGCGCCGGGCTATTGCAGTGCGGAGATCAGCTGACCGATGGTGTGGTGCGCTTCCAGCGGATGGCGCAACCGGCCTTTCGGATTGACCGTGTAGAAGTTGCGGCGGCCTTCTTTCGTCTTCTTCAGGTAACCGCCGTCGGTCAGGTCCGCCAGAATCACCTGCACAGCACGTTCGGTGATGCCGATCCGCAGCCCCAGTTCACGGGCGGTCAGCGACTCACCCCTCGACAGGCAGAGCAGGACGTGGGCGTGGTTGGTCAGGAAAGTCCATCCACGTCCCTCGGCAGCCATGGTTGATTTGTACCACTGGCGCGATTCGCGTAAGCGGAATCGCGACTAAAGCCGAGCGAATTCAGCCTTACCGCGTTCGAATTCCGAAAGCATCGCCGCGGTCAGGGTCGGCCTGACCTCCCCGATGGCCGTCAGATAATCCTCGGTGACCGCCGGCTGCCCGCGTTGGTCGCGCATCTCGCGTTCGAAGGCGGCCTGTGAGCCCTTGCGGGCGGCGAACTCGATGTCAGCCGGGGTGAACAGCTCCGAGGCCGTGGCGAGCCGGTCCACGTCGATGCCTCCGTTGGCCGCGCCCAGGTAGCGCTGCCAGACCGCGCGGCGGGCGGGCTGGTCCGGCGGCCCGACCGGAATCACGTAGTCGAAGCGTCCAGGCCGCAGGAACGCCGAGTCCAAGGAGTGCACCGTGTTGGTGGCGCAGACCAGCAGCCGGCTGTCGTGCTGACGGAAGGCCGGAATCAGTTTGAGCAGTTCATTGGTGACGCCGAGCTCAGCGGTCGAGGCGCCCGATCGCGCGGTGGCGATCTCCTCCACCTCGTCGATGAACAGCACCAGTTCGTCCAGTTCGGCCAGATCGGCAAAGGCCTCCCGCAGCGACGCCGCCAGTCCCCCGGTACCGGTGGCCGCCAGGCGCGACGGGAACAACTCGACGAACGGCCAGCCCAACCGGGACGAAATCGCCTTGGCGAAGCTGGTTTTCCCGGTTCCCGGCGGACCGAAGAGGATGACGGCCTTGGGCGGGCTGACGCCGTACCGGTCAGCCACGTCGGGGTGCGCCAGCGGGTCGACGATCCGCCGTTCGATGATCTGCTTCTCGCGCTCCATACCGGCCATGTCACCCCACAGGCCGGGCGGCAGCAGCTGGCCCCCGAGCTCCTCCAGCAGGTTGGCCTGATCAGGGCCCAGGTGCTCGATCAGCTCGAAGTACACCAGCCCCTCGCGGCGGGCGTAACCCGAATTCTCCAGCGCCGCCGCGCCGGTGGCACCCGCCGGCAGCGCCGCGCAGATCCGGCGCACCCCCGCCGAGCGCAGCCGCCGCTCCAGATCCGCCAGCAGCGCCGACCCCACGCCCCGGCCCCGCCAGCGCGCGGCCAGGGCCAGCAGCAGAATCCACGCCCGCTCCCCCTGGGTCTGGGCCACCGCCATCCCGATCACCTCGTCGCCCACCTCGGCGACCACCGCGGGCTGGCCGGCGCGGGCGGCGGCCATCACCTCGGCGACGCTGAACACCGGTTCCACCGACTCGCCGCCGCGGCTCTGGTCCCACACCGCGATCGCCTGGTCGAGGTCCTGGTCGTGATAGTCGCGCAACCGCCAAGCCGGCATGGCTACCTCCTTCTCGGGTACCGGTAGAGCATGCTCGGCTGCGCTGCTGGCGCATCCCCCAACCGGTGGATATCGGCAGGGAACGCGCCGGGGATGCGAGGATTCCGACCAGCGCTGCTTTCGAGGGGAGCTTCATGGGATCACCAACCGCCGCGCCGCCGGATCGCATTGAGGAAACTCGGGGCGACGTCACATTCGTGCGGACCGACAAGGATCTGCCGCCGGTGGCCGTTATCGATCGCACCCCGATCACCGCCAGGCACAAGGTGGTGTTCGCCACTATCGCCGTGCTGGGCGCCGTGGCGTGGGCCGTCATCGCCTTCGTGCGCGGCGAGACCGTCAACGCCGTGTGGTTCGTCATCGCGGCGATCTGCACCTACGTCATCGGGTTCCGGTTCTACGCGCGTCTGATCGAGATGAAGATCGTCCGCCCGCGCGACGATCACGCCACCCCGGCGGAGATCTACGAGAACGCCACCGACTACCTGCCGACCGACCGGCGGGTGCTCTTCGGGCACCACTTCGCCGCGATCGCCGGAGCGGGTCCGCTGGTGGGTCCGGTCTTGGCCACTCAGATGGGGTATCTGCCCGGCACCATCTGGATCATCATCGGCGCGGTGCTGGCCGGCTGCGTGCAGGACTACCTGGTGCTGGCCATCTCCACCCGCCGCCGCGGGCGCTCACTGGGCCAGATGGCCCGCGACGAACTCGGTGCGGTGGGCGGCACCGCGGCGATCGTCGGCGTGTTGGTGATCATGGTGATCCTGCTGGCGGTGCTGGGACTGGTGGTGGTCAACGCTCTCTCCGAAAGCCCCTGGGGCGTGTTCTCCATCGCCATGACGATTCCGATCGCCATTTTCATGGGCCTCTACCTGCGGTATCTGCGGCCCGGCCGGGTGTCGGAGGTCTCGCTGATCGGGGTGGGTTTGCTGCTACTGGCGGTGGTGGCCGGCGGCTGGGTCGGCCACACCGAGTGGGGCCAGCAGTGGTTCACCCTGTCCAAGGTCACGCTGTCGTGGTGCCTGATCATCTACGGCCTGGCCGCCTCGGTGCTGCCGGTGTGGCTGCTGCTGGCCCCGCGCGACTACCTGTCGACGTTCATGAAAGTCGGCACCATCGCCCTGCTGGCCGTCGGGATTCTGCTCGTCCGCCCAGTCATGGAGGCGCCCGCCGTTTCGCAGTTCGCCACGTCCGGTGCGGGCCCGGTGTTCGCCGGGTCGCTGTTCCCGTTCTTGTTCATCACCATCGCCTGCGGCGCGCTGTCCGGTTTCCACTCGCTGATCGCCTCGGGCACCACACCGAAGCTGCTGGAGAAGGAAAGCCAGATGCGGCTGATCGGCTACGGCGGCATGATGACCGAGTCGTTCGTGGCGATCATGGCGTTGATCACCGCCTCAATCCTCAACCAGCACTTGTACTTTGTGATGAACGCCCCCGCCGCGGCCACCGGCGGCACCGCCGAGACCGCGGCCTCCTACGTCAACACGCTCGGGCTGTCCGGGCCGCCGATCACCCCTGCCGAAATCGACGAGGCCGCCGCCAGTGTCGGGGAGCAGTCCATCGTCTCGCGCACCGGCGGCGCCCCCACCCTCGCGTTCGGTATGGCCCAGGTGCTGTCGGTGTTCGGCGGCAGCGGCCTCAAGGCGTTCTGGTATCACTTCGCGATCATGTTCGAAGCGCTGTTCATCCTGACCACCATCGACGCCGGCACCCGGGTGGCCCGGTTCATGCTGTCCGACGGGTTGAGCAACCTCGGCGGGCCGTTGCGGCGGCTGCACGATCCGAGCTGGAAGGTCGGGGCGTGGGTGTGCAGCATCATCGTCGTCGCTGCCTGGGGATCGATCCTGCTGATGGGCGTCACCGATCCGCTGGGCGGCATCAACACGCTCTTCCCGCTGTTCGGTATCGCCAACCAACTCTTGGCTGCCATCGCGCTGACGGTGGTCACCGTGGTGGTGATCAAGATGGGACTGCTGAAATGGGCTTGGATTCCTGGAATTCCGCTGCTGTGGGATCTCATCGTGACCCTCACGGCGTCGTGGCAGAAGATCTTTTCCGGTGACCCCAAACTCGGCTACTGGACCCAGCATTTCCAGTTCCGCGGCGCCCAGGAGGCGGGCAGGACCTCCTTCGGGGCGGCCAAGAACCCCGACCAGTTGTCCAACGTCATCCGCAACACCTTCATTCAGGGCACGCTGTCGATCATCTTCGCCACCGTGGTCCTGATCGTCGTCAGCGCAGCGGTGGTGATGTCGATCCGCTCCATCCGCGGACGCGGCCGCCCGCTGGCCGCCGAGAAGCCTGTTCCATCGCGAATCTTCGGACCTTCCGGACTGCTGGCCACACCTGCGGAGAAGGAGGTGCAGAAACAATGGGACGCGATCTCCGTGTCGGCCGCCTCGCCGGCCAGATCCGCTGGTACGTCAGCTCATTGATGGGCGACAACCACTACCGGCGCTACCTGGCGCACCGCGGGCGCACACACCCCGGCGAACCGGTCCTCAGCGAAGCCCAGTACTGGCGGGAGCGCCACCGCCAGGCCGATCGAACGCCGGGCGCGCGCTGCTGCTGAAATCAGGGCCTGTTTACCGGCGCCGTAGCGGTACTGGGTCCGGCCGGCGAACGAAAGACCCGGCCCCTTGTTCAGGGACCGGGCCTCTCCGGGGCACGTTCGTAGGAGGCGCGGTGGCATGCCAGAGGCGTCCGACGCACCCTGTACCCGGTCTCTCCGGCGGGCAAACCTTCCAATGCCGGAACAGCATTCGACGACTGCTACGGTTTTTGACAACAGCCGTGCGCAGATAGGGGACCCGATGGACCTGGCCTGGTCAGCGAAGGACATGGAGTTCCGCGACGAGGTTCGGGCGTTTCTCGACGAGAAGCTCACCGACGACCTGCGCCAGGCCGGACGACTGATGACCAGCGTGTACGCCGACCACCAGGCCAGCATGGCCTGGCAGGCGATCCTGCACGAACGTGGCTGGGCCGCCCCGGCTTGGCCGCTGGAGTACGGCGGCTGCGACTGGACGCTGACCCAGCACTACATCTTCAGCCGGGAGTCCACCCTGGCCGGAGCGCCGGAGCTGTCCCCCATGGGCATCCGCATGGTCGCGCACGCGATCGTGGCCTTCGGCACGCCCGAGCAAAAGGACTATTTCCTGCCGCGCATCCTCACCGGCGAGGTGTTCTTCTGCCAGGGCTACTCCGAGCCCGAGGCCGGCTCAGATCTGGCGTCGCTGTCAATGGCCGCGGTCGACGACGGTGATGATCTGGTGTGTACCGGCAGCAAGATCTGGACCACGCACGCCATGGAGGCCAACTGGATCTTCGCCCTGGTGCGCACCACCCGGGCCGCCCGCAAGCAGCAGGGCATCACGTTCGTGCTCATCGACATGACCTCACCCGGCATCGAGATCCGGCCGCTGGTGATGACCTCCGGCGAAGAGATTCAGACCCAGATCTTCTTCGACGGGGTGCGGGTGCCCAAGTCAGGAGTCATCGGCACGATCGACGACGGCTGGACGGTGGCCAAGTACCTGCTGGAGTTCGAACGCGGCGGTGGCGCGATGGCGCCCGGACTGCAGGTGATGGCCGAGTCGATCGCCCAGGAGGCGCGCCGCCGGCCCGGGCCGGTCGGCGGGGTGCTGCTCGACGATCCGGCGTTCGCGGCCAAACTGGCCGACGTGCGTATCCGCACCGAGGTGCTGGAGATCCTGGAGTACCGGGTGCTGGCCGCGGTGACCGAGGGCCGCAACCCCGGGGCGGCATCGTCGATGCTGAAGATCCTATCCACCGAACTGAGCCAGGCGATCACCGAATTGGCCATGGAGAGCGCCGGTCCGCACGGGCGGGTCTACCAGCCGCACGCCACCCGGCCGGGCGGCCCGATCGCCGATTATCAGCCGCCGGCGGACGGCTACGTCAGCGGCGAGCCCTGGCAGGCGGTGGCGACGCTGCGCTATTTCAACGACCGAGCTGGCTCAATCTACGCCGGCAGCAACGAGATTCAGCGCAACATCCTGGCCAAAGCGACCCTGGGGCTTTAACACCATGCACTTCACCCTTTCGGCCGAACAAGAGATGCTGCGCGACGGCCTGAGCAGGTTTCTCGCCGCGCGCTATGACTTGGAGGGCAGCCGCGCCGCCGCCAAGACCGGCGCAGGCTGGCAACCCGACATCTGGCGTGGATTCGCCGAAGAACTGGGCATTCTCGGGGCCACCCTGCCGGAGTCGGCGGGCGGCATCGGCGGCGGCCCGGTCGAGGCGATGGTGATCGCCGAGGAACTGGGCCGCGCGTGCGTGATCGAGCCGTTCATCGATTCAGTCGTGGTGGCCGGCGGGCTGCTCCAGCGTGCGGGCGGGGAGGCGGCGTCGGTACTGGAGCGTATCGGCGACGGTTCGGCCGTCGTCGCCGTCGCGGTCGGGGAAGGCTCGGACCACTGGGAATCATTGTCCACCAACGCCGCTCGCGAGAGCGATGGGTGGGTACTGAACGGTTCCAAGAGCGTGGTGATGTCGGCGCCGATCGCCACCCATCTACTGATTGCCGCGCGCATCATCGGCAGTTCCGCTGAGCAAAAGGGTATTTCACTTTTCCTCATCGAGTTCGACGTTTCTGATCCGCCTTCCGGCATGACGGTGCACAGCTACCGCACCATCGATGACCGCCGCGCCGCCGACCTGGTTTTCGACGAGGTCCGACTGCCCGCCCATGCGCTGGTGGATCACGACGCGTGGGCGTCACTGGCTTGCGCGCGCGATGAGGGCGCCGCGGCGGTGTGCGCCGAGGCGGTCGGCGCCATGCGCAAGGTGCTGGCCGACACCGTCGACTACTGCAAGCAACGCCAGCAGTTCGGCGCGCCGATCGGCAGCTTTCAAGTGCTGCAGCACCGGATGGTGGACATGTATATGGAACTGGAGCAGGCGGTCTCGGCGGTCTATCTGGCGGTACTGAATCTCGATGCCGAGCCGCATACGCGGGCTCGGGCGGTCTCGGCGGCCAAGGCCACCGTGGGGCGGGCGGCGCGCTTCGTCGGCCAGAACGCCGTCCAATTGCACGGCGGCATGGGCATGACCGAGGAGTTGGCCATCGGTCACTACTTCAAGCGGCTCACCGCAGTGCAGTACGAATTCGGTTCCACTGATCACCACCGGACGCGGTATGCGGAGCTGACCCGGGGTTAGCAAGCGGCCCCGGCGTGAACCGCCCGCCCGCCGGTACATTGGCGTCATGCTGAACAAGATCGCCGACGCCCTCGGCCAGGTGGCCGAGGGCGCGGGCTCCATCGTCGGAATCCGGACCGGTACCGAGGAGCCGTCGTTCACGGTGGAACGCCGGGTCGGGGACGTCGAGATCCGCCGCTACGGACCCCGGATCGCGGCCGAAACCACCATCGACGCCAACGAGGAAGCCGCCCGCAACGAGGGCTTCCGGCGGCTGGCCCGCTACATCTTCGGCGGCAACCAGGGCAAGACCAAGATCGCGATGACCGCACCGGTGGCCCAGCAGTCGGGCCAGAAGATCGCCATGACGGCGCCGGTGGCCGCACAGCAGAGCGCGACCGGGCAGTGGACGATCCGCTTCTTCATGCCCTCGGAGCACGCGATGGACACCCTGCCCACTCCGAACGACGAGCGGGTCAGCCTGGTGACGGTTCCCGGCGAGCGGATGGCCGTGCTTCGCTTCACCGGCACTTACAGCCCGGACGTCATTGCCGCGCGCACCGATGAACTGCTGAAGACCCTGCGGGACAACGACGTCCAGACAGCCGGCGAGCCGATGGCGTGGTTCTACGATCCGCCGTGGACCTTGCCGTTCCGGCGCCGCAACGAGGTCGTCGTCAGCCTGGGCGCCGCTTAGGAAGCAGGCGCGGCCGGCACGGGTGGTACCGGCACCGGCGGCGCGGGCGTTTCAGCAGGCGGGGCGGGGGGAGCCTGATCGGGTGCCACCGCGGGCGGGGCCGTCGGGCCTTGGTTGGAGGGCACGCTGTCGGCGATCTTGCCGGGGTCACCCGGACGCTGGGCGATCAGTAGCAGCGCGTCGCTGGCCGACACGTCCTTGCCGCGGACGGCCTGCCAGATCTCGCGCAGGTAGCCCAGCTTGGGATTTTCCGGGGCGGCCAGGGTCGTGCCCGGTGGGAGGTTCTCCGGACTGGGCAGGTGCGACACCACGTCGGGCGGGGTGAGCGGAGCAGCGGCTGGGGCTGCCGGGGCGGCTGGGGCTTCCGGAGCGGGCAGCACGACCGGTTCGCCGGGCGGAGCGGGATCAGCGCCGGCCACCGGTGCGGTCAGCGCCGCCAGGCCGACACCGAACGCGCCGACAGCCATGCGGACCCCTCGACTACCGACCACCGCCGCACCTCCGCATCGCGCCACCGTCACACCTCCGCTTCGCGCCACCGTCACACCTCCACTTCGCGAACAAGGCATACACACGTCTTGTCCGACTATGCCCGCGATTCGTTACACCTGCCACCCCAATCACAGCTGGTTAGCCGCACCAACAGGTGGACGCGAGACGACGGCGATACGGTGGACTTCGTCCAACACGACAGAAATCGGGACCAACACGACAGGGATCGGGGGTACGACATGCGGCTTTCCGAGGGCCAGCAGGACGTCGACGCCGACGCCCACCGGGCCGTCGGCTGGTTCCGGTTCTACTTCGACGACGACCGCTGGGAGTGGTCGCCGGAGGTGCAGGCGCTGCACGGATACCCGCCGGGCAGCGTCACCCCGACCACCGATCTGGTGCTCTCCCACAAGCATCCCGACGACCGTGCGCACGTCGCGGCCACATTGGACGAGATCCGGCAGCGCCACCAGGCCTTCAGCACCCGGCACCGGATCGTCGACACAGCCGGCGAC